>JBIKNP010000040.1:0-4655 GCA_044358595.1 Methylacidiphilales bacterium
ATCATCAGCACCGACGCCTCAATCACCAATCAGGCCGTCTCCAGCGGTTTCGGCTGGGCCGACGCCACTGATACGGACTGGGGCGACAGCCACCGCGGTCGTTTTTTCCGCTTCACGTTGGCAAATCCGCTCACTGCGGATCAGAGCGTCAGGATCACCGCCGAGCGTAATCTGCTTGGCACCGGCCCCAACGGCACCTTCCTGCCGGCCTTCTCCCTGTTCTCGGGACTAGCTCAGCGGGCCAACAATGAAGGCGTCCAGCAGGGCTCGGAATACCGCACAGAGGCGCTCGCCCACGATCGCGCTGCGCTGTCTATCCAGTCGTTGGTAGATCAGTTTGGAAGCGGCAACGGCTCCGGCCTCGGTGGTAGCGGCAAAGAGGGTTCCTTTCGCTCCCTGGGCAACTGGTCCATCGGCAACGACCCGACCTACAACACCGCCGGCGTTTCCGCCAGCGGCATCCTGATCGAGCCCCGCCTCGCCTCGTTCACCTACATTGGCCATGCCGCCGACGGCACCTTCGCCAACTTCGGCAACGCAGCCGGTATTGTTGGCGACGGCACGGCGGACGGATTCGTCACCGCCACCTTCTCCGGTTTGGCAGCGGGCGACTACTCCTTCTTCGTCGGGGGAGCCAACTATGGGCTCCAGTCAGTCGAAACAGGTCCGAGCACATTCCCCACATACGGCGTGACTGTCACCGCCGCTCTGGTTCCGGAACCCTCCACCGGCTCCCTCTTGGTCGGCGGAGGGGCCATCCTAGCCATGCTCCGGAGGCGGAAAGGCTAACTCCCCATGGAAACCCTGCCTTCTTGAAAGGGAAGGCAGGGCTTTCTGCTTTTTTATGAAACGATCTTCTACAAAACAACCAGCCTTCACGCTGGTCGAATTGTTGACCGTTGTGACCATTGTCACGATCCTTTCGACCTTCGGCCTCGCAGCCACACGTGGGGCAACCGAAAAAACGCGAACCACCCGCTGCCTGAACGATCTTCGTCAGGTCGGAACGGCTATCCAAATGTTCACGGGTGAGAGCGGAGGCAGGATGCCCAGCGTAGATCACGGACAGCAGATCTCTTGGACAAATTCCCTCGGGGCCTTTCTCGGGACAAACTTCATTGGACGATGCCCCGCCCTGCAAGGCTATCCCGAAACAATCAAGGTCACCTACGGCTGGAATGACATGCTTGTAGCACCCGATACTGGGGAGGGAATTCCAGTGGCAAGAGTTGCCCAGCCGTCGACCACGATTGTTCTCGCGGAGAAACAAGCCGGCGGCATCACCCTGGATCATTTTCATTTTCGCGGATCTCTGGGGAGTCGCGGCAGAATTTCCATGGCGGCTTTTGAAGGTGAGGTCAACACCACCGCCCACGGCAGCAAAGCCAACTACCTTTTCATCGACGGCCATGTGGAGAGCCTCAGCTCCAACGAGGCCCGCAGTCGCTTAGCCTTCACGAACCCAAGGTTTCTGGTACCGTGAAAATCCTTCTGTGCCTTTTTCTGCTTTCCGTGAGCCTTCTACGTGCCCATGACCATGTGGACGTTGGGCTTGATCCGACCAAACCGCAGCGCCTCTTCCTTCTGGGCCCCAACTATCAGGAGTCCCTCTACATCCCCCGCGGGGAACCCTTTAGCGCTTATTTACCTCAATTCCCGGGAGGTTATTTTGCCTGCGAACTTTCCTTCACCACCGGGATTGATGCCGATCCTTGGATCGAAATCACGTCGGTGTTAGGCCCCCTGGGAGGCTCGTTTTCTTTCTGGGAAGCCGATGCCCTGGGGCCGACATGGTCAAGGACAACGGGCTGGACCTTGGGGCAAGGGATTGTGCCCTCATTCCCCGTCATTTATTTCGGGGAAAGCCATCAGCATGGGCGAGCATTCACCATGGATACGCCGGGCAGCTATTCCATAACATTTCGAGCCGTGGATCCAAATCCAAACAGCGGATTGGTGGCAAGCCAGGAAAAGACAATCATTTTTCAAGCCCTCCCACCACCCCAGTTGTCCATCCGCATGGAAAACGGGCAGGTCGTGATCAGTTTTCTTTCAAGATTGAATTTTTTGTACGACTTGCAGGTTTCCACGGATCTATCCTCTGGTGCCTGGGATTCGGTGGTCGTTGACTTCATTGATGGCGACGGAACAGTGAAGGAAACCTCTCTAACGTTGGAGCACCCTCGTGCCTTCTTCCGTCTTGTTGAATTCTAATAATAGTGTGTCTCGGCAGGGCTACTTCTACTCGTTCAGCCTTTCGCCTCAGGAGCGTTCTTCAAAAACCAGTCGTAGGTTGCGGTAATTCCATCCTCAATCGTTACCTTCGGTTTCCAACCCATTCCCCGTACCTTCGTCACATCTAAAAGTTTCCGAGGCGTTCCGTCCGGCTTACTCTCGTCCCATCGTATCTTTCCATCAAAACCAACTCCCTTTCTTACCTTTTCCGCTAACTCCCGAATCGTCGAGTCTTCCCCCACTCCCACATTCACAATCTCCCGCCCATCATACTTCTCCAACAACATCATTAATCCGTCCGCCAAATCCTCCACATATAACCATTCCCTTCTCGGCGAGCCCGTACCCCACAACACCACCTCCTTCTCGCCCCGAACCTTGGCCCGATGAAACTTTGTCATCATCCCAGGCAAAGCATGGGAACTCTCCGGATCAAAATTATCTCCCGGACCATATAAATTCGTCGGCATCGCCGAAATCGCGCTCTTCCCATACTCGTCCCGATACGCCTGAGCCAATCTC
Source organism: Methylacidiphilales bacterium (assembly GCA_044358595.1). Lineage (GTDB taxonomy): Bacteria > Verrucomicrobiota > Verrucomicrobiia > Methylacidiphilales > Verrucolacustridaceae > Verrucolacustris. The sequence goes on from JBIKNP010000040.1 coordinate 2,758, forward strand.
ACACCGGTAATTTTCGCCAGTGCATATGCATCGTTGGTGGGCTCTAGAGGCCCGCTCAGCAACGACTCCTCCCGAATCGGTTGTTCCGCATGCTTCGGATAAATGCAGGAGCTCCCCAAAAAAAGAAATTTGCGACAACCATTCCCAAAGGCCGATTCCATTAAATTGTTCTGCATCCGTAGATTCTCCAATAAGAATTCCACCGGACGCTTTGAATTCTCTAAAATCCCACCTACCCGAGCGGCCGCGTCAATCACCTGGTCGGGCTTTTCCCTCTCAAACCAGTTCGAGACAGCCTTGGGATCCGTCAAATCCAGCTCCGCTCTTGTTCGGGTCAAAATCTGATATCCGCCCTTTTTCTCCAGGGCCCTGACCACAGCCGAGCCCACCATCCCACGGTGACCGGCCACGAAGATCTTCATCGTTAATCCCGAATCCGCTTCCCTGCCCGCTCCTCCGCCAACTGCTCAATGTCCGCATCCACCATGATCTCCGTCAGCTCCTTGAACTTCACCTTCGGCACCCACCCCAGCTGCTTCTTCGCTTTTGAAGCATCTCCAATCAGAAGATCCACCTCCGCCGGCCTCAAATACCGCTCATCGAATGCCACGTGCTTCTTCCAATCCAACTTCGCTCGGGCAAACGCCACTTCGACGAACTCCTGAACGCTGTGCGTTTCCCCAGTTGCCAAAACATAATCGTCCGGCTTCTCCTGCTGCAACATCCGCCACATCCCCTCCACATACTCCGGGGCGTATCCCCAATCCCGTTTTGATTCCAGATTCCCGAGGAAGAGCTTCTCTTGAAGTCCCGCATGAATCCTCGCTACCGCCCTCGTAATCTTACGGGTTACAAAGGTCTCCCCACGACGCGGACTCTCGTGATTAAACAAGATTCCGTTCGATGCATGCAAGCCGTAGCTTTCCCGGTAGTTCACCGTGATCCAGTACGAATACACCTTGGCCACCGCATACGGACTCCGCGGATAAAATGGAGTGGTCTCCTTTTGCGGCACTTCCTGAACCAACCCATACATCTCCGAACTCGAAGCCTGATAAAATCTCGCCTTCGGAGTGACCTCCCGCATCGCATCGAGCAACCGAACTGTGCCCAATCCCGTGACGTCCCCCGTGAACTCCGGAATATCAAAACTCACCCTCACATGGCTCTGGGCCGCCAAATTATAAATCTCATCCGGTTGCGTCTCCCCGAGAATTTTGATCATCGAGCTTGGATCGCTCAGATCCCCGAAATGCAAAAAGATCTTCGCCCCTTTCTCATGCCGATCCCGGTAAATTCCATCCAACCGCTCTGTATTGAAACTCGAGGATCGGCGGATAATTCCATGGACCTCATACCCCTTTTGCAACAGAAGCTCCGCCAAATAGGAGCCATCCTGACCCGTGATTCCTGTAATCAGCGCTTTTTTGGCCATCGAGTTACTCCACAGACTGCAGGGACTTCGCCCGGCCATCGAGTTTCTTTGCCATCCGCAAATCCAGCTCACTAATCCCCCCCACGTCGTGCGTGCTCAACTGAATCTTCACTTTCTGGTACCGATGCAACAACTCGGGATGATGATTGGCTTTTTCCGCCTCCAAATTAGCCCCCGTGACAAACATCGAAGCCGAAATGAAATCAGAAAAATGGTACTCCTTCAAAATCTGACCGCCTTCCTGCTTCCACCCGTCCAAGGTAGAGAGCACAACCTCAATCTGATGTCCCGTTAGCTTGACCGCCATTACGGCAATATGCCGTAAATTCAACCGCACCCAAGCCTGAATCAACCCACTCCTCGCCCCTCTTCCTCGCGCAACTCTCCGCTGATAGGATACCTATATGTTCCGGTCAGGCCCCCCTCGCCGCATTCAACCTACCCCTCAGCCCAAACCTGTCCC
>JBIKNP010000032.1:0-14534 GCA_044358595.1 Methylacidiphilales bacterium
CGACGTGGCAACTTTCTAGATATGGGCTGGGATTGCATCCCCGCTTCGACCTCGGCGAGGCGCATTACGATTTCAGGCTCGAACCCGGTTCACTGCCCCGCGCGGTTGGACGCCTTCCGCACCCTCAGGGGGGATGGATCGATGTCTCTTGGCAGCGGGAGCAAACTGGCATCCGTTGCCGAGTTTCCACCCCAGCGCCCTTGCAACTACGGTTTCCGGACGGGAAATCTCTGGCCATAAAAAACGAAGAGGATTTCCTAGTGAAGCCGGGTCAAGGTAGACCTCTTTAGGGGAATGAGTATGTCTACTGCCACCTTGTCCGGATTTGCCAACCCGCCGACTGAATTCCGGCCTTGGCCCTTGTTCGTCCTGAACGATGAATACCTCCCGGGATCCGGCGAGGCTCGTCTCACGGAACTGTTGGAAAATCTGGCACGTGTCGGTTACGGAGGTGTATTCCTGCATCCGCGCCCAGGGCTGATCACGGAATATCTTTCCCCCCGCTGGTTTGAGATCATCCGCCACTGCATCGGCGAGTGCCGAAGACTTGGACTCGTCCCCGCACTGTACGACGAGAACTCTTACCCCAGCGGATTCGCCGGTGGCCATGTTCCGGCCCTTGCACCCGAAACCGTGGTGCAATATCTGATTCCAAAATTTGGAACACTGCCCGAGGAGCCACCGGCAGAAGCTATCGCTGTGTACCGCGTGGAGAAAAAAATTCCCGTCCAACTGGTAACCCGGGAATCCCTACCTAAGGGTTCCTCCTGGTGTGCCTTTGTGTTCGAGACGATGGCCCCGATGCCTTGGCACGGCGGCTTCTCCTACACCAGCCTGCTCGATCCCAAGACGACCAAAGTCTTTCTCCAGACCACCTACCAGCGTTACCGAGACGAACTAGGGGAAAAGAATTGGAAATCCTGCGCTGCCTTCTTCACCGACGAGCCTCACCTACCCGCCGACTCCCACGGCCCATGGGGCAAGGGCCAGCACTGCAGCCCACTGGTGTTGGACGAGTTTCGCCGGCGCCGGGGATACTCGCTCGAGGAAAAACTCTCCGATCTGTATTTTTCTTCTCCGACCAGCACTGCGACCCGTTTTGATTTTTACGATACGCTGCACGACCTGTTCCTTGAAAACTTCGCTCGTCCGGTAGCCGATTGGTGCACGCGGAACGGAATCCCCTCGACCGGCCACTATCTTGAACACGACTGGCCTTGCCCCTACGCCACCCCAGGTCACATTCATCTCCTTTCCAAGATGGACTGGCCCGGCACGGACCTGTTGGAGTGCTTTCTTCTCCAGGGACATGACTATGGGGATCCCCAGAATTTCGATACGGCCGTTCCCGGCACGGAACCTCACGCCTTGTACTATCTCAAACAAGTTCAGTCGGTGGCCCACCAGTTCCGTAAAAAGCGCGTCATGGACGAATGCTGGGGCGCGGGCGGCCACGACTCGACACCGCTCGACTGGCTAAGGATTGGACGTTTCCTCGCCGTCCACGGAGTGAACCTTTTCGTCCCGCACTACACGACTACCACCATCCGGGGAGCCAGAAAAAATGATCACCCCCAGTTTTTCAGCGAGCACAGCCCGTGGTTTGAGGCCCTGGGGCCGCTCAATGCCGAACTGGGACGGCTCTCCTGGATCACCTCCCGAGGCACAACGCACCAGCGTATCCTCCTGATCGATCCCCTGACCACCGCCTACTGTCTCGCCGATAAAGCCGACTGTCTGGGAGGCGAAAAGCACCGAGATGCAGTTGCTGATCCCATGGGGGTATTCCAAGGCACCCAGCGTGCTTTCATTCCCCTACGCCAAGCGGCAGGAAATTTTGCGCAGAAGCTCTCAGATGCTCAGGCAGACTTCGACGTCGGCGATGAGTATGTACTGGCCGAGTCGGGCAAAGTGGCCGAAAAACAGCTGAACCTCGGCTTTCAAAATTATGAACTCATAGTGCTTCCGCCGGGCCTAGAAAATCTTCGGCAAGCCACCCTGACGCTCTTGCAAGATTTCGCCAAGGCCGGTGGTCGAATCCTCGGGATTCGGCCCACCGACCCCCGCCTAGATGGCCGCACCAGCCATTGGCCCGACCAACTTTCGGTTCAATGGGTTGCCAGCCTGGAGAAGTTGGCAGATGAAGTGCTTCGGCAAATCCCTCCTCGCTTGAAATTTGACCCGGCCCCGCCAACGGGCGTGGCCCATCAGCGTCGGGAGTGCGACGACGGAACGTACTACCTGATCGTGAACTCTTCTCCCAAGGATTGGACCGCGCGTATCTCCATCCCCGAAGCCGGCGGCATACAGTGGCTCAATCCCGAAAGCGGAGAGACGGAAATTTATGCTGGCTCCATTCATCTCTCCGCCGGCTCGGCTGGCGTGCTTTGGATAAATCCGCACCTAGCCCCTGTCCAAGTTACGCCTCCTACGCATTCTTCTTCCAAGCCAGGCCTTCCGATCGAGCTCCTCGAGGTGCGCGCCATGGAACCCAATGTTCTTGTGCTGAACACCTGCGCCCTCGAAGTGCGCGGCGAAAGTTTTCCCCGGCAGCTGGTGTACGAATCGAACCGGATTTTCTGGGAAAAGAACGGCATGGAGACCAACGGCTGGGCGTCGACGGTGCAGTACCGGGACAACCTTCTATCGGCCAACGCCCGGATGTCACCCGATAGCGGCGGCATCGCCCGCTACCCGTTCGTGATCGGGCCTGGAACGGATCTTCGGCAAGTCGACCTTTGCTTCGAGTGTCCCGACCAGTGGCAGGTCCGTGTGAACGGCCAGGCTGTGAAGACGGACAGCAGCTCTAGATGGCTGGATTGCCATATCGCCCGAGTGAAAGTAGGACCGCTTCTCCGCGAGGGTGAGAATCTCATCGAGCTAGTCGCACAGCCCTTTGATGTTCGGCAGGAAATCGATCAGGTTTATCTACTCGGATCCTTTGCTGTGCACCCAGAGGAACCGGGATTTGTGATAGCTCCCGTCTCCAGGCCGTTGGCCCTTGGTTCTTGGAAATCCCAAGGGCTTCCCTTTTACGACCGTAAAGTCTCGTATCGATTCCACCGCCCAAAGGGAGCGGGCCGAGTGGTTCTATCCAAGGCCGATTGGTATGGAAGCGTTCTCGAGTTCGATTGCGGCCGACAAAACCTTCAAACGTACGGCCCCAGTCTTGATGTTTCTTTGACTGCAAAAGATCCAGAAGAGTTCACCCTCACGGTCACGGGTCTGCCGCTCAATTTGTTGGGCCCATGGCACAAACCCTCCCTTTTGCCCAAACACGGATGGGCAAGTTTTTGGCACGGGGGGGATGTGCCAAATACTCCGCAGGCAGGCAAAGATTACCATTTGCTGGATCTTGGCCTCTTTTCCACCCCACGTTGGGTGGGTGGATGCTGAGTCGGATTCAAAACCTTTTCCTTTCTTTGATTCTTGCGTAATAGACTGCTACTTTGTGGGATGATCGTCTCTGGCTCCAAACGCGCGACTCTTCATAACGTGGCCAAAAAGGCCGGCGTGGCGGTCAGCACGGTTTCAAGTATTCTCAACAACCGCCCTGACTCCTGGTCTTCCCAGAAAACAAGGGAGCGCGTCTTGGCAGCGGCCAAGGCGTTGGATTACCGGCCCAACCGGATGGCCCGGGCACTACGAACAAGCCGCTTTCATGCCGCCACCCTAGTGGTGCCAGACCTCACCAATCCCCTCTTCGCCCTGCTGGCCCGATACATCCAAAGGGCATTGGAACAGGCTGGCAACGACCTGCTCATCGAGGACACCGAGTGGAATCCGGCGAGGGAGGAGAAGATCTTAGCAGACGTGGATTCCCACAACACCGATGGCATCATCATTGTTCCGTCCGTGGATGCTTCCGTGTACGCCTTGCGTCTAAAAGAACTTTCGCAGAACTTCCCCTTAGTCCTCATTGGCCCGCCCCTTCCAAATGTCCAGGTCGACACCCTGCAGGCGGACTGGAAGGTCAGCCTAGGCAAAGTCCTCGATCATCTAACCAAGTTGGGCCACCAATCAATCGGTTTTGTCGACTCTCTGGCGAACAGAAGCGATGGTCTGGAACGGGTGGCGATTTTCCGCCAGGAATTGGCAAAGCTGGGGCTAAATCTGCAAGACCACAACTGGGTACGTTGTCGCCACGAGGTGTCCGAGGCGCGGGTGGCTACCGGCCGGTGGGCCTCAGAGATCTCCGCTAGCAACCGCGCGACCGCCTTCGTATGCACCAATGATCTGACCGCCATTGGTTGCATCAGAGGCTTTCTCGATGCAGGCCTTTCCGTGCCCGAAGACGTTTCCGTGGTCGGTTTCGACGATATCCCGATGGCGTCTTATCTGCCCCGTCCGCTCACCACCATCGCCCAGCCAGTTCCCCAGATTGCCGAGGCCGCCTGCCAGACTTTGCTCGACCGGATCGAAGGCAAGCTGCAGGGACCCGGCACCCACCAAATTTTTTCCACCTCCCTAGTGATCCGCGAAACCACCTCAGCTCCACGTCAGTAGGACGCCCCAAACCGCTACTTATTTCGGGTCCGGCGCAGCGCGATGGCGCTCAGGGCGGTATCTGGTGTGTCGATCCGGTTACAAATTCGTAACAGGCATGGTCCTTGCGGACGAAAACGAAGGACACGACCACCGCGTAAATCCCGCACACACCTTATCGGCAAAACTAAATAGCGCTCAGGTTCTGCAAATACCTCGACGGAGAGGATCATCCCCTCGCCGCGCGGGTCGTCGAAATAGAGCGCAACTTCTTCGATCTTGGAAAATTCGCCGAGCAGCCGAACCCTCACGGTTTGCTGGCAGGGACCCGGACCTCGGCCACGCAACGCGCCACGAAGCAAAGGGGAGGTCCGCGCAGGTTCCGGCCAATGTTCTCTTCGCGCCAACCCGTTCCGGGAGGCGGCTTCGCCAAGCTGGGATGAAGGCATGACAATTTCCCCTTCGATGTCGGCGACGATTCTGACTTCACAATCTTTCAATCCGCCACCGGTTTCGTCGCCATCGGGACGCGCCGCGTAGGCAATCCAAGCCCAATCACTGTTCAGAGGATTAGCTGGATCCCCGTCAGGCAACCACTCCCACTCGTAATGAACCTTGGTCGAGGCAAAAGAAACGGTCGCCGAACGATTTGGTTCGGCCAAGACATGCCGGCCGGACTCCAGCGTTTCCCCTGCCGGGCCACGACCACGGACTCCCTCGGGTAGCTCGACCTGAATAGACCGTCCATCGCGCACGACATGAATCTCGCCGACGGGGGTTGGCACCGTGCCACGACACTCCTTAGCCAGGACGGAGGACGGAGCAATTTGCACCGTAGCGAATCCAGGTGTTGCGGGAGTCACGCCGAGGACGTGATCGCTCAGCCACCTCGTCGGGCCAGAGCTCCAAGGATGACACAAGCTGGTTTGACCCTGCGTGCCGGCAAAGATCGGATCGTTGGATTGCAGGCAATCGACCCACTCGGCACGGAAACTCTCCCAGAATGTCGTTGCACCAAGGCGCAACATCCCGCCCCAGCAGCGGTCGAGCAAGGCGTTCGCCGCATCCCATTGTCCTGCAGCCGCCATTCCTTCAAGCACAAAGTATCCGTTGAAGGGTGAATATGACACTGTGCGGATCGGGTCGGAATAAATGCGCTCCGCCAGGGCTTTGCGCTGCCGAAGTTCGATTAGGGATCCGGCTAGTAGGGCTTCTGAACCTTCATGGAGACCAAGTTCGCCGGGATTGGTAGCGTGCAGTCGGTCAACGAAGTTGATCACCTCCTCTGCCGCTTGCCGCGCAGGCCCACTCGCCGCGGAAGAGGAAAAAACATCGATAAGCCCAAGCACTTCCCGAGCCGTCCGACGCGCTAGGAATTGGTAGTAGCGGAGGTTCGCAGGTGGCGTGTCCTCCACGAAACCGCCAAACCGATCGTCATGCCCACAGAAGGCTGGGTAGCCTTGAAAATCCTTGCTGTCCGCCACCTGCAGGACTCGTTCCAGTTTCGCTGTGACCCGAGGAAGTTGCTTCTCCCAAAAGGTCCGGTCCCCGGACCGCAGGACGTAATCGGCCAGCAATCGGATCCAATGAAGGGCATAGGTTTTAATACCGTTTTCATCGTCCTGCATTCTTTCCGTGTTCATGCGGACGAATTCGAAATTACCGAAGGCGACGAGCGAAACCGCTTGGGTGACCAAGGAGTCGCCCGTCCAGGAGTGACGATCCCCACGATCCATCAGGATCGCGCCAATATGGTCCTCAAGCAGATTGAGTTTCACCGCATAGGCCCCTGTCTCCCAGATGCGATCCAGCAGCGGACGATCACTGACAAAAGAACCGAGGTAGTTGGCGGGTTTGATCTGGCAGACCGCACGCAGGTTGCGCAACTGCCACGGTTGATGACAGGAATTCACATGGACCCAGCCAAAGCGAACCCCCTCATAGTAGAGATCGTTCAGTCGTAAGCGCCAGGTATGCGGGCCGACCCTTACGGGAGTTGCGGTCTTGAGCGGATTTTTGGGGCCGGCATTGACCACACCGGGCCGGTTGTACTCGCTCACGGAAAGTTTCACGTCACCGTGGAGATCGTTGCTCTCGAACTCCAGCCAAGCGGCAGCTTCCACACCGAAATCCATCCGCAGGCAACATGGCCCCGAGATTTTCAGGATGGATCCGGGCTGCCCCAAGGTCTCCAACCCGCCGATTTGTCCCGACTCCAAAGCCCAGGAAATGGGTAACGCTGCGTAGCATTGCAAGGGTTCGCGCGGATTTCTCAGGAAACGCGAATCCCATACATAACTTCTCAAGGGATCAGGTGAGAGACTGAAGTCGCCACTTTGCCAACTTCCCCCGTGAAGGTAAGGATACAAAGGAGGGGCGGCATCTGCCGGCCAATCCTTCAGAATCATGGGTAGGCAAAAAGGCGGAGGGTTCACCGCCGCTGGATCGGTGGGCCGTGATGCGGGTTCGTTCACAAGTCGAGCCATACTGACGTGCTTCGTGGGGTTCCTTCAGACTCTAGGCGTTGATTATAAAAGTTCTTCATGGGAGTCGACTTTGAAGGAAATAACGTTCCATATCAACCATGACAAACCAATCCTAGGAACAATCCAAAATCTCCCTGTTCTTGGGGCGACCCTTCATCAAAAAAAGTTTGAGTTCGTAAATGCCCCACCCTAACGATCTATCCCTAGTGAATCTTTCCATGAATCAGAATGAAAGGTAACGTTTCCTTCTGTATGACCACTCTTTCAACATGAATTTACCTCCACTTCATCGTGTGCAATCCCAACAAAGATTCTTCAAGCCTTATACCACGCTTTGCCTTGGATTCTCCCTAGTGGAAATGCTGGTCGTAGTCGCAATTCTTGGTTTCATCGCCGGTCTTTCCGTCCCCGCGATCGGACGGGCAAGATCCTTTTCCCAGCAGACTGCCTGTACTTCGAATCTGCGCACACTCCAACAGGCAACCATGAATTACTCCTCAGAGAACGACGGTCTTTTTCCTACTGCCATCCATCCCACCAACAATTTTGCCATTACTTTGGCCTGTGAGGGTTATTTGGGATTATCCGGTGCAGGGTTTTGGGAGCGTTTAGACAGCTGGGTCGCCTTGTCCCAACGGCGTGCCGCTTTCTGTCTTTGGTGCCCGTCAACAGAACAGTCACAACCACGGCCCGCCTTCAATATGGCCACGTACTGCATGAACGTGAACGTGGGACAAGACTACAGGGTGCCAAGCCCGCGCAAAACCACCCAGGTTGCCTCCCCCTCCAAAACCGCCTTGTACATGGACGGTTGCTACAGGGACGGGGGTTATCAAGTATGGGTAGGCGAATCGGGATACATGCCTGCCCCTGTCCATCCCCCCAACCTTTACAAACAAAGCAACAACCCAGCACGTTCGCTAAACGTCGTCTTTGTCGACGGACACGTGGAAACGCGCCGTATCGGGGACATTCCAACGGACTTCACAAACGTTTTCTGGACGCCCAATAGGTAAGCTTCCCTTGCCATCCAAATCTCTTTTACCAATACTTCCATGCATCCTTACCTGTTTTGAATGAAACTGCCTCTCCCTCACCTAAAAATATTCCGGAGAAAATTCATGGATACACAAAAGCAGAAAATTCTAATCCTAACCCTTTTCGCTCTACTCCTTATCACCCTCAACGCACCAGCTGCAGAACCGTTGACTTCGGCCGGACGCTTGGAGAACTCCCCCTTTTGGTTTGAGGGAAAAGAAAAACCCAAAGCGGTGGAGGCTTTGGGAAAAGGCATGCATCTGGACGGCTGGATCTTTTTTGGATCTGCACGCATGACCGACACTTTCGCCGATACCTCGCACCGCCTCGAAAGCCTGCCGTCCTACGTCGATGAAATTTCAGTAGCGCCGGGAGCGAAAAGCGCCCGCGCGGCATTCTATGCCCACATCCCCATACCCGGTTCGGCCGAGGAACATTTCGGAACCTTAACCTTAATGGGCGTCCAAGGAACGACGGAACTGACCTCGATCAAAATCGCATCCCCACCATCTTCCAAAGTGCGGCTCGCCGTCCTCGTCGACAACTTGGGCACGGACTCGGGTTATGTGCCGCGCAGCCTTCGTCTCGACGTCAACGGCATCGAGGGGATTCCTGCCACTGTCATGCCCGACGGCCAGCCGGACTGGATTTTCTGGGATTTGCCAGGATTAAAGGAGGGCGCAGAAATCTCCCTTTATGTTCAGTCCCAGCAGGGCGTCTCCACGATTGGAGGTTTGGTTTTCTTCTCCGAGACCGCCGGAGTCTTACACAAGCCTATCAAGGAGGGTCTCCTACCCGTCATCGATCGTAAAGTGGGCGAGTTTTCCCGTGAGGGAGAGTACATGAAGGACTACTACGTTTTCCGCGAAGGCGATACCTACCACCTTTTTTACAATGTCGGCAAAGCCAGTGCCACTCAGGAATGGACGGAACCCGGCAACGAGAAGGCTTTTGGCCATGCCACCTCGAAAGATCTGAAAAAATGGGAACACCATCCCCGTATTCTCGAGGCGGTGCCTGGTACGTGGGAAGGCGAGGTCGTCTCCGCACCCTCGGTCATCAAGCGAGACGGCACCTACTATCTCTTCTACACCGGCTTTGACGACAGGGTTCGTGGCAAGCAGTCGATCGGCTTTGCCACCAGCAAAGACCTTTTCCACTGGGAACGTCATGCCGGTAACCCGGTCTACGAAGCTCCACCTTGGACCGCCCGGAATCCCAGCGGTTGGCTCGACTGCCGTGACGCCCATGTCATCGCTTATGGTAAGGAGTTTCTTCTCTTCACCATGGTAACCACCGCGGAAGGCAAAGGTGCAATTGCCGTAGCCTCCTCCCCAGATTTGGTGAAGTGGAAGGACCTAGGGCCGGCCGTGGTCACATTCACCACCCCCGAAAGCCCGCGCGTTTTCGAGCATGACGGCTTGTACTACATGTTCGCATCCAGCGCGCATGGCAAAGAGCTGTTCAAGACCGCCAATCCAAAAACTGGGCCGTGGGAGTCGATTGCATTCGCATGGCCCGCTCCGGGGCTCTGGTCTGGCTGGGAGGTGGTCGAGAACGGCAAGCGGACTATCTTCTCTGCCTTCGAGTGGAAAACGTTCGGGAACTTTATCCGTTTTTGGGATGTCCGCTGGAACCAGGGAGTCCCCAGCGTGGTTTATTAGAGATTTCGGCGGATTAGGGCCGAACGGTCGGAGGAAAAGAGCCAGTTCCCCTTATTTCACCAGCTTGATCTTGAAGTCGTCGAAGAGGGTGCTTTCAGATCCCAAGTCGGCATTTTTCGATTGTATGATGAAATGCTGAATGTTCAGCCTGAGGGTGTCGGTTGGGGCTAGAAACTCCCTCTTGATCCGTTGCCATTTACCTTTCGTCTCGACCTTCTCGGCACTCAGCAACTCCGTGGTCGGGAAGTTGGGGGCCGACAGAGTAACAGTTACCCCGCAGGTCCCGAGATCGGTCGCCCGACCAGTCTGTGACCAGGAGATTTCATAAGAGTGACCGGGTTTCAACCCGGTCACATCCACCCCCATGATGCTTTTGATCGGAAAACCGTTGGGACCAGATGGATCCCCCTGAAGAAAGGCCACCTGCTTGCCATCCACGGCCAGAATCTGCTCGGCATAGGCGGTTCCCTGGACACAAATTCCACAGGGCATACCAAAGGCCCACTTCAGTTCGGGAATGAGTTCGGGATAACCCGGGGTCTGAGGATCGAGAAAAAAAGCTCCCGCCGGGACTGCCGCATCCTCAAAACTGGGGTTGGGAATGGTCTGGGACCAACCGAGCAACGTCATCATCCCCAAAAATCCGGATAACAAAATGGGGGTGACGCCTGGCGCCCTAGAGGCAGAGCCGAAATTTTTCTGAAGGATCAACATCAATGTATTTGCATACGCAAAAAAACGATGTCGCGCAATCGCCAATGTTTTTTTAAATTTTCTGAATCCAAAATTGGCGACCAAGTAAGCTAGGTCTGGTAAAAAATGCGCTTTTCGAACGTAACGATCTGATAGAACCTTACCAAAAATTTTCAAATTCTCTTAAGAACCGATAAGTAAAAAAGATCATAAATAATTAATGTATCGTTGCATGTAATTCCTGATAAAAAACTATGAGAAGACCCCTTGCAAATAGGAAACGTTATGCTTAAATATACTCTAATTATGAATATGACTTTGCGTGCCTTTCGTTTGCTGCTTAACGCAACATCCGTCACCTCAAAGAAGCTACCGCTGCGAAACCAAAGTTCGATCGTACTGACCTTCTTTCTACTCTTTGTTACCCTCGGGAGCCAATCGTATGCGCAGAGCTACGCTTACTCCACCAACAACGGTGCTTGGAGCAACGCCGCTACTTGGAACACGCTGCCGGTCGACGGACTCTCGGCGGTGGTCTCTGGTGGTAACACGGTGTCCTTCGGTTCGGGAGATTCGTATACCGGCAGTGGCCCTTGGGGATGGGGCGCGAATGGCGTGGGCGGTTTAGGTGTCGGGGGTGGCGTGGAGTATGGCCCGGCGGGCGCAGGCACGCTAAACATCACGGGCGGAACCTTGACCAGCGGCGGCATGTGGGCGGGCCACGGTGGAACGGGCACGATCAATCTCTCCGGCGGCACTCTCAACATCGGGGGGCAACACATGCTCTTTGGATGGAACTACAGTTCCTCCCTCAACGTCTCCGGCGGCACGCTCAACATGACGGGCTCGGGCAATATTTTCCGATTCGGCAATTCGGGCCAGTCCTTCATGAACATCACCACCAATGGAGTAGCTAATCTTTCCGGCAGCGGAATCGATCTCCTCGCCAGCTCCCAAATCAACGTCAACGGCGGCACACTCAACCTGACGAATACCACTCAGGCTAATTCCATCGTGAATGTCACCGCTGGCTCGCAGATGGTTGTCCGAGGTGGCGGCACGCTCAACATGCAGGCAGGCACGCAAACCATGAACACGGCGGAGTCGTTATGGCTGGGGTACGGTGGAACCACCGGTACGCTGAACCTCAGCGGAGGCACCTGGCAGCAAAATACCTTTATGAGGATGGGCGTCTTCGCCAACGGCAATGGAATCATCAACCAGACTGGCGGCACCTTCGAGATGGGAGGCGCCTTCGAGGCTTGGGGCAGCAGTCCATCGGCCTACAACCTGAGCGGGGGCACGTTCCGCACAACCGCCAACGGTGTAGCGATCAACTCCTACAGCGGCGGTGCCATGACCTTCAACATCACCGGTTCGAGCGGTAACGTGACAATGGACACGCCCTACGACTTCACCGCGCCCAACACGAGTGTGTTCAACAACGCCGCCGCGACGCTGACCAAGACTGGTGCCGGCAAGCTGACCGTGGCTGGCCAACTGGATATCCGCAACGGGGCCTTCAGCATGTCGAACGGGACGCTTGATACCAGCACGGGGACCTTGATCGGCACAGAAGGCGGGACAGCCAGCGGGACGATGAGCGGGGGCACGCTCAAGAACGGATACCTCGGCGGGGCCAATTTCTCAGTCGGTTACAACGGTGGAACCGGCACCTTCACCCAGAGCGGCGGAACCAACCAGGTGGGCAGCTTGGCCAACGCAGTCATCGGATGGAACTCCGGATCGGTCGGCACCTACACCCTGGACGGGGGTAGCTACTCGGCCACCAACAATACCTTTATCGGTCTTGGGGGGGGTGCGGGCACAGTCAATGTCAATGGCGGTAGCTTTGCGGCCTACAATCTGCTTGTCGGAGGCAACGGCGCAGCATCGGGAACCCTCAATCTCAACGGTGGCACGTTATCTGTGGCCAATAATTTCTCTGTGAATTCCAACGGCACACTCAACCTCAACAGCGGCGGAATCTTGCCCGCGGCAAACATCGGGCTGGGAGGCGGCGGCACACTCAACTTCAATGGCGGCACAGGAAATGCATCGCTGAATATCTTCGCGGGCGGAGGCGCGGGCGCCACGGTGGAATTGAATGGCAAAACCCTAGGGGTCGACACCTGGGCGAATCTGATCGCGAGCGGGACCGGGGCGGTACTGAAAAACAGCAGCTCCAGCGCAGCCTCCATCGCCGCTGGCAACGCCATCTGGATCTGGGACGGCGGACAAAACCTGACCATCGATGCCAGCGGGGGCGCCATTCAGATCGATTCTTGGATCACCAGTTATGGCCAGACCACCCAGACCGGCATTATCAAAACTGGCTCCAAATCTCTAACCCTCACCGGCGCCAACGACTACACGGGTGCCACGGCGGTCGATGCCGGAACGCTTGCTCTAGTCAATGGAAGTGGATTAGGTAGCACTGCGGCTGGCACAACCGTCGCCAGTGGGGCACAGCTTCGACTCAACGCGATTAACAGTGGCTTCACCGTTGGCAACGAGGCACTGGCCATTAGCGGACAAGGCGTAACTACTGGCGGTGCTCTGCGCAATGCGGCGGGAAACAACACCTACCAAGGCAAAATTACCTTGGCGGCTGATGCCACGATCGGAACGGCTGGCAGCACTACCCTCACCCTCGACGTGGCCTCAGGCAATGCCATCGAGTCCGTTAACCGAAACCTGACCATCGACGGGGCTGGAACCACCTTAGTCAACGATGCAATCAGTCTTGGAACGGGAGGCCTCACCAAAATCGGCACTGGTACCGCCACCCTCGCTGCCGCGAACAACTACTCTGGTGCCACGGCGGTGAACGCTGGTCTCCTTAAGGTACTCTCGGGCGGGTCGATCTCCTCAACCAGTACAACCGTGAACAGTGGCGGTACCTTAGATGTGGGCGGAACGGCAGGAAGTGTCCAAGTCAACAGTGGCGGTCTTTTAAAAGGCTCCGGATCGGTCGGCGCATTCACCCTCGCATCCGGTGGAACTTTAACCCCTGGCAACAGCCCAGGAACGTTGACGGCGGCCTCGGCAACTATTCTTGGAGGCTCCACCTACAACTGGGAAATCTCCGCTCTCACGGGAACGGCTGGGACGGCTTGGGATCTCTTCAGCGTGGGTGGACTTCTGGATATGAGTGGCGTCACGGATTCGAATAAGTGGAATTTGGTGGTCACTGGTGATTCTGGATTTACGGGTTGGACCGACACCAACTCTTACAGTTATGTCTTCGCGCAAGCGGCGAGCGTATCTGGCTTTAGTTCGGTTGATGGAACAGATGTCACCAGCCTTTTCAATATCACGACATCGGGTATCGCCTCAAAGCCCAATGCTTCTTTCAACGTAAATGGCGACTTCAAGGTCGTGGTGGGAAGTGCAAATGGTGTTACGACCCTCAACTTGATGGCTGTTCCTGAGCCTTCCACGGGTTCGATGATGGGATTGGGATTAGCTGGGCTCGTTGTTACCCGTCTTTTACGCCGCAAAAGCAGTTAGCATTCGGATGGGTCACTTCGTGCCACTCCTCGATAACTCTGAGGCTGAGCCCATTACCACCTTGGGACCACCCCAAGTATAGTATCTTCCGAAAAAATATTTTTTCATCAAAACGAAAAAGCCCCCTTGAAAAATAGGTAACGTTCGCTTATAATGCACATAATGAGGTTTTCCACTTTCCAAAGATACCTCCCCTGCCCTCTTCATCTCAGGGCGCCATCCATAGTCGGCTTGGTGCCAACAGCTGTTCTTCTCCTCTTTGTTGCCCTCGGGAGCCAATCGTATGCGCAGACCTACGCTTACTCCACCAACAACGGTGCTTGGAGCAACGCCGCTACTTGGAACACGCTGCCGGTCGACGGACTCTCGGCGATAGTCACTGGTGGCAACACGGTGACCTTCGGTGCGGGAGATTCGTATACCGGAAGTGACCCTTGGGGGTGGGGCCCAGATGGCGTGGGCGGTTTGGGTGTCGGCGGTGGCGTGGAGTATGGCCCGGCGGGCGCAGGAACGCTGGACATTACTGGGGGAACCTTGACCAGCGGCGGCATGTGGGCGGGCCACGGTGGAACGGGCACGATCAATCTCTCCGGCGGCACTCTCAACATCGGGGGGCAACACATGCTCTTTGGATGGAACTACAGTTCCTCCCTCA
>JBIKNP010000004.1:0-156810 GCA_044358595.1 Methylacidiphilales bacterium
CCACCCCGTTATCTGCTTTTCGTCAAAGAACCAGATTCCCTTTCCGATCGCAAACCAGTCGGCTAAGCATAGATAAGTCCCAATCACAAATGTCGGCACGAAAACCTGCCACGCGTAAGCCCATAACATCGGTCCAGCCACAATCCACTGAATGAAGATTACAGGCAGAAACCAGAAAAAGAGGTGCCACGCGTAGTGCACCCTGCGATCGCGGTTGGGCCACTCTTTCAGCAGGACCCCCACACCGATCCAAATGACAAAAAGAATGGCTAAGTGTCGAATCACCTGGGGCTCACCGATCCACCGCGGCATGGGGGCTGACGTAGGAGGCGCTACCCAGCGTAAGAATGCCCAGCTCAACATCATGACCTCGAGGGATTGGATCACAAAAAATGCGTACTCCTCGATGGGTAGTTTCCCAAGGCGAAATCGGATCCGATTTGGAGGAAAATCCCAAATCCCCTTCGCGACAGCCCAATTGTCCCAAGGAGAAGTAAAGGCGACAACAATCCCCAAAATGGCGATCATGACGAACAGCACCTCTCCTGGCCAAATCCCCTTCCCCGAGGCAAAGAAAAGAAGCAGCAGAACAGGCAAATTAAAGGCTAAATGGAATCCACTATAGGTCATATACACCTATCGGTTTCCACTCTCTGAGCCCGCGGTGCAAGCCTGATGTTTCCCCCGCCCTAACTTTTCCGCTAAAACAATGGGGTGAAAGTTCTGCTCATTGCGGGTCCCACCTATGTACCACTGGATGAGGCTCGCTCAATCATCAACCGATCCACGGGTAAAACAGGCCTGGTGATAGCGGAGCTATTTCATAAAGCAGGACACTCCGTTTGTCTTTGGCTGGGCGAAGGCACCACACATCCTCTCCCGCCATCCCTGAATCGGCCCACACAATTTCATACCCTTACCGATCTTGAAGGATTGATCTTAAAAACCGATCTAACCGCATTCGATGTGATTCTTCTGCCTGCAGCGCTTCCCGACTACGAACTCCATCAGGCCCTTGGTCCAGACAATCACCCCTTGCCTCGTAAAAAATGGCTAGGCTCTCTACCAAAAATCCTGATTGAGCTACGTCCCAGTTCCCGCGTCTTGCCCACCCTTCGATCCAAGGCTCCAAACGCTAAGATCGTTGGCTGGAAGTGGGAGGCTGGGGCCAAATTAGAAGAAGCAATCCGAGCTGCACAGCAACAGTGTCTGAGCTGTAAAACAAGTGCCTCCGTACTGAACGGGCCTGCGTACGGAACGGGCTATCTCTTGATCCCCGCGGAGAGTGAAAACGTGCCCTGCGCAGATGCCCTAGCACTGGGAGAAGCTCTTCTTCGGTTCTTAAATGGCTAACTGCGACTACAGAACGTAAAGGATCGAGTAGAGAAAGATCCAGACCACATCCACAAAGTGCCAGTAGTAGCCAGTCAGCTCCTCAAAAGTATGGGATGGGTTGGGTGTTTGACCAGAAAACAGCTTCATCTGACGCAAGCCAGCCCGCCAAACCGCCATTAAAATCCCGAGCAAACCCAAAAAAACGTGTAGCCCGTGAAATCCGGTCATCGTGAAGAAGCAAGAGCCATAGATTCCATAGGAGTTAAACCACATCCCTTCATGCTTGAGATGCATCCACTCCCATGCCTGCACCCCCAAGAAAATCGTTCCAAAAAGAGCAGTAAGGCCATACCCGATGAGTCCACTTCCGCCTTTTCGCATACGAACCTCACCCCAGTGATAGGTAGCACTACTGGCAAGTAGGATCACCGTATTGACGATCATAACCAAGTTCAGAAAAGTGGGCGGCAGCTTGACCCCAATCTCAGGGGCTCCTGGCGGAGGCCAGGATCCAGGCCCTTGGGCAATTCGCAGAACGATGTATCCCCCAATCAACCCCGCGAAAAGCATCGCCTCAGAGGCAAGGAAAACGAGCATCCCGAACTTAGGCAGGGTGAATCGAGGCCCAGTAGAAGGCGTCTGAATGGGGTGAGCTGAAGAAATCGTTGTGGTACTCATGGGAAGAATCGATTTAGGGTCGAAGCGGCTCCTTGGCGATAATGAAATAAATCCAAAATGCAGTCATCAGGAGAGACCCCACAATCAGCATTAAAAGAATCCGTAGATTAGCTTTACCTAAGGGAGTCATAATCAGCGGGAGTCTGAAACGAGAAGAATCAGAAGAAGTGGCAGGTATAAAATCGAGCTGAGAAACAGATTTCGGGCAGTTGCGAGAGAAGGCTTCCATGCGAAAAATGCTGCAAAATAAGTGTACCCAAAACCTAGAAGGATCGCCCCAGCTCCATACAACCAACCTGCAGCCCCAAGCGCGACAGGAGCCATAGAAGCGGGCAGAAGAATGAGACAGTACAGAACAGAAACTAATCCCGTGATCCTCCCCTGTTCATCCGTGCAAGGCAGCATGCGAAACCCAGCCCGCCTATAGTCGTCCCGATAACGCCAAGCGATCGCCATAAAGTGGGGGATTTGCCATAGAAATAAGATGGAGAAGAGGGCCCACCCCTCGAACTCAATTCGACCCCTCCCCGCACTGAATCCAATCAGGGGCGGAATAGCTCCTGGAACAGCCCCAACAAAGGTGTTGAAGGAAGTCCACCTCTTCATAGGCGTGTAGACAAAAAGATATAGGGCGAGTGTGGCCGCAGCTAAAAAAGCCGCAGGAGCATGGACTCCAAAGTAAAGCGTGGCTAGCCCCACCCCTGCCATGCCTCCTCCACCCACGAGTGCCTCGTCAGGGCTAATCCGACCCGCTGGAAGTGGACGATTCAAGGTTCGCTGCATTTTTGCATCCAAATCCCTCTCCAGCCACTCATTCAAAACGGCGGCTGCAGCAGCCACCAAAGAGGTGCCTAGCAAGGTGAAAACGGTCCGCCATATTTCCATACGCCCTGCAGAGCCACAGTATAAGCCAACAAGGGTGGTAAGGAGGACCAGGAGGCTAAGACGGGCCTTAGCTAGTTCAGACCAGTCCTGAAGCCATGCGCGGAGCACGCCCCATGAGGACCGTTCCTGTACAGCGGATGGAGGCGACATATTCATCGAATCAACTCCCTCACCTTGCGAACTCGCAAAGGCCCCTTAGGCATCACCACGGGAGTTGGGCTCAAGGTAGTCCGCCAAGAGGCGAAACCCAACAACCACCCAGTTAGCGTCAGGCAGGCCCCAATAAGCACATGGAGTGTTGCAACTTCAGGCAAGCGACCTGTCCAAAGTATCGAAACTCCAATCAAAACCTGCGTAACGGCCAGAAAGACCCAGCCAACCATTCCCCGACTCCACCAAGACGGTGTTGTTGTGGAGCGTACGCTCCAGATTGCCCCAGCCAAAATCCCCACTCCTGCCAAAATTCCAATGGAGCGATGTAAAACCTGCCAAAGGATCAGAGTGGTTGTAGTCTGCGGCCAACCCAACATTGTGCCGCGATACTGGTTGATTGTTTCAAGGACACGACTGTCCCAAAAGGCAGGCATCCACTCACCATAGATTTTAGGAAAGTCTGGAATGGATAGAAATCCAGGCCCCTCATGTCGCATCAGTGCACCCAAAATCGTCTGGGTAAAAACAAGAAATGTCAGGGCCCATACCATTTTGGATCGGCTTTTAGCCAAATCATCTCCTCGTCTACAATTTCTCCAAAAACCCGAAAGAACAAAAGCGAGGCTACCAACGACAAGCAAGTAACCCTGCGCCAAACACCCGTGGAGTAACCCCAAAACCCAAGACCCTTGAAGGACTCTTTGCCCACCGAGAACCCCCTGAACGACAACAAGGACAGAGGCTGTGATAGCAAGTTTTCTGGCCAATCCCCTTGGCTGAGTTGCAAACACCAGTCCTGTTACAAGAAGGGTGATCAAACCTACCCCAGAGGCAACCAAACGATGGGAGTGCTCGAGAAAAATGTGCAAGGAGCGGGTCATTCCAGACCAAGGGTAAAGAAACATGTTGTGTCCAAAAGTTCCAGGCCAATCAGGGACTGCCATACCCGCAACACGGGTCGTTACCTGACCTCCTAGGGTGATGAGGAAAAGGATCGCACCAACCAAAAAACAGGCTGTGCGATAAGCCGCCTTACTCCAGAAACTGGCCTCCATTAGCCAACCGGGACTTTTGCGGGCGAGGACTTGGGCGCCGACGCGTCCGGATAATCAGGCTCTGTCTGCATGATGTAATCCCTAGGGTGACCCGGAACGCTATAATCGTATGCCCCGCGGTACACTTTAGGTGTTGCGGCAAAGTTTCCGTGTCCTGGAGGAGAGTCCACCGTCCACTCCAAGGTCGTGGCATGCCAAGGGTTTTTCCCAGCAGGCTTTCCGTACTTAAGACTACGAAAGAAGTTCCAGAAAAAGATAAGCTGGGAGAACCCAAGACCGATCGCTGCAAAAGTGATGAACTGGTTAATCGGTTGCAATGAACGAAGGTGTTCGTACGCCGTTGGATCCGCAATTCTGCGCATCATTCCCCCAAGTCCAACATTGTGCATCGGGAAAAAGCAGAGATTGAAAAACACAAACGTTAAGGCGAAGTGAATTTTTCCAAGTGTTTCATCCAACATGCGCCCGAACATCTTCGGATACCACGTGTAGATGGAGGCGAAAATGGCGAAAATGCTTCCACCAAACAGAACGTAGTGAAAATGCGCCACAATGAAGTAGGTGTGATGAACAAAGATGTTCACCGGGGTCGAGGCCATAAAGATTCCGGAAAATCCGCCGATCACAAACATGGCAACAAAGGCTAAGGCGTTGAGCATGGCGGTCGTGAAGTGGATCGACCCACCCCATAGAGTTCCCAACCAGTTAAATGTTTTAATGGCGGAAGGAACTGCGATCACCATGGTCGACACTCCGAACGCCGCAGAGAGAACAAGATTCATTCCGGAAACAAACATATGGTGACCCCAGACAATAAATCCGAGAAAGCCGATTGCGATCATCGCAAACACCATGGCCTTGTAACCAAAGACGGGCTTGCGACTGAAGATACTCAGCACATCACTCGCCATACCCATGGCAGGAAGAATCATGATGTAGACCTCAGGATGCCCGAAAAACCAGAAAAGATGCTGCCAAAGCAAAGGTTGCCCACCTTGGGCAGGATTAAAGAAGCTCGTACCGAAGTTCAGATCAAGAATGAGCATGGCTCCAGCCGCGGAAAGAACAGGAACCGCTAGAAGAAGAAGGAATGCGGTGATGAATAAAGCCCACACGGTGAGAGGTAGGCGGAAAAACCCCAGCCCAGGCGCCCTCATGTTCACAATCGTTGTGATGTAGTTAAAGGCGCCCATAATCGACGCTAGGCCGTTCACAAAGATTCCAGCGGCCCAAAGGGTCTGGCCCATTTTTGTACCGTTGTAAGCAGCGACGCTGCTTAAGGGCGCATAGGCCGTCCAACCCCCCGCCGCTGCTCCACCTGCCACAAAAAAACCAGCCAGCATAATGAATCCAGATGCGACAAAAAACCAGTAGGACAACTCGTTGATTAAGGGAAAGGCCATATCCCCTGCCCCAATTTTAAGAGGAATGAGATAGTTTCCAAAAGCGCCAATAAGCAGAGGCATGACCACCAAAAACACCATCACCGTTGCGTGCATGGTAAAGAGCGCGTTGTAAAACTGCGGATTGATGAATGGAAGAGCGATCGGGTTACCGACATCCCCGTTCGTCATGACTTGGGTGGACGGAAAAGCCAACTGCCAACGCAGGAGGAGCGCCAACGCCCCACCCAACAAAAGAAATGCCAACGAGGTGAAGAGGTACTGAATTCCAATAATTTTATGATCCAACGACCACAAATACTTTTTCCATCCCGTGGCCTCTTCGTGACCGTGACCATGGGATTGACCGACGTGGGTTGCAGCGATTGTGCTCATATTTCTCTCTCCTCTTATTTTTTAACTAGGGATACAGGAACCGGATTCGATTTCTCAACACTTGCCGTAGGCGCAGGAGCCTTGCTCTTGGCCCAATCTTGATAAGCCGACTCCTCGACTACAGCCAACTTACCGAACATTTTGTAGTGGCCCTGTCCGCACAACTGGTTGCAGGCGAGTTGAAAATTTCCCGTCGCTTCAGCCTTGAGCCACACAAAGTCATAGACGCGCCCAGGAACCATGTCTTGATACAGGCGAAACTCGGGAACGTAAAAAGCGTGGATAACATCTTTGGAGCCCAAATAGAGCCGAACGGGACGATTGAGCGGAAAAACAATATCGTTATAGGTCGTAAAATCATCCATCCCATCGGGATCAGCCGGATCCACTCCAAAGGGGTTATCCTTACCCACTTTTGAGGCAACCATCTTCGCGAGCTTTCCGTCCGGACCAGGATATCGCACATTCCAACCAAACTGCTCTCCCACCACCGCTACAGGCAGGGCGTCCGCAGGGGGAGTGCGCAATCGCATTTGGGTCCACTGCTCATTTCCATAAATTGCCAAAGCCAAAAAGATGAATACAGGAATGGTGGTCCAGATCACCTCTAGCGTGTTGTTTCCGTGACTATGAATGGCAGGAACTCCTGGCCGGGCACGATATTTGACCAGGAAGTAGATCATGACAGAAAAAACCGCAACTGCCGTAACCCCAGTCAGCCAAAGGATAAGGTAAAAGATGAAATCGATCTCGTGCCCGAACATGTTCACATTTCGGGGCAACCACCAGACGCTGGTCTGACGAACCTCAGCGTGGGCAGGCGAAAGTAGGGCCAGTAAGGACATCAGAACGACCCCCGTGAAACGTCTAAATGGTAAAGGCATAGGTGGAGTCTCCAACGGATTCGAAAGATTTCAACACCTACCAAGGACTTTTCGCCCCCCCCTGCTAGCCTCACTAAATTTTGGTTAGAAATGAGAGGGAAAATGGCCTGTAAATTTTTCTAATAGTTAAGGCCAATTGGTTAATACTTCTAATGCTTCCTTGATGAATGCGTAAAGAGTCTCCATTTTCACCTATCGCTCAATCCAGTAGACCCCATGCAATTTCACTCCTAACCCAACATGGCCAACATATTTCCCCGTTTCAGCAACTGGTTACCAATCAAGATTCTTGTATGCCTTACCATCATCGCAGTGAGCATTGTTTCAGGCATGTCCTACTATTTCACTCCGAAGTACACTCGGGTGGGATACCAACCCACCCAACCCGCCGCATTTGATCACTCTCTTCACGTCAACCAGCTCGGGATGGATTGTCGCTACTGTCATACGGGCGTCGAAAAATCTTCCCACTCGAATGTTCCAGGAACCCAAACCTGCATGAACTGTCACACGCAAATTAAATCGCAAAGCTCGAAACTCAGCGCAGTTCGGGATTCATGGAAGAGCGGAAATCCCGTGCCTTGGGTTCGGATTCACAAGGCCCCCGATTATGTTTACTTCAATCATGCGGTTCACGTGAACCGAGGCGTCAGTTGCGTGGCATGCCACGGTCATGTGAATCACATGGAAGTAGTCTACCACGCCAAACCCCACAGCATGGGTTGGTGCTTGGAATGCCATCGCGCCCCAGAAAATCATCTGCGCCCTCTCGATCAAGTCACCAATTTAGACTGGGAACCTCCAGCTGGAACGACCCAACGAGAAATCGGAGAGAAATTCGTTAAGGAGTGGAATGTGAAACCGCCCGTGAGTTGTAGCGGTTGCCATCGATAAAATCATGAAACGCACCCTCACTCATCCATCCCCTGCTCCGAACGGTCGCACCTATTGGCGTAGTTTGGGTGAATACTCTCGTACCCCAGACTTTGAAGAGTGGCTTCATCGGGAATTTCCCGCAGGGGCGGCAGAGTGGGATAATGACCCTCTTTCTCGTAGAAACTTTTTGCGTTTGATGGGGGCCTCGCTTGCCTTGGCCGGACTCAGCCTATCAGGTTGCCGCCGCCCCGAAGCCCACCTTGTTCCCTTCACCCAATCTCCTGAGTGGGTTATTCCAGGCAAAAAAATGTCTTTTGCGACGGCTCAACCGCGACGCCGTGGCGCCGTCCCGCTCCTCGCAACCACATTCGATGGTCGGCCCATTAAGATGGAGGGAAATCCTCTCCACCCGCTGAGTCTGGGTGCGAGCGATAATTTCTCTCAGGCCTCTATCCTTGATCTTTACGATCCGGCTCGTCGCCAACACCCAACTCGGTCCGGGAAAAAGATCTCCCCTTCCGATTGGGATGCAGAAATTGCGAGGATTCGCGAGGAATCCACTTCCACGGCAGGATCCTCTTTAGCGATTCTCGCAGATGAACTTCTCTCCCCAACTCGGGATCGCCTTCGCGCGGAACTGCAAAAACAGTTCCCGCAAGCGACTTGGGCAACATACGAACCTTTAGCACCAGGAAGAGATCTCGAGGCATCCTCTCTTGTCTTTGGCGATAACACCGAATTTCGACCTAACCTATCCGCCGCCTCGACAGTTCTTTCTCTGGATTGTGATTTTCTTGGTTCAGACGAGGGAGATATTTCGGATACGCGCGGTTTTGCCGCTGGTCGTCGAACCCGCAAACCCGGCGACTCCACAAACCGCCTTTATGTTGTGGAACCGCGTTTCTCCCTCACGGGAACCATGGCAGATCATCGACTTCGACTGCGTTCGGGTTCCATTGGGCCATTCCTGCTGGAACTCGCCCGACAAATTCGGACAGCCAAGCCCAGTGCTGATCTAAATGCTCTTCTAAGCCAATCTCCCGATCTCGCTCTTCCCGAAGGTGTAGACCCCGCATGGATTCGTGAATGTGCGACTGACCTGGTTGCCCATGGAAAGCAGTCGCTCATTCTCGTGGGACGACGACTTCCCGTTTCTCTACAAGCTCTCGCTCTCGCTTTGAATGCCGCGCTTGGATCCGTTGGATCCACTTTGATTGTTCAACCTCGTCGATCGATCCCTTCCTCAGATATAAATCAACTCGCTGGTAAGATCCGAAGCGGCACGATTCGCACCCTGATCATCCTTGGGGGAGATCCCGCATACAACGCCCCTGCGGACTTGAACTGGCCCGCACTTCAATCTTCTGTCCCAAACACAATTCACCTAGCCCACCTTCCGAACGCGACTTCAAAGCAATCTACGTGGTCGATTCCAGGAACCCACTATCTCGAGTCTTGGGGAGACGCACTCGCCTCCGACGGTTCATACCTTTCGATCCAACCGATGATTCAACCTCTATGGGACGGCCAGAGCCAAGTCGACCTGCTCTCCAAGCTTCTTGGGCAACCCAAACCCATCGGGCCCGGATTGATTCGGGACACATTTGCACAACGCACAAATCTCTCAGGAGAAAAACTCGATCAGGCTTGGAATGATTTCGTAAGGGAAGGTTTTCTTGCCGCTTCCACCCCCACACTTGCCCCCCGCACGCCAAACCTTAACTCTGTGGCAGGTCTACTTTCGAAGATAGAGAATAGCGCCCCTGAGGACATCTCCTCCCTTGAGTTTAACTTCATCCAATCGGGCGCAGTGGACGATGGTCGATATGCGAATAACGGTTGGATGCAGGAGTGGCCTGATCCCATGACGAAACTGACTTGGGACAACGCGATTCTCATGTCGCAAGACACTGCCAAGTCGCTTGGGCTTAAGAATGAAGTCATAAAAGGAATTCTCGTTGCGGATGTCGTGCAAGCGACTCTTGCAGGACGGTCTGTCGAAGCCCCGGCACTGATTGTTCCTGGGCATGCAAATTTCTCTGTCAGCCTCCCCTTGGGATATGGGCAGGAAGAATTAGGATCTGTAGCAAAGGGATCCGGCTTCAATGCCTATTCTCTTCGTACTTCGATGGCTGACTACCAAGGGGCGGGTCTCCAACTGAAAAAACTCGGGAAAACCCGCGAACTTGCGGTTACGCAAGAACATCAGGTTATGGAAGGCCGGGATCTGGTTCGGGAAGCTACCGTATCGGAATTTCAGAAAAATCCAGCTTGGGTCAAGACAGTCGGAATGGACGCTCACATTCCAAAGAATCAGAGTTTCTACCCAAATCCAAAACTCGATGGCCAGCATCAGTGGGCCATGGTGGTCGATCTATCTACTTGCACAGGATGCAATGCGTGCGTCACCGCGTGCACGGCAGAGAACAATATTCCCATCGTTGGAAAAGATCAGGTAATAAAAGGCCGAGAAATGCACTGGATTCGTGTGGACCGCTACTTTACAGGCGAACCCGATGCACCCGAGTCCGTGTCACAACCCATCGCCTGCATGCAGTGCGAAAATGCCCCCTGTGAAACGGTTTGTCCTGTAAACGCGACTGTCCACAACGAAGAAGGCCTCAACGTGATGGCCTACAATCGTTGTATTGGAACCCGGTACTGTGCGAACAACTGTCCGTACAAAGTCCGTCGCTTCAACTTCTTTGACTACAATCAAAGGGCTTTGGACAAGCTCTACTGGGGACCTTTGGCCCCCAAGGGAACTGAGGAGACAATTAAGCTCCAGAAGAATCCCAACGTCACAGTCCGTATGCGCGGGGTGATGGAGAAGTGCACCTTTTGCGTTCAAAGAATTGAGGATGCAAAGATTACCGCACGGGTGCGTGCCCGCGACTCAGCCGATTTAAAAATTCCTAAAGGAACACTGAAAACCGCCTGCCAACAGGCTTGCCCAGCCGAAGCGATTGTCTTTGGTGACCTGTTAGACGAATCCTCTGAAGTCACACAGCAACGCGCCCTTCCGCAAAACTACTCCCTCCTTGAATATCTAAATGTTCGGCCTCGCCTTACCTACTTAGGTCGAATCAGGAATCCGAATCCTGCAATGCCTGGAGCAAAAACGTCTTACAATACCCCTCACGGTCACGGGGAATCACACGCCGAGACAACTCACAATAACCAGGAATCCTCATCCCATAAGAGCGAGGGAGGACATAAATGAGATCGTCCGACTCTTCAGCTCAAGCCGCATTCGCCAAGGCTGCCGACTATTTAGAAAGGCGCCCGCTTGTCTCCAACCATCGACCGCTTTCTTGGATCACTCAACACGTTTGCCAAATTGTCGAAGAACGCGCACCCAAGTGGTGGTGGATTTTAACCATTACGTTCGGAGCAATGGCCACCCTCGTTCCGGCAATGCTGACCTATCTTGTCTCCACAGGAGTCGGCGTCTGGGGACTCAATGTTCCGGTGTGCTGGGCTTGGGATATTACAAACTTCGTTTTCTGGATCGGAATCGGTCACGCAGGAACCCTCATTTCCGCCATTCTCTTTCTTACGCGCCAAAAGTGGCGGACCTCCATCAACCGCTCAGCCGAAGCCATGACAATTTTTGCCGTGATCTGCGCAGGAATCTTCCCCGCCTTTCACGTCGGTAGGGTCTGGATGGCATGGTTTCTGGCCCCTGTCCCGAATGCGAATGCGATCTGGCAAAACTTCCGAAGCCCACTTTTATGGGACGTCTTTGCAGTATCTACCTACTTCACGGTCTCTCTCATTTTTTGGTACCTTGGTCTCATTCCCGACCTTGCCTCTCTGCGGGATCGCGCCACAACCCGCCTTCGTCAAATGGCCTATGGCCTTCTTGCGTTGGGATGGCGCGGTTCCAACCGTCACTGGACTCACTACGAAAAAACTTACCTAATTTTAGCAGGCATATCGACTCCTCTCGTACTCTCTGTCCACAGCGTTGTGTCCTTCGATTTCGCCACATCGATCGTGCCCGGTTGGCATACAACAATCTTCCCTCCTTACTTCGTGGCGGGCGCAATCTTTGGTGGTTTTGCCATGGTTCTCACACTCCTGATTCCATTCCGTGAGATCTACAAGCTTCATGATCTTGTGACCGACAAGCACATCGACAATATGTGCAAAATCATTCTGCTAACAGGATCTCTCGTCGGGTACGCCTACTCGATGGAGTTTTTCATCGCGTGGTACAGTGGAAACCCTTTCGAGATCTATGCTTTTACGAACCGTGCGTTCGGACCCTACTGGTGGGCGTATTGGGCGATGATCACCTGCAACGTAGCCGCACCCCAACTGTTCTGGTTCAAGTACTGCCGTCAGAATCCGTGGGTCGTTCTTGCGATCGTCATGTTTCCTAATACCGGAATGTGGTTCGAGCGTTTCGTAATTATTGTCACTTCAATTCACCGCGACTTTCTCCCTTCTTCCTGGGGTTACTTCTCCCCCACTTGGGTCGATATCACCCTTTTTATCGGGACGATCGGGCTGTTTAATTTTCTCTTCCTCCTCTTTGTTCGATTCCTGCCCATCATCAATATGTTCGAAGTTAAGGGGATCACTCCTCAAGCAGATCCCCACGCTGAAGATCACTCCACATCTTCGAATCACTCCACGCACTCAGACCCATCCTTAAGCACCCGAGTTCACGCATGAGTCACGCAACAAAAACACTTTACGGGTTGGGAGCCGAATTCCCCTCCGCAGCCGCCCTCTTAGAGGCCGCGAAAAAGATCTATGCTCATGGATTTAAGAAATGGGACGTCTACTCCCCTTTCCCGATTCACGGAATGGATCATGCGATGGGATTCAAACGATCCCGCGTCTCCCTTTTTTCTCTTATCGGAGGATTTACCGGACTAACCACCGGCTTTGTACTGATTTACTACACCTCTGCGTTGAACTACCCGCTCATCGTCCAAGGAAAACCCTACTTTGCCCTCGAGCCATCCCTACCTATCTTTTTTGAGCTGACCATCCTCTTGACTGCTTTTGGAACTGTTTTGGGTCTACTTCTATTAACTCTCCTTCCCCGTCTTCACCATCCCGTGTTTAATTGGGACCGATTCCAGCGTGCAACGGATGATGGATTTTTTCTTGTTCTCGAGGTAGCAGATCCCAAGTTCGATCCTGCCGCGAGCCGTCAACTCCTCCAAGGAATGGGCGGAACTCATATTACTGAGATTTATCAGGACCCTGAAGAGGATCCCCATCCCGTACGAGCAGAGGGAGTCGCATGAAGGGGTTCATCCGCACCTTCCTCGCAATCTTTGGCGCCATCGGTCTTGCTATTGTGGCAATTGCTGGCTTCCGCGGGGATTTTACTCAACGAACCCCAATCGAAATTTTTCCTGACATGGATCGCCAGCCAAAATATAAATCACAAACTCCTTCGCCTATTTTCACCGAAGGGAGGGTTGACCGTGTACCACCGTACGGAACGATTCCGTTTCATATTGCGACAGATCAGCCGTATCGGCTGACAGGAAAGATGGGAAATATGTGGGGCACCGGAATCCCTGTCACCGTAGATCGGAAGCTGCTTGCTCGAGGCCAGGAAAGATATCAGATCAACTGCCAAGTCTGTCACGGAGCGACTGGAGCAGGAAATGGCATCACATCCCAATATGGCCTTGTCGGAGCTGCGAGTTACCACTTGGACAAGTATAGGGAAATGGCGGACGGTGAGATCTTCAACACAATCACACATGGAAAAGGCCAGATGGGGCCCTACCACCACATCGATGTAGAGGATCGTTGGGCGATCATCGCCTATATACGGGCGCTGCAACTTGCTCAAAATGCACCGGCTGCGCTTCTTCCCCCAGATGTTGCCGCAACAGGAAATAAGCCATGAGTCACTCTCCTACCCCTCTTCCCTCAGCGGAGAAGCTTCGGCTTGAAAGCTTGGGTGTCTTGCCTGTCCTGCTTCCTACCGTGGGCATCGTAGGACTCCTTTCCGCTTTTATTTGGGGTTGGATCAGTAACCCCATGCAGTTGGCCTTCTCCTATCTTTTTGCGTTTACTGTTGGATTCACGATTTGTGCGGGGGCCCTATTCTGGACTCTTCTGCACCATGCTCTAGACGCAGACTGGTCTGTTCTTATGCGACGAATTCTTGAGTCCATCGCTTCGTGCTTCCCAGTTCTCCTTCTTCTATTTCTCCCGATCATCTTTCTTTTTTCAAAAGAGTTGTGGCACTGGATGACAACGGACCTTTCCACCGATCCTCTCTTGGCCTGGAAGAGCCCCTTCCTGAATGAGCCCTTCTTCTATATTCGGTGCGGGTTCTATCTCCTTTTCTTTTCCTTGGCTGGGCTCCTGTACAGAAATCTCTCCATGCGCCAAGACGAAGATGGGGATCCTCGCATTACCTTAAGACTGCGCCACACTGCGTACGGTTTTATTCCCCTCTTTGTGCTTTGCCTGACCTTTGCAGGGTTTGATTGGCTCATGTCCTTGGACCATCACTGGTACTCAACCATGTGGGGCGTCTATCTATTTGCCGGATGTGCGCAATCCTCGATGGCCATTCTGATTCTAATTACAAATGGTCTGGTCCGAACTGGACACCTCAAAGGTCTATTTACCGTCGAACATAACCATATTATGGGAATGCTTCTTTTCGCATTTACAACTTTCTGGGGTTACATCTCCTTCAGTCAGTACTTTCTCCAGTGGTACGCCAATATTCCCGAGGAAACATGGTTCTTCGTCTATCGAAATACGGGGAGTTGGTTCTGGTTCTCTGTATTTCTTGTCGTAGGTCACTTCTTCATTCCGTTCCTACTTCTGTTAACCCAACCCGCAAAGAGAACGAGTTGGAGGCTTTGCACTACAGCGGTTTGGGTCGTAGCGATGCACTGCGTAGACATCTACTGGATTATTATGCCCAATTTGCAGCTACAGGAATCACGCCATGCAGGTCATGTGGCAGCCACAACAGGCTTTCATCCTCACCTCCTAGACCTTCTGACTCTCGTCGGCGTGCTAGGAATCCTCGGGCATACGATCCTTTGGCTGCTTTCCAAAGGCTCAATCTTTCCTGCACGGGATCCAAGGCTGAGAGACAGCTTAGCTGTAACAAACTGGCTATGAGCGAAGCATCCACATCCATGAGTCAACGTCGCCACCCCTATCTTCCAGGGCTCTGGCTAGCCGCAGGCTTTTTGGGTCTCGCGAGCTTGGCGTTTATCTTGAGACCTTGGGGCGTGACTCCAGAGACAGTCACTGAGGCAGCAGCAAAAGTGCGTTTGGAAAAAATATCTAAGCTTCGATTGGAACAAGATAAATCGGTGAACTCTTATGGTTGGATAGATAAAACAAAGGGCATTGGTCACATTCCCATCACAAAGGCGATGGAGATCATTATTGCAGATTTGCGCACGAACAAGCCTCATGCCGCCTATCCCATCACAACCATCCAACCCTCCGCCATTACCGCGGCAGGAGCCCCGCTATATCCAGAATTACCTCCTATTGACCCGAATACGGTTGCCGCATCAATCAAGGCGGATGGTGGCGCACCCACTGTGCCAACCACATCTCCTGCAAAGAAACCATGAACGCTCCCATTTCATCTTTTTCCAAGTCATCCCTTGCAACACTAATCCTTTTAGTGGGGTCTGTTAGCTGGGCACTTTTAGGTGCCGGCCTCCAAGTATTGGCAACACTTCAACTCCTCGTTCCCTCACTTGCCTACCTACTGCCCATTCCATGGATTGGATATGGTCATCTCACCCCACTCACGACCTTTCTATTTACCTATGGGTGGATCACCTCTGGGTTTTTAGGTGTACTCCTTATTTTGATTCCCCGTATTTCAGGAATACCCTTTCGCTATGGAAAGCTCCTCACCAGCGCAGCTCTTCTCTGGCAGATCGCCGTACTTGTCGGCGTCGCTGAGATAATTTGGAATGGAGCTACAGGACTTATTTCTCTTCCATTTTCCCGATCAGTAACCTGCCTCTTTTTGGCCTCTTTTCTGGTTCTTGGAACAGGACTTACCCGTGGATTGGGTCGCTCGTGGAAAAGCGGGCCTCTTCTCCCCAGGCTCTATCTTCTGGCGGCACTACTCGCCCTACCCCTAGGACTTGGCACAGCAGAAATACTTCTTCGCGGCGGTCTTGCTCCTGGTGCACTTCAAATTATTGCCCAGCTTGTATGGCACTCCTTCCTTCATCACCTCTGGTTGACCCCTTTAGCCCTCGTTCTACTGTTCCAACTTTTGCCAACGCTTACGGGTCGTCCTGTCGGAAGTCTCTCTTTAGGGCTTCTGGCTTGGGGTGCGACAATCGGCCTCGGCGGATGGATTGGAATGAGTCTAGCAAGTGAGGGTCCTGTGCCCTCATGGCTTCAAAGTGCTGGAGTTGTCGCAACGATCCTACTGGCTGTCGCTGTTTGGGGTAACGGAACACTGCTAAAGCCGCTTCTTGATGGGAAAATTGAGGAGTGCAGACGCCAAGTAGCATTACGATTTTTAGCTGTGAGCCTCTGGTCCTATTTTGTTTCGTACGCATGGTTAGCATTTCTTGCGATTCCAGGAATCCGACAAGCGACCACTTTCACCGTTGTCGCCCAAGCCACCCAATCTCTTCTACTGTTCTCTTTTTATGGAAACGCTCTCGCAGGTGCGATCTATGCACTTCTTCCCGCGTCAAGAACCGTGGGTTGGCCTAGACACCCTGCCCTTACAATCCACTTCTGGTTTTCGACACTGGGAATTGCATCTGTAGCGTCCTGCTATGGCATAGCCGGAATTCTTCAAGGGTTAGCCTTAAACGATCCGGGTGTACCCATGTCTACAATTGCAAGTTATCTACGCCCCTTTCTATCCGTTGTTCTTGTAGGACAAATAGCTTGGTGGATTGGGCAACTTGCCTTTTCGACACTCTTTTTCGCCACTCTACTTAAGCTCTTTAATTCCGTTGCGCCTGTCGCAATATTTCCACTTCCTCGCGATGAATCGGTTTCATCCCTAAACCCAGCACATCATTAAAGAATGAAATCAACGCAATCCCTCGCTCTGGTCTTTCTCGCTCTACTCTTCGCTTGGGCTGGACAGATAGTTCTCGGTTTCTTCCAGGTTGGAAAGCTGGAGCCTATACTCAATGAAGAAACAAATTATACTGTGCCACCTGTGCCATCAGGACTCGCTCAGACGGGTTCACATGTGTTTGCCTCTCAAGGCTGCCTAGAGTGTCACTCCCTCTCCGTGCGTGGCCCCGCAGGGTCGGCAGATCTTTCTCGTGGATGGGGCCCTCGAAGAACCGTTCCAAGGGACTACCTGTTTCGCGAGCCTGCATGGATCGGATCTTCAAGGATCGGCCCCGATCTATCGAATATTGGAATCCGATTGGCAGATGCGAACGAGCTCATGATGCATATATGGAATCCTCGCTTAAAGAAGGCTTCATCAACATGCCCTCCCCATCCATGGCTTTTTGACCTGAAAGTTTCCGGGCCAACAATTGAAAAGGAAGCCTTACCCGTACCAAGTAAGGATTGGAAGCAGATCCTCCCAACCTTTCAGGCCAAAGCCCTTGTTGCTTACTTGCAGTCCCTTCATTCGGACTACTCATTGCCGGAGGCCCCACTGAAATGAACCCTTCTGAACTTCCCTCATTATCCCAGGCTCCGTCCGAACGGCATGCCCCAATCCCTGGCTGGATTCTCGGCTTAGGGGTCATCCTCTCTTTCTGGGCAGGTGGATATCTGTTTTTTTACAGCGGCGGGTTTCGTGGAGATGTATACGATGCGGGTCAGATTACTTGGGGTCCAGTAAGCACGGGACCCGTGGCACCCCCAGATCCCAAAGTGATAGGCAAACGTCTTTACACAGCGAATTGCGCCCAGTGTCACCAAGCGAACGGTTTGGGCCAAGCAGGTGTGTATCCCCCCTTAGCGGAGTCGGAGTGGGTAACAGGCTCGAAGAATCGCCTCATCGCCATACTCCATAAGGGAATCGCAGGCGTCATTCACGTCAAAGGGAACGTTTACAACAACAATATGCCAGCTTGGGGTGACGGAGCCCCAGTGCCGCTTAAAGATGACCAGATTGCGGCAATCCTTACCTACATTCGTAGTGACTGGGGAAATAATGCGAGTCCGATCCAAACAGATGAGGTAGCAGCAAAACGCAAGGCGTTGGCATCCATGACCAATCCTTGGACAGAGGCAGGACTTTTAGCCATTCCTGATGATTCAGCTACTCCCCCTCCCACACCGCAGTCCCCCGCCACAACACCTAGCAACCCTACGCCCCCCTCAAAGAAATAGGTTCCGCCCCCAACTCTACTCAGATAGATCTCTGAGAAGTTTAAATAAATACTTCGGATTTGCTCAGGCGAGAAAAAGTGGGGCTATAAGACAATTCAGATTCGTAAAACCTACTGGGAAGCTCTGATGAGCTTTTGAAAATCAGGCTCACTTTGGAGCTGTTGAAAAATCGGTTCAATGGCAACTTTCTCACGCATTGGAAGCCCCCCAAGTCGAATGGCTTCCCTTAAGTTTTTATAGAAATCTAATCTGTTTCCAGTGGCCATATAAAACTTCGCCATCCCAAGCTTCACTTCCGCATCTTCAGGGACAAGCTTTTCAAGTTTCTTCCCATACTCGATAGCCATAGGGACTCGATTCTGGATCGCGAAGTAGTTCACGACATCCCGCAAAACATCCACGTTTGCCGTAAATAGAGCAGCCCCTTGGGCCACCAGGGGATCCGCTTTGGCTAGGTTTCCATCCTCAGAGTATTTACCAAGCAACTCTTGAAATACTTTCACATCTTTAGATTTTCCACCCCACTGAGACTCCAAAGCGTCGATCTCCTTTGCCAAGGCAATCCGTCTTTCACAGTTGGCCAAAAGCAGTGCTAGTAATCCATTATTCGGATCAGCCTTAGAAGCCTTTTCGAGAATATCCCTCAACTCGGAGGCTCGCTTCTGTTTTAACAGAAGATCTGAAAAGTTATTGAGGGTCTCTGTATTGCCTGGCCATAACTCCAACGCTTGACGATATGCCTGCTCAGCTGCTTGGGGCATTTTACGCCACTTGTAGATATTTCCACCTGTATTTCGAAGCTTTGAGAAGGATCTCTGCGCATCAATATCATCCTCAAATCGGGGGTCCTTCTTCAGGTGATCTATATACTCTTTCCAGTAGTCCATATCCCCCTGGACCAGATCAGGGTTGAGGACAGGGACAGGATCTTTCTTAATTTCATAACAAAGCCCGTGTGGAACTGCGTTTGGATAGGACCACTCCATCGGAAAACTTTCCTCAACAAAGAAGGCTCGTTGATCCTTGTTCCTTTGCCAAATCCACTCCCCCACTAGGGAGTTTAAAACCGTTGGGTCGGAATTAGGATCGACGGCTGAAGGATCCCTTTGCCTTTTTTCGATCGCTGCCTGATAAATTGCCATAATATCTTCCTGCCGTGGCAATACCAGGGGCGCCTTCGGGAAGTGTTTGTCTCGTCCTAGCCACTTATCGATCCATCCACGCACAGCAGGTCGATCGGTCGAATAGTGATTTCGGATGTACTGATTATAAAAAGCATCCGCCAAGGCATTCTGCGTAATGATGTATAGATCGCGCCGATCGAAGTTTGGATCTCTCTTATTCCTCCTATCCTCAAAGCTCTCCGATAAGATCATATAGGTAGGCACAAAACGACCAGGGTCGGTACCTCCGAAAACAAAACTGTCCTTAGGCAGGTCCGCCAGCATATCCCTTCCATACATCCACCCAAACCAGTGATCCCGTTGACTACAAAAGGTTAAATTCTGTCTGAAGCTAAAAGCAGCAATGACACTCCCCAGAGCCATTGCAGTAGCAGTTGCGAGGAATGGTTTTTTCGCCCACCGCTGGATCGCTAACCCGGAGCCCAATCCTGCCAAGAGAACGAAAAATGCATGGGAAAATCCCAAGTATGGCATGTAAAGCAACCAGGCGGCTTCGTCGGCGCCAGCCTGATCAAAGGCGGGCTGGAGGAATCCTGCCAAAAGAAAGCCTAGAGCCGTCACCTGAATCCAAGTTCGACCAAGACGAGGAAGCCCACCTAAAAAGGCCACGGAAGCAACGAGTGCCAGAATCGATAAAGGAGTGAAATTGGCGACAATCTTACGCCAGTATAGCTGGGAAAACTTGCCTAATGTTTCCCCAAAAGATGCCGTGGGAGGAGAACCGGGTGGAGGTGCAGGCGGGTCAAGAAGCTCCTGGGGAGCCGCACCCATAGCCCGACCCACGGTCTTCAGAAGCTGGTCTGAGAGTTTACCTGAATACTGACTGCGGTTGACCGAGTAAAAAAACCCTTCCTTGGTACTCGTAAAGCCCCAATTCATGGGAGGGTTCGTCTCTGATGCCAAAGGCATATAGGAGTAAGGCAATAGCCCCATAATCACCGCTAAAAGAACCCACAAGCCCATTCTCCAGTGAGTCAATCTTCGCCTAATGATCACCCATAAAACGAGCGCAACACCCACACACCAAACAAAACGGGCTGAGGAGTGCCACGTAGCGGATTCACCTGAAATACTGCCAAAACCCAAGTAAACGAGTGCCGCTGAAACACAAAGATATAGAAGACCCTCAGCCAAAAGATCTCGCCGTACTAAAAGCATCACGACAACTGGAAGTGGTGCCAAAGCAATCATCAAATGGTGATTACTCATCCCAAGGGCAAAGAAGAAAGCAGACCATGCCAATCCGTTTGTCCACGCAGGTTCTCTCACCCAACGATAGAGAACCCATATGTAGAACATAACAACCAAGACGTGTAATCCGTATACCTCGGCGATGACCGCCTGCGACCACATCGAAACACTGCACGCAAGAGCTACTGCCCAAGCGATGGCCAAAATCTGAGCAACCCGTTCTCTTACCCCAACCCAGCGCAAAGAATTGCAGAGGATAAGCCCAACAATTCCAACAGCTAAGGCTGAACAAAAGCCCGAAAAAAGATTCACTTCCCACGCTCCATTTCCGAACGGGAAAAGCTTGAAAATATGAGCCCCGATTGTCCAAAGAGGATAGCCAGTCGGATGAGGAACCCCCACGTGCACAGCTGCTGTTAAGAATTCGCCCGAATCTAAAAGGCCGACATTGGGCTGAGTCGTGAAGAGATAAATACACTGAGCAATAAGCCACCCAACCCCAGCCGCAACCCAATCCACCCGCTCAAACGGCCATTGCCAACAATTTTTTTCCGGCACGGCGACTTGGTTCAAGGGAATATCCTCCGTACTGATAGCTGAAGCACCCTTTTTGCAGCTTCAATCGCTATCTGAGCAGACATTTTCGAGTTCCCTTCCCTTCTTTCTGTAAAAATGATTGGCACTTCCACAATCTTGAATCCAGCTTGCCATGCGAAGAAGTGAAGCTCGACTTGGAAACCATACCCTTGAGCAGTGAATTTCTCCCAATCTAAATCCTCCAACACACGTCGCCGAATCGCTTTGAAGCCACTTGTCGGATCGGTCAAAGGCAAACCGGTCAAACTCCTGGCATAATATCCACCGAATGTACTGATCCAGAGTCGGCTTTGCGGCCAATTCAGAATTCGTATTCCATTTAAGTAGCGCGAGCCGACTGCCATATCAGCCCCTTCACTTAAGGCCGCCAAAAGTCGAGGCACATCGGCCGGATCGTGAGATAGGTCGGCGTCCATTTCAACAACAGCATCATACCCCATTTTCAAAGCCCATTGAAAAGCAGCACGATAGGCTGAACCTAAACCTGCTTTGCCAGGACGTTCCAAGATATGAACTCGTTTACCGTACATCGAATGGCTTTTTACTTTGCCAGCTGTTCCGTCAGGGGATCCGTCGTCAACAACCAGAACGTCGACATTCGAGGCTTTTCCCAAGACTTCATCGATTGCCATCTGAATCATTTCTGCCTCATTGTAGGTAGGTAACACGACTAAAGGTTTCGTTATCTTATCATTTCGAACATGCTTATCCTTTGTAAGGGAAAGGGCTTTTTTGCTGTTCGGTTGAATGGGCTTATCGAAATCCAGATCTTCCCCTTCCCACCACTTTTTAATATTCCCCTTAGAAGTTGAAAAACGCAGATAAGCAGCCCCAACCAGAACAAATATCCAGCCCCCCAGTCCCAGTGCCAAAGAAAGCGAAACCCAGATTGGGGGAACGAATGCGAAAGTGACCTCCCGAACACCCTCACCGATTCTCATTCCACATAAGGCTACGGCAACCCTCTGTGCTTCGCTTTTGACGCCATCAACAACCACATGCCAGTCCGGATGCCATGCTTGCGTCAATACTAGCCAGCCCGATGCTCCTTGGGGTGATATCTTCCAAAGATTTGGTCCTTCATGGCGGCACGTGGAAGAATCAAATAGCTGGAAGGGAGTTCCTTCCTTGTCTCTGAATCCGGAAGTTAATTCAACCTCCCCATTCTGCGGGTTCATAATCCCCGCCAAATCCGGATCGTTCATCTCGATTCCCTGAGTTTCAACAGGCAAGAAATAAAGCCGAACCAAACCCAAATCCGCCGTAGTGAACTCATATTTCGAAGGAGGTATTGAAACGTAGTTGCGAGCAAGGAACCCTGGCGCCAGAGAATTTGGATTTTCAAGAATTGTGAAGAACGAATTCTCGAAGATGGTTGGATACTGTTGTTTGAAAGCGGCCTGCAACTGTTCCGACGTGTCGACATCCTTTCGATCCAAAAGAATATATCGAACACCCTGCAAGCTTAGTGAAACTCTCATGAAATCGGCGCTTGAACCCCCCGCATCTTGGATGGCTCGGACCCCTTTGCTCATAAAATAGGCCTGAAAAGCCTCGGTTGATATTGGTCGCCCCGTCAACTGCGGTAATTGTGTGTAAAAATAGCGACCAGAAAGTGGCAGTATCGATCCAGCTTTCTGCTGGCTCTTCAGGAACGATGCAGCCTCCAGAAAGCTTTCGTAGGTTCCCACCTCAAGTCCGGGCTTAAAGAACTTGGCGTAGTACGGAGTGAAATCGAGAGCAGCAACGATGATGACAACCGCAGGGAGCCAACTCCTTGTCCTTCCGGGGCAAAATCGTGTGACGGCGAGCCCGCCTACTCCTGCAAGACAAAAGGCTCCGCCGACCTGCCAGAACGACCAAGGAGCACGCACTGTTCCTGCGAGGGGAATTAGTTCAAAGAGGCGAAAACCGGGGAGAAATATATACACAACTAAAGCAACCGCGAAGGTCGGCCACTTCCACCGCCCATTGGGCCAAATCAACGCAAGAACAGCGATCGGCCCCAAGGCACTGATCCAGAAAATAGGCAGAACCCAGTCTTGAATTCCCTGAGCCGATTTCAAAAACTCTAGAATTCCCCCGAATCCGCTTCGTGGGCCTAAGCTGAACCACTGGACTAGAAGAAAGAGAGCGATAAAGAGTTTGAGGGGGCCATCTAGATTCGATTCCGACCCACGCCGACGAACCTCGAGAGCTAAAGCTGTGGCAAGAACCACAATGATCCCCAAGTAGAAGCCACCCTCATCCACTGTGAAGTTACCGGGCATCCCCTGCATCAGGAGGCCCCCTCGGTCAAACCAGGAGAGAGGGGCTTTGATGGAAAAACTGGATTGCCAACCGAGGAGAGGGTCACTGGAAAAAAGAGTCATTCGACTTGCCTCTCGAAGCCCAGGGAGCTGAGGAAATATGCCTAGGACTAAAAATATGCCTGCGGCCAGAAGACAACCCCGTACTAGGGGCATGGTTTTGTGGGGATATTGGAAGTGAAGCCAAATAGCCAATCCAAGAGCTACCGGAGCAAATACAGCTGTAATTTTATTAAAAGTAAGGCTCATTGCGGCCACCGAGAGCGCCAAAACCACGACTCCCCTTCCCGAGCTTCGAGTCGCAATTTCCAATAGTCCCCAACCTATCAGAGGTGGGTAAGGCATAGAGAAAACAACCGGCATATGCTCATTTCCAGCGAGTCGGAGGGCCGCCTGTGGTCCAAGGGCGTAAAGGAAAGCAGCAATCCAGCCCGCACGTTCGTCACCAGTAAGACGTCGAATAAAGGCTGCCATCAAAACACCGGAGACTGCGAGCGAGAGGAACCCCAAAACCTTGCACCCTAGGATTGGATTGTTGAAGGCGCCGCCCAGAACCATCCAGAACATTGTTAATCCAGTTCCCGCCAAGGGTGCGGTGGGGGACCCCCCAAGATAGTTTGGCGTCCACCATGCAAAACCCTTGTTCATCACCATTAAGTCCCACAGATCCTTTGCCTTGGCGTAGTTCGCCAGAAGTTCCTGATTTGAAGGCCCATTAACTACCCAACCTGCAAAAAGGACTCCTAAAAGGACAAAGAAAATTCCCGCTTCCGCGGTGAGATTAAAATTCTTGGAGTACTTAGGCATTAGAGAGTTAGATTAGGTAAATGGCCCAAGCCGACAAGCACCAGATCCAAGGAACGAAAAAGATCTATGTCTCTGGGTTACGGCATCGAGTTGCCCGTACTTTCGGACTGATTGTATTGGTTACCTGGGCATCGCTCTATCTTCCTAATATCGCCAATACTCCTCGTTGGTATGGAGATGAAACCATCACGCTTGCTTGCGGCCAAGATTTAGCTCAGGGAATCTTCGCAAATCGTGCCGTGTGGAATACCTACATCAACCCACAATTCTGCTACCAACCAGGCTACGTTTTCATCGTGGGAATGCTGAGTAACCTGGGCGATGGAAACATTGCTTGGCCAAGATTATTCAATGCTTTTTTGGCCTTAGGAATTGCATGGACATGCCTTTTTTGGGTTGGGCGTCGCGTGGGTTTTACAGCGGGACTCATGGCTGCCTTATTGTTCTTAAGCTACGAGCAAAGCGTGATTCACTTCCGGTGGGTCTACGCTCACAATGCCGCAGCTTTGGGAATTCTTCTGTGTGCAAGTTCCCTGACCCTTCGTAAGTGCAGCCGCCGGGAATGGCAAAGCGGATTAGGATTGGCCATCGCCGCAATATCCCACCCACTTGCCTTGCATGGCGGAATAGCCGCTTGGCTAAATCGATGGAATCAACCCAAAAGCTGGATCAGAATTCTACTCCCCCCTCTCTTGCTTGGAACCCTTTGCATTCTACCCATCTGGATTTGGAATTTTTCTTGGTGGTGGAGCGATCTTCATGACCTGAGGGATTTTTATACAGGTTTCTCCAAAGAATTAGGGGCTGGGATTCAATGGCCTTTAAATTTTTGGTCTTTTTTTACCCATGACTACTTTCATGCGCTATCAGGATGCTCGCTTCTTATATGCCTGTTCACCCCAATGCGCCCCATAGCCCTGACAGGTATCGTTCTCGTCGCCTTGTTAACGCAGAACCGTCAAAACTTACCTGTTTTTTACTATCAGGCGGTGGTAGCTCTACCACTGCTTACAGCCTGCCTTGGATTTAGCCTCGTAAAAGTATGCAAAAAGTGTTTTAGAGCATTTTCTTTCAGGAGATTGATTCCCTTTTTATTACCCATCGCACTTTTGATTCACGTTGGGCCGAAGGTTTGGAGCAGCGCGCTCGTTTCCCGCAATGACCCTTGGGTCATCCAATCAAATCACGATCACGCCCAGGCTATTGATTGGGTTAACGATCACACAAAACCGAGTGATCTAGTCATCTGTCACTGGAATGTAGGGTGGCGATTAAAATGTCAGAATGCGGATCTTATGATGTGCGCAGGTTGGGATGGACTACCAACTTTTACCTACGAACACGGTCTTCCTAGGGATCGCTTTCGTTATCCTGCCGACATTCACATGGCAAAGTTTCTTGTACTCACGGACATCGACCGCATTTGGACACTTGCCCAGCCTAATGTTAATGCTGTGTTGAATGAACGATCTATTTCGGCCTGGATTCCAGTTTATCAAAGCGGAAGTTGCCTTGTACTTAGACCACGTGCGGACCAGCCGGACGCAAAACAATAGCTGCCTGAATCCATAGATCTCTAGGACTGAAATCATACTCAAGAATCTCCCATCCAGCTTGGGCGACCAACCGTTGCGCTTCAGCTCGTGATTTGAGAAGACTAGGTTCAGGAGGATGAAGAGGCTCATGGATTCCCAACCAGCCTCTTATCCATGAGGCCAAACGCAGGAAATAAACAGAAGGTGCATTCCGATGTGGCCAAAAGATAATGGCTTTCCCTTTAGGATGAAGGCTCCTTCGCATATTCTGCAGGACCTTGACGATATCTTGAGGGGAAAAATGTTCTACCAAACCCAGGGAGTATATACCTACCAATGGCGGAAAAAGCGGTGCATCTAGAATATTGCCCTCGCGAACTTTGGCAGTTGGATGATTTCTGGAATACAATCGTCTTGCCTCAGGTGAAATATCTACACCCACAATATTAAAAAAACGGACTGCACGCGCATCCACCTCTCCTCCACCACATCCAACATGATAGAGATGATCGCCACGTTGGAAGTGTCTGCATAATAACCGCTCCAACCTGCTAACAATAAAAGCCTGTCGATAGAAAGAAGCAAGAATCGCATACCAATTCCGGCCATTAGACTTACCAGCTTTCCAGTATTCATCCCAACCCTCAGCATTGTTTTTCGAAGTATTAGACATTTGTGGATAAAGATATAACCGGGTTAAAACCATCAAGCTACGCAAGGCCTGAATGAAATTGAGCTTTGATTCTCCATACACTCTTTTAGGGAGGTGGATCGATATCTCACTGCACACAATTCCTACCCTTTTAAGGGTTGCCAGACTTTCAAAGAAAAAAGCGTAGCCAGAAGATGTTACATGCCCCCAAACATCCCTTGGAATCATACCAAGCCGATAAAGCCTAAAAGCACCGGTGGCATCCATCGGTAATTGAAGAAGATTCCGGGTCAACCAGTGCCCAAAGTGCGTGAGGAACTTGCGGCTGATATTCCAATCAGATAGCGATTCGGTATTGAGGAATCGGGAACCCACTACCAAAGGACAGGACTCGGAAACCGCGAACAATCTCGGAATATCCTCCGGTTGATGCGAAAAATCACAGTCCATCGTAACCAAGGTCTCGTAATTATTCTCGTACGCATAACGGATAATCTCCAGATGGGCGGATCCAATTCCCCCACCTCTAGGTCGATGCAAAACGGTCAAGCCCCGGTAAATTAAAGCAAGGCGATCAAGAATCTCACTGGTGCCGTCATCCGATTGATCGTCCACAAAGATGAGATCCATAGGTAATGGGATTTTTAGAAGCCGATTGATCATAGGCTCCACGTTCTTAGCCTCATTGAGTGTCGGGATGCCCACGAGAATGCGGTTCATGATGAATCCTGAAAGTCTCTGACCAGACGTCGCGCAAGATCGGGTAGATGCGTAAGAGGTCTGTTACCGGTTGCGTGGAAAAGTTTCTGAGGATTCCCTACATATTTTCGTTGAGGCTTGGTGAGAATCGATGCATTGACTTGCACGTGCTTCCTCCAATCCAAGCCGTACACGGCGAAGATTTCTTTTGCAAAATCAGAAACTTTTGCAGGATGCCCTGTAGAAATGATAAAATCACCAGGATCTTTCAAGGTAAGAATATCACACATGGCTTGAGTGTATTCAGGGGCATAACCCCAGTCTGCAACCGCCTCAGGATCCCCAATCCATATGGTGTGTTTTGAATTTTGGGAAGCCTCTCGGGCAGCTAAGAGCAGCTTCTTCGAAAGAAAAGCACTAGATCGGTAAATGGATTCATGAGGGTAAAGAATGGCACTCGAAACATACAGGTCATAGGTACTGCGATACCATTCCCCTGCCTGCATTCCCGCAAGTTTGCTACACCCATATGGACAATTCGGTCTAAAAGGGGTGTTCTCTGCTTGGGGAACCTCTGGCGGAATTCCGAATACATGCGCCGATGCCGCGTAAAGCATCCGAGCCTTTGGACAATGTTTCCTAACAGCATCCAAAACATTCAGCCACCCATGAAGGTGAGTCTGAAAACTACGATCCCATTCAATCACGTCCGACTTAGGGGGGACCTCGCTGGATCGATGATAAGCGGAAAAATAATAAACTTGATCAGGAGCCTCCCTCTCAAGCATTGATGCAACCCCTTGCGCATTGAGCGGGTTGGCAGAATCCGAGGCGCCAATACTTAGGACCTTGTGCCCCATAGCTCTGGCTTGATGAGATAAGATTGTGCCATCCTGCCCCTTCCCCCCGAAAATGACTAACTTCATCAGGCAGTTACGATTTCGATTTCTGGCATCGGAAAGATCATCCTCCCGCCCTTAGCTAGATAAGACGACTCTTTACGCAGGATAAAATCGCGAAAATGCCAAGGCAAAACGAGATAATAATCCGGATTCATCTTGCGGCCGTCCTCCTCCGAAATAATTGGAATGCGGGTTCCTGGGGTAAAACAGCCATGCTTTAAGGGGTTAATGTCGACAACCGCCTCAATCTCATTCGGGCCGAATCCGCAGAACTGAAGAATGACGTTTCCTTTAGTGGATGCCCCATAGCCAAGTATTCGCTTGCCGTCCTCTCGAAGTTCGAAAATAAGGCGTCTAAGAGATTCCCGATGATGAAAAACACGGTCTTCAAAGGCCCGAAAAGGGGCAGGACTGCAAAGCCCTAGCCGATCTTCTTCAGATAAGATCCAATCAATCATACGATGATCAGTTGGAATAGGTGTCTTCCCTTTCGTAGCGGTGACGGCAAAGCTTCCGCCATTGGTTGCATTCATCAATACCTCGACAGCCGTTAAACCAGCGTCCTTTAAAATCTTTAACACGGGGTGGAGGGAGTAGTACTCTAAGTGCTCATGACAGATAGTGTCGTAGGAGTTCTGTCGCAACATGGTAGGCATATAGGACTGTTCAAAATGCCAGACCCCGCCATCGGGCATAAGTTCCGAAATTTCCTGTGCGAACTTTTTCGGATCCTCCAA
Source organism: Methylacidiphilales bacterium (assembly GCA_044358595.1). Lineage (GTDB taxonomy): Bacteria > Verrucomicrobiota > Verrucomicrobiia > Methylacidiphilales > Verrucolacustridaceae > Verrucolacustris. The sequence goes on from JBIKNP010000004.1 coordinate 28,563, forward strand.
GTCATAAAACATCGCAACCGAAGTGATTAAACAGGGTCGTTTGCCAGAAGATTCCCTCAGGAATCTCTGCGAAGAGAAGAAGTCTGGAATCAAATGGATTCCTCGATCATAAAAGGCGCGAAACTTTTCTGCTGAAGGATCCATGCCGAAGCGATGGATTCCCAATGTTTGATATGCCTTAAGAAGAGTCGCATCGCTACTTCCTATATCCAGGACAACATCACCCGATTTCAGTCCGACCATTCGCTCGAGCCTTCGAGCTTTTGCATTCAAGTGCTCTACCATCGAAGCATTGAGACCGGATCGATATCCATATCCATCACCATACATTTCAGAAGGATTAAAAGAGTGATGAAGCTGGAGTAGCCCACTACTAGGACACCAAACCAACTCTAAAGGACCAGAACTAATAACTTCAGTTGGAGACTTTGGAAAAACACCGGTTAAAACTTGCTCACCGAGATTAAGGACAGGAATGAGGTTGCTATCGCCGCTCATCCTGCACCGCGTGACCTCACGACATTCATGACTTGGCGTCATCTGTGGGTTCATGAGAGCTTAGGAATCCAAGTGTAATCCGATAAAGGTAGGGCAAGAGTCTCTCGAGTCAGTTTTTGTGCAACAGAAAACACCTGAGAGCCGGCCTTAAAGCAATCCTGCTCATGCATTGCTCGTGGGTAATAGATCTCGGTCTGAACCCCCTTTGCCGCCAGTTTTTCGCGAAGGGCATCTCTTCCCCCTTCTCCAGCCACTCGGATCACAAATTGGTTCCAAGTGTGTTCGCCCTCTCCCGAATGGCAGGAAAAGGGCAGAGATATAGTTCCGGGGCTGGCCTTATTCGGGGTTCCCTGCCCTTGGCATACACATGAATCAAGAGGCATGACGGCGTCCCACTTTTCCCTCAACCCCTCAAGAAGCTTTTGCGCATTCTGCTGTCTCTTCCTTAAGGCTGGATTCAAGTGCTTCAACTTAACCCGAAGGAACGCCGCCTGAAGCTCATGGAGACGGAAATTGCCACCGATCATTTCATGAAAATACTTCTGCTTGGCTCCGTGCACCCGAAGCTTCCGGACCTTCTCGGCTAAGTCCGGATCTGCGGTCGTGAGTAACCCGCCCTCACCCAGCGTTCCGAGATTTTTTGTCGGAAAAAAAGAGAATGTTCCCAAGGTTCCCATGGTTCCGGCCTGCCGGCCCTTATCTTTGGCCCCCAACGCCTGAGCCGCATCCTCAATCACTGGAATACCGTGTTTTTTTGCGGCCGTCAGAATCGGATCCATATCGGCGCATTGACCAAAAAGATGAACGGCAATGATGGCCTTGGTTTTCGGCCCGATCTTGGCCGCGACCTGATCCGCGCGAAGGTTGTAACAGCATTCAGCGCTATCCACAAAAACTGGCTTCCCACCCAGGCGGGCTACGGCCCCTGCTGTGGCAAAAAATGTATAAGTGGGACAGATAACCTCATCCCCAGGTCCAACTCCCACCGCCTGCAGGGCCAACAGGAGTGCATCGGACCCATTCGAGACCCCAATAGCATGAGGCACACCAATCCAAGCGGCAATCTCACGCTCAAACGCCTCTACTTCCGGTCCTAAAACAAAACGCCCACTATCCAAGACACGCTCAAAGGCTCCGATTAACTCCCCCCGGTAGGGAGCATGTTCAGCCACCAAGTCGAGCATCGGAACCTTCATAAGCCTCTTATAGTAGCGAGGGAACCCCAGGACTAAATCCTAAAAAGAACACCTTCAGAGGGTTGCCCTTATCCATAGTTCTAGGCAGTTTCTGCATATGGCTACATCCAACGGCGCAAAGTTTATCGTTCAAGGAGGAAAACCGATCCAAGGCGAGATCGAACCTCAAGGGAATAAGAACGAGGCTATGCCCCTTATGGCTGCAGCCTCCATGACCGATCAACCCGTCATCCTGCAGAATATTCCACAAATTGAAGATGTTCGACTGATGGAAAAAATCCTTAACGATCTCGGCTTATCCACATCGGAATCCGACTCATGCTCCACACGGCGGACGCTAACCCTTCAAGCCAAGGCGATTCCCAAGTCGACCATTCATCCAGAACTAGGCTCACGTCTGCGAGGATCTGTCACTTTGGCTGGCCCTCTCCTCACCCGCACAGGCGAAGTCACCCTGCCCCGACCTGGTGGCGATCGAATCGGTCGTCGTCGCCTCGATACCCATCTTCAAATCTTTACCGCTTTAGGCGCTAAGATCAGTGAGTCAAAAAATGGATTACAAATTCAGGCAAAAAAGCTCCACGGGGCCGATATCCTCCTTGATGAAGCCTCGGTCACTGCCACCGAAAATGGCCTTTGTGCTGCATCCTTAGCAGAAGGAACCACGGTCATTCATAACGCAGCCAGTGAGCCCCATGTTCAGGCCTTGGCAAATCTCCTCAATGCCATGGGTGCGCAGATCAATGGAATCGGCACGAACACCCTTACCATTCATGGAGTCAAATCACTGAAAGGCGCTACCCACCGAATCGGACCTGACTATCTTGAAGCTGGATCTTTCCTTGCTTTAGCCGCTGTAACAGGAGGAGCGCTTAAAATTCGCAATACCGCTCCGCAACATATGCGAATGATTCTCCAGACTTTTGCACGACTAGGGATTCGAACTGAAATCAAGGGCGAAGATATTCACGTGGCAAAGAACCAGTCCCTCGAAGTCGAAAAAGAGTTTGGGGGTGCTGTCCCACACATCGCAGACGCTCCTTGGCCTGGATTTCCAGCCGATATGACCTCTGTGGCACTTGTCACAGCGACACAGTGCAAGGGCACAGTCTTGATTCACGAAAAGCTATTCGAATCACGCCTATTCTTTGTGGACGGGCTTCTCGAAATGGGCGCCCGGATCATTTTGTGTGACCCTCACCGTGCCGTCATTCTTGGCTCCGACAAACTTCGAGGAGCTAAGTTAGCCAGCCCGGACATCCGCGCAGGAATGGCGCTTCTTATTGCAGCCCTCTGTGCTGAGGGTGAATCCGAAATCCGTAATGTCACACAGATCGACCGTGGTTTTAGCCACATCGAGGAGCGACTTCAGTCCCTCGGCGCTCAAATTGAGCGCAGATGAGGAAGCTTACCCTAAGAAACTTACCCTAGAGCAATTCGAACTCTTTCTCGCTTTCGAAAACAGTTTACCTCGCGATAGCCCACCTCTTTCACTAGGGATACCGCCCGTCCAAATTCATACCCCACCTCCTGTGGTGCGTGCGCATCGGAAGAAATGAGGATTGGAATATTTCTTCTGAATGCCTCCTCCAAAAAAACCTTTGATGGATAGATTTCCATTACCTCTTTGCGCAAACCAGCCGTGCTGACTTCCATGGCGATTCCAGCCGCCTCAATCGCATCGAGAGTCTCTTTATAGTAAGGTCGGAGATCTCCTTTGGGGCGGTGACCGAACTTTTTCACTAAATCAGGGTGAGCCATGAAATCAAATAGACCGCTTCCCGCTGCTTGGGTCATGGCCTTGAAATATCTGGCCCACACATCCTCAACAGGTTGATCCTTCCAGCGGGCTAGTTTTAAAGGGTTGTCCACATCCCAATCGGGAGTGATGTAGTGAACCGATCCGATGAAGTAGTCGAAATCCGCCTTTTTGGCCAACTCCCGAATCCATCCTTCTTTTCCCGGGATAAAGTCACACTCGAGTCCGAGGCGTATGGGAAGCTGAGGAAATTCCGCCCGTGCTTCTTCCACAAGGCGGATGTATTCAGGAAAGTCGATAAGATCCATCCGCCAGTCGTCGAATTTGGAGGGCATGGGGTTGTGCTCAGAAAAGCCAATCTCACCAAGCCCCTTACGCACGGCTTCCGCTGCATATTCGCGAGGGTGACCCGTCGCATGACCACACAGCGGCGTGTGCATGTGGTAGTCAAAAAGCATCTCGTATTACTATCTCCTTATCGAAGATCCCCAAAGCGGGATTTTCCACCCGCCTGCCCTCAATGCCTAAGGACTACCGAATTACATTGTATAAATTACTGATGCTCAATGTCTTGTGATTTGCGAAAGGATCCATATAATTAGTTGCAGCGTAATGTTTTACGTATCATTTCGTGGAGATGAAGTGCTGGCCAAACAGAAGTGTGCGTTGCGATTTGGTCAAGATTTTGGCATTGTCTAAAGATGCCCGAGGTTAACCTCTCCCCCGCAAAGTTGAAATCTGCCCTTACTCGCTTTCGGCGTGTTCGTGTCCTTGTTGTCGGAGATTTAATGTTAGACGAGTTTATTTATGGACGGGTTTCACGCATTTCCCCCGAAGCCCCCGTACCCGTGGTTCACGTAGAGCGAGAGCAGGCATACCCAGGCGGTGCCGCAAACGTTGCACGCAATCTTGCCGCTCTCGGAATTCATGCCGAATTAAGTGGCGGAATCGGACAAGATGCCGCGGGTCAGCGACTTTTGGGTCTACTGCGACATGGAAAAATTGGCACCGCTGGGGTCTGCCGATCCAATAAGTTTCCTACCATTTTAAAGACCCGGATTCTTGCGCGACAACAGCAGGTCGTGAGAGTGGACCGAGAGGAACCCACTCACCTAACCGAAAAGGAGCGGGATGCTGTTTTACGAAAAGCACTCCACGTTCTCCCTCGCTGTCATGCTGTAGTTTTGGAGGATTATGGAAAGGGGCTGTTTGATCAAACATTCGTCAATACCCTGCTTCTCGCAGCACAAAAAAGGGGAATTCCGACCGCTGTGGATCCCAATATCCACAATCCTTTAGATTGGAATGGGGCAACACTTGTTAAACCAAACCGTGTTGAAGCTTTCGGAGCCCTAGGTCAACCCGACTCGAGCCGTCCACAGGATTGGATCGCTGCTGGAGAAGAGCTCCTACTCCGTTGGTCCTGCCGATACTTGCTTCTCACTTTGGGTGAACATGGAATGATCCTGTTCCGCCATCAACACGCCCCCCTACGCATTCCAAGCCGTGCTCGTGAGGTTTATGACGTGTCAGGCGCAGGCGATACCGTGATCTCCCTTCTTGCTGCTGGACTCGCGACTGGATTGCCCGGCCATATCACGGCCGAGCTAGCCAACTTGGGAGCAGGAATTGTCGTCGGCAAGCTTGGCACAGCCACCGTCACACCTGCAGAACTCATCGATGCCGCCCGACATCATGGGTAAATACGCCGTATTTCTTGATCGCGACGATACGTTAATCGAAAACGTCCCCTACTTAGGGGACCCAAAGCTTGTTAAGCTGATGCCGGGGGCTTCCGCAGCAATTGCGGACCTTCGAGGCGCAAACTTCCTTCTGATTGTCATCTCAAATCAATCAGGTGTGGGTCGTGGTCTAATCACAAAAGAACAGGTCCGCTCAGTCGACAGCAGGATGGAAGAGCTTCTGGGCGGGAAAAACATCTTTGCTACATACGAACACTGTTTTGCAGTCCCAGGCGATCCTTACGACGATCGGCGCAAACCCTCACCGAAGATGCTCCAACAAGCCGCTTCCGATCTACAGATCGACTTAAAGAGATCTTTTATGATCGGAAACCGTTTATGTGATATTCAGGCGGGAAACTCAGCGGGCTGCAAAACGGTCTTGCTCAGTCTTCACGTACCCACGAATGAAATCCATGAGGCAAGCCGACTTGCCAGCTTTGTGGCTTCAGATTGGCCCAAAGCCAAGAATTGGATTCTTGAACAAGCCTCAAAACATAAATGAAAACGCCACGAGTTGTCGCAGTGATACCTGCTCGTAAAGCGTCCACCCGCTTTCCGAACAAGCCTCTCGCAACCATTTTAGGCAAACCCCTCATTCAGTGGGTTTGGGAAGGAGCCAAAGAGTCTACCTTAATTACCAAGGTGATTGTGGCGACCGATGACGAGTCTATTTGCAAAACAGCACAAGATTTCGGAGCGGATGTTGTCATGACCCGCACGGACCATATTTCAGGAACAGATCGGGTTGCGGAGGTTGCCTTAAAAGAGAAATCGGACTGGTTTATCAACCTTCAAGGCGACGAACCCCTAATCCGAGGATCTATTTTAGACGAGATCGTTAAAGGACTTCGACCTGAATATGGGATGGCCACGATCGCTACCCCCTTGCGCAATCAGGAGGAACTGCATCAGCCTGATGTCGTGAAAGTATCCATCGATTCAAATGGCAAGGCCTTGGGATTTTGCCGCACTGTTGACGAGAATGATAAAAACCAGTGGAGCCATCAGCACGTCGGTCTCTATGCGTACTCTCCCGAGACTCTTCAGCGCCTGGTAAAACTCCCGCCCTCGGAGGGCGAAAAAAGAGAGCGGCTCGAGCAGTTGCGAGCCTTAGAGAACGGGATTGCGATTCAAGTCCTGACGCTTAACTTCAGATCCATTGGTGTGGACACGCCGGGGGACGTGCCACGCGCGGAACGAGCCCTGGCAGACCGCGCCACAACTATCTCCAAATGAAATACATATTTATCACTGGTGGCGTGATTAGTTCCTTAGGTAAGGGACTCACAGCTGCAGCCTTAGGAACAATTCTTGAGCGACGCGGTCTAAAGGTTGGTCTAATGAAATTTGATCCTTACCTGAATGTCGACCCAGGCACGATGAGCCCCTACCAACACGGAGAGGTTTATGTTCTCGAAGATGGCGCAGAAACCGATCTGGACCTAGGGCACTATGAGAGGTTCACATCTTGTCACTTAACCCGCCGTCACAACCTCACGGCAGGACAGGTTTATGAGGAGGTGCTTCGAAAAGAACGAAGGGGCGATTATCTAGGAAAAACTGTCCAGGTCATTCCACACGTAACCGACGAAATTAAAAATCGACTGCGTCACATGGGGCAACATGAAAACTGCGACATCCTGATCACCGAGATCGGAGGAACCACTGGAGATATCGAGGGACTCCCTTTCCTTGAAGCCTTACGACAGTTTTCACTGGAAACAGGTCCTGGGCACTGTCTCTTTATCCACGTCACGCTTGTCCCCTTCATCAAAGCGGCTGGAGAATTAAAGTCCAAACCCACCCAGCAAAGCGTAGCGAAACTACGGGAAATTGGAATCCAGCCCCAAATCCTGGTTTGCCGAAGCGAACACCCCGTTGACCATGAAACCCGCCAAAAGATATCCAACTTTTGCAATGTCTCTGTCGAAGCGGTGATCGAAGAGCAGGACGTCAAGCACACGATCTACGAAGTACCCTTGATGCTTCACCGTGAGCGACTCGATGAACTTGTTCTCGCCCACTTAGGAATCAAAGCACCCCCTGCGGATCTTCGGGATTGGGAAAAGCTGGTAGGGCGAATGATCGCCCCCAAACACCGAACTCGAATCGCAATGGTCGGTAAATATCTCGGCGTGCCAGATGCCTACAAAAGCGTAACCGAAGCCCTTTTTCATGCCGCATCGGGTGAAGACGTTGGGGTGGATCTAGTGAAAGTGGACGCTGAGGAAATTGAGAAACAGGGAGCGGACGCATTCCTGGAAGGAGTCGACGGGATTCTTGTTCCCGGTGGATTTGGGGAGCGTGGGATCGAAGGAAAAATTGCCTCCGCCAAGTACGCCCGGGAAAAGAAAATCCCCTATCTTGGCCTCTGCCTCGGAATGCAGGTTGCTGTAATCGAATACGCACGAAGCGTTGCGGGACTTAAAAAAGCCCACAGCTCTGAATTTGAGCCAAATGCGAAGGAAGCAGTCATTTCGCTCCTTCCCGGCCAAGATATCAATGGGGCTAAAGGTGGAACGATGAGGCTGGGAAGTTACCTTTGCCACTTGTCCCCTGGATCCAACGCCCAAAAGGCGTATGCACAGTCAGAGATCCAGGAAAGACATCGCCACCGCTTTGAATTCAACAACGCCTATCGGTCTAATCTAGAAAAGTCCGGGCTCAAAATAAGTGGCATCCACCCAAAGGGAGATTTGGTCGAGATCATCGAGATCCCAGATCATCCTTGGTTTGTGGCATGCCAGTTCCATCCAGAGTTTCGTTCAAAACCTGATGTCCCCCACCCCCTCTTCCGTGGCTTTGCCCAAGCAGCACAACACCATGCTCAAAAGAAATAAATTTCTCCTTATCGGCGGACCTTGTGTGCTGGAGTCACGCAAAACATCTCTCTTGATTGGGAAAACCTTGCGAGATTTGGCTCACTCTTTGGGATGGGATTACGTCTTTAAAGCCAGCTACGACAAAGCGAATCGAACCTCCTTTTCTTCCCCTCGAGGGCCAGGATTTTCAAAAGGTTTAAAAGAACTTTCGGCCCTGAAAAGGATTCTAAAAGTTCCCGTACTCACGGATGTCCACACAGCGGAAGAGGCAAAGGCGGTAGGTAAAGTTGTGGATATTCTACAAATCCCCGCATTCCTTTGCCGACAAACCGATCTGCTCATTGCGGCAGCGAAAACAGGTAAATCCGTCAGCGTCAAAAAAGGTCAATTTCTTGCCCCACAGGCTGTTTCAGCTGTAATGAAAAAACTACGTCGCGGTGGTTGTCGAAATGCTTGGATTACGGAACGAGGCACCACCTTTGGGCACGGAGATCTGGTTGTGGACATGCGGGGATTAGTCACCATGCGCAAAGAGGGTCATAAGGTCATTTTTGATGCTACTCACTCAGTGCAAAAGCCATCTGGTGGACAAGTGACAAAAGGTGAAGCACAGTTTATCCCGGCCCTCGCACGAGCTGCAGCCGCGGTTGGAATCGACGGGCTCTTTATTGAGGTTCATCCAAATCCTAAAAAGGCCCTTTCGGATAAAGAAAGTATGCTTCCTCTTTCGCAAGCTCGTGCCCTTTTCCAACAAATCAATCGGATCCTTTATGCCGTATCCTAAAGCCTTACTGCCCTTTCTTTGCATTTTTGCAGTTTATCCAGCCGTAGCTGGCAATGGCCCCGAGTTTCCTATCGGGTCGGTGATCCAAAATTTCGCTCTTCCCCAAGCTGACGCAACTGGAAAGAAAACGGCTATCGTCAATGGGAAACGAGCCACGGTTGTAAGTCCCAATCAGCTCAAAATCGAAGACCTAAACGTCGAGCTCTTTAACGCCGATGGAAAAGTTGAGACAACAATTACCGCCACCCGAAGTGACTTTTGGAGAAAAGAAAATCGCCTGACCACCGATAGCGGTATTCTTGTAAAACGCCCAACTCTCATGATCTCCTCCAACGGGATTGATTGGAATGTGGCCGACTCAAGCGGAACCCTATACAATCGCGTAAGGGTCGTACTCTCCAACTCAAACCCATGAAGACTTTATTTACCTCAATCCTATTATTTGTCCTTACAGCTCAGGCCCAAGACACACCCGCTCCTGCACCGTCGGCACCATCGTCTCCAACTGGATCTACAGTTATTGAAAGCGACTCTCTTGACCTCAATCTGGGTAAAAAACTGGGCAAAAAGCAGGGAATCTTTCGTGGAAATGTCAAAGTGGAAGAGCCGCGTTTTACGATGACGGCAAAAGAGATGACCGTCTTCTTTGCAGATAATGACGCGGTTGAATCTCTCGAGGCACGGGAGGACGTCGTGATTAAGCGGAAAGACGGCTCCTCCGAGACCTCGAGCGAAAAGGCCCTATACGATATTACGGATAAAAAGTTGACCCTTCTTAAAGTGGCTCGTCAGCCAAAGGTCATATCGAAGGATAAGACTGTATTTGCGGATAAGATCATTCTCTTCCCGGAAGAGGACAAGATGACCACGGAGGGAGCAAGCCGGGTGATGCTTCAGAAAGCCCCCTGAGCGCCCCTTCTCAGCCAACACAACCTCCACAAGGGGAACCAATCCTTTCCTGTGAAGGCTTAGTCAAAAGGTACGGAGAGCGAAACGTCGTCAATGGAGTGAATCTCAATATTCGTGCGGGAGAGGTCGTAGGACTTCTCGGCCCCAACGGTGCAGGCAAAACCACCAGCTTTTATATGTTAGTTGGACTTGTCCGACCTACGGCGGGTTCGATTCAGTTTTCTGGGGAGGATGTAACGGGGATGCCTATGTACCGCAGAGCTCGAAGGGGAATTGGATATCTTCCGCAAGAGGAATCCATTTTCCGTCGCCTTACCGTGGAAGAAAACCTAATGGCAATCCTAGAGACACTCCCCATTACCGATCAGGAACGCAAAGAACGGTGTCACGAACTTCTGGTTGAGTTGGGCTTAGACGGACTGATCAAGAGCCATGCAATTCAACTGTCAGGTGGTGAAAAACGCCGATTAGCGATCGCCCGCTGTCTTGTCACACGGCCGAGTGTTCTGCTCTTGGACGAGCCCTTCAGCGGGGTGGATCCACTGGCAGTCTACGATATTCAACAGATTATTCTAACTATGCGCCGCAAAGGCATTGCAGTCTTGATTACCGACCACAACGTTCGGGAAACCTTATCGATCGTGAGCAGGGCTTACCTAATTTGCGAAGGAAAAGTAGAAAGCGAGGGAGATGCAGAATTTCTTATCAACGATCCAGTAGCCCGGGGGCTCTATCTCGGCCCCCGATTCTCGATGTGAGGGCGCTTCCTTCAGGCAAAACGATTCAAGCAGACTCAGAAAGAATCGACTCCAAGACGGTTTCGGGATCTGAGCTGTTTAGAATCGGGCGACCTATCACAATTCGGCTTGCTCCATCTGTAATCGCCTCGAAAGGTGACTTTGAACGAGCTTGGTCATCCGCTTGTGCACCTGGCAACCTAACTCCTGGCGTTACAATTTCCGCTTTTGGCCCCCAAGAGGATCTCGTTTTTTTTGCCTCATGGGGACTGCAAACGACCCCAGACAAACCCGACTGCCTAGCCAAATCTGACAGTCGCTCGACCGTTGCTTCAACTCCAGCTTCCCATCCTGAAGCACGAACAGCTTTCTCGCTTAAACTGGTTAAAAGGGTAACTCCAAGAACTCGAGTCTCCTTTGGGGCAAAGGACACAGCCGCCTCCATCATATCCTTTCCACCCGAGGCATGGATAGTCAGGAGCAGTGGCTTCCAGGTTGCTACTGCCCGTACAGCCTGCCCTACGGTTTTGGGTATATCATGGAATTTTAGATCCAAAAAGATTGGGACCTCCAATCGTTGCAGTCCCGTAAGAACCTCTTCCCCTGCCCTAAGAAAAAGCTGCAGGCCGACCTTAAATGTTCCCACCTTACCCCGAAATCGTTTAGCCCAACCCAACGCCTCGTCTGCAGAATCCACATCAAGAGCGAGAATGATTTGGTCCGATTTCACCCTTACCATTTAATCGGGAATCATCCTTCATGACAACTCGTGCCTATGCAAAAATCAACCTAGACCTTCGATTGGGGCGCCGAAGACCTGACGGATTTCACCCCATTGACACGTTTTTTATTAGAGTCGATCTCTTTGACACTTTAGACGCGGAGGTCGCAAAGAACGGAAAATGCACGCTTGCTGTCGAGGGCGACTCCAAACTCTCCCATGGAAACGACAACCTCGTCCTCCGGGCGGCTCAATTACTTCAAAAGCGTGCGGCGAAGGGGCTCGGGGTTCATTTGCACCTAAAAAAGGCGATTCCTCAAGGAGCAGGACTAGGAGGCGGAAGTAGTGATGCTGCTTCCACGCTTTTGCTTCTGCGAAAGCTTTGGTCGATTTCTTGCACGGACGAGGAGCTATCCTCCCTTGGGAGTGAATTAGGAAGTGATGTTCCTTTTTTTCTCCAGCCCTATGCCGCACGTGCAACGGGTCGTGGAGAAATCATCCAACCCGTACACCTAAAAGATCTTCCGTGGGCAATCCTTATTCATCCTGGTTTTCCATCCCCCACAGCCGCTGCTTACGCAGCATACGCCATGACACCCGTGCCCTGTACGGAAGGCCCTCCTCTTCACCTCACCCAAGAGGACGGCTCAAGGTTAACCTTTCATCCTCGTAATGACTTGGAGGGCCCTGTCGAAAAGAAATTTATTTGGATTCGTTCCGCGCGGGAGTGGTTGCAAAAACAATCTGGCGTACTTGCAGCGCGAATGAGTGGAAGCGGATCTACCGTATTCGGTTTATGGCAAACCCAGAAAGAGGTAGATCAAGTTGTATCCCTGGCGAAAGATTACTTTGGGAGTGAAGCGTGGATTCAATCCGCCCGCCTCAAGAGCGGTGCTGACTGAAGTTATCGGAGCTTGTGAGCGATCCGAGATTTAATGCGAGCAGACCGGTTATGATGGATGGCTTTGCCTTTTGCGGCGCGATCGAGACGGCGCTGAAGTTCTGGAAAGAGCTTAGCCGCCTCATCCTTTTTTCCTGCGGTGATAAGAGCCACAACTTTCTTTTGGGCCAGACGAGCATGATCCAGAAGAAGACGGTTCACAGCACGACGACGCAAAGCCCCACGGGCTTGTTTTGCAGCAGAAGCAGTATTGGCCATAAGGTCAAAGAATGCCCGAAACCCATCCCCCGCGTCAATCCATGAACTTCCTCCGCCTAGGCTTCGCCCTACTCCTTTGGCCAGGACTGGTTGCTACCCTGCTTTTCTTTGGAAAACTGTTTAGGAACATAACACAGACACCAGGCTTCCCTTGGGCAGGTGTCATGGTTTTTGCCGGAGGTTTCATCCTCGCGTGCGTTGCATTTTTTGCCCTCCCCAGGCCCCGTGGGATTTATGTCTTAGGACACGAACTCACTCACGCCCTAGCCGTCTGGATGAGCGGCGGCAAGGTTCACTCCCTCCAAGCAAGTTCCAAGGGTGGGAAAGTCCTCTCCGATCGGGTCTCCCCATGGATCAGCCTAGCTCCCTATATTTTTCCTTTTTATCCAATGATCGCGGGAATTCTGTGGCTTGCAGGAACCCGGATTTGGCCGGAATTACAACGGTTTCCCCTTCCGGTTTTGGGACTTTGGGGGGCCATTTGGGGGTACCACTACGCCTTCACCTTCGACCTTTTTCCGACTCGGCAACCCGACTTCCTGATCTATGGCAGGTTTTTCTCCCTGACCTTGATTCTTCTTGGAAATGCTTTCCTCATTGGAGGGCTACTCTGGTCAACGTTTCGGCCCTCCCCTTTGGGTGATACCTTACTCCATCTAGGAAGCGATTGGGCATGGACTTACACCTCCATTGCCCACTGGATCACAGGCCTGCTCTTGCGCTACCTACCTCATTCCGCCTAAAACACTTTCCCCGTGCTTGTTCCAGACCTTATCAAGGAGACAAACCTGATCGCAGACCTCTCTGCCAAAGACAGGAATTCAGCCTATAGTTTAATGCTACAAACCCTTGCTGATAATGGGTTTATAAGTAAAGATATCTTGGCCTCCTGCTTGGAGTGCCTACTAGCCAGGGAGGCTAAAATGACTACTGCGATGGGGGGTGGCTTTGGTCTCCCTCATGCCACGATACCCAAACTCACAAAACCCTGCTTTCTGCTGGCTCGAAGTCTCCAAGGCATCGATTGCGAGGCCGTAGACGGAAAGTTGGTGAATCTTTTTTTTCTGATTCTTACCCCTCCAGACCAAACTCAGCTACATCTTCAGACGCTGGCAACCGTGGCAAAGTTCTTTAATCGCCGAGGCATCAAATCCAAGCTTCTACAAGCTGCCGGGATACCCGAAATCCTAGCACTTCTTCAAACCCCATAATGTCACTTCGCGCTGAACTCGAAGCCCGTATTCAAACCTGGGCACAAAAACACTTTCCCCAGATCGGCTCAGGCCCATGGGTTCGGCCTTGCACGGATCCTCGACACGGACACTTTCAAACTCACCTGCCGATGGTCGCGGCCAAACAGGTAGGAGAAAACCCAAGAGATATTGCCTCACGTTTGGCCAAGGAGTGCGCTCCTCCGCCAAATTGGGAAACCCCGGAAGTTGCGGGAAGCGGTTTCGTGAATTACCGAGTTCAGCCCGCTGCTGTGGCCCAAGCAGTAGAAAGCTTAAGAAAAGATCCATCCCTTGGGATTACTGCAACTACAAAGCCAGAAACTATCGTCATTGATTTTAGCTCTCCAAACATCGCAAAGGCCATGCATGTGGGCCACATTCGCTCAACACTCCTAGGAGATACCCTATCACGGCTCCTTACCCGGTGTGGTCATAAAGTAATTCGAATTAATCATCTAGGCGACTGGGGGACACAATTTGGCAAACTCCTCCTTGCTTATAGGAACGCAGGTCGACCCCCTCTAGATCCGTCCCGCTCCATTGAGCAATTAGAGGAGTTTTACAAGAAAGGACACGAAGAGTCAGAGGCTGATCCCGCGAAAATGGAGTTGGCTCGAGCAGAGCTAGCTGCCCTTCAATCAGGCGAACCGGAGCGGACTCAAGATTGGAAACATTTTTGCCAACGATCTTCAGAACACTTTCAAGAAATCTATCGGCGATTAGGGGTAACTTTTGATCTCGAAAAAGGTGAAAGCTCCTATCAATCACAGCTTTCGAAAGTGGTAGACGAGTTGCTTAGAAATGGAATCGCTGAACAGAGCCAAGGCGCCGTCGTGGTTAAAAATCCAAAGATTTCAGAGGAACCTTTTTTGATACGGAAATCGGATGGAGCTTTTCTTTACGGAACGACCGATCTGGCAGCCCTCCAATCTCGCATTCTTGAACTTCATGCAGACCGAATCATTTATGTGACTGATGGACGGCAACAACTTCACTTTCAATGGCTTTTCGACACTGCGATTCGATGGGGCAAAACTGTTCCTCTGGAGCATGTTTGGTTTGGCTCCATACTTGGACCGGACCGAAAGCCCCTAAAAAGCCGGGATGGCTCCCCCATTAAATTGATCGATCTACTGAACGAGGCCAAGGACCGCGCAAAGAAAATCCTTTTAGAAAAACGTCCGGATCTTGACGAAAAGACACTTGAGACGAAATCCGAACTCCTCGGCATTGCGAGCCTCAAGTATGCGGATCAGATGCCAGGCCGAAATCTCGACTATGTTTTTACTTGGGAGAAATTGTTGGCTTTTGATGGCAACACTGCGCCCTACATTTTAAACGCCTATGTTCGCTCTCGCTCAATTCTGAGGAAAGCTGGGGTGAATGCCCCTCCTTCTCATAAGATCCACCTTGAAGAACCCGCGGAAGAGGAGCTTTCGCGTCACTTACTCCGTTTTAGTGATGTCATTGAACTTGCCGCATCTGATCGCAAGCCCCACCACCTTTGCGGATACCTCTTTGAAACTGCAGGCCTATTCCATCGGTTTTTCGAAAACTGCCCTGTCCTTCAGGCCAAGACACAATCGTTACAGGAGTCCCGCCTCACACTAACAGGTCTTACAGGAGACGTATTGCGGGATGGCTTAAATCTGCTTGGTATATCTACCCTTGAGGAGATGTGACAACCCAAGGCACCTTGCTGGACTAGATTTAGACGCTCACTCTTTCCGCATCACCCCAAAGGCTTTCCAAGCGGTAAAAGTTACGGCGCGCAGAGTGCATGATGTGCACCAAAACGTCCCCATAGTCCAAAATCATCCATTGGCTCGCCGCTTGCCCAGTAGAGCGAAATACCCTCCGACCCGCACTCTCAACCCCACGCTCAATCTCGCCTGCGATGGCTTTTATCTGTGGCTCGTTTTCTGCCGAAACAATCACAAAGAAATCCGAAGGACCACCCACCTTGCGTAGATCGAGGATAACAGGGTCGATTGCTTTTTTATTGAGCGCCAAACTTGCTGCAATCTTGGCCAATTCTAAACCCTCGGGAATCATCGGTAGGACCCACTTTCGCATATACACTTCTCCAGATCTTCTAAAACCAATCCTCGAATCGATAGCCCCCTCAAAACTCTTTGCCTAATTTCTGTCGATGAGAAATCAAAGCGAACAGGTAAAATTGTCATACGAATTCCACGCCGCGGCTTGGGTGTTTCAGGCCTTGGGAAAACCAGGAAATGAACCCAGCGTGCTAATCGACGAAAGTCCTTCCACTGAGGAAGTAAACTCCACTGATCTGAACCCATGATCCAGAAGAGCGCTCCTTGTGGAGCCTTCTTTTTCCAGTAAGCAGCCGTATCCACTGAGAAGGAGACACCAGAGCGCTTGATTTCCCAATCCGACACCTGGGCCCACTTCTGACCTGAAAGACCTTTCTTCAACCATCTTAAACGCTCCTTTGCGCTAGCTTTTGGTTGAAATGACTTGAGTGGGGAGTGAGCACATGGAAGGTAAACGACTTTGTCCAAGCGAAGACTCTCCCAAGCGCTTCGTCCAATGAGAAAGTGGCCCAAGTGAAAAGGGTCGAACGAACCTCCAAACAATCCGATTCGTTCGTTCAGAATATACTCCGGTCTACCTGAATTTTGTCATTGGGCTTAAGGCGAATGTCGCGACCTTGGTCGGCTTGGATTTCCTTTGCGTTAAACTCCTGGGTTTGTCCGCCTTGGGTTAAGCGAACACGTCGTCGATTGGCAAAATCTGTAAATCCTCCACATGCGGCAACTGCCCCCAAAGCCGTAAGATCTTTTGTGTAAGGCACACGTTGGGGCATTCTCACCTCCCCCGTCACATCCACGAACCTTTGCTCCTTAAGGTCAACAGTTACATTCGGGTTGGTAAAGATCTCTTCTTTTAAATAGGTCGACTCAATCAATTTTTTCAGCTCTACCGTTGTATTATTGGCTGCCACAAGGCTACCAATATGGGGCATCGAAATTTTACCACTTTCATCAATCTTAACCTCAAATATACCCTGATCTTGCGTGGGCACACCTGTAAGACGGATGATTAAAGTGTCACCCCCACGCAATAAGTCACTTGTATCAATATTTGCGGCAACAATCGCTGCCACAGGATTTACCATCGAATCGGATATTGGCCTTGAGGTCGATGGAGTATTACCACCAGTCGGCGCATTTGTCGCAAGAATGGTCTGAGAGGCTGTTCCCACCTGGATGGATTGAGACAAGAGGGGCACCGGGGCCACAACAAGGGTGACAAACCATAGCGCAATGCGGGTGGGATCCATCAGAACCTATCCTCACCGTGCGGAGGTCGTACAAAAGTGATTTTTGGGGCCTGTTGTGATTCCGAAATAGGCTCCTCGACAGGTTGAATCTCGATCTCATTTTCAGAGACTACTGTTTCTGAGGTGCTTGCCCGAGTGGTTGTCTGCTTGGCCCTTGGGGCTCTTGGAGTGCGCTTTTTATAGCCATACTGGGTCGAATAACCTGCATAGTAGTAGTAGTTATCATCCGTCTTGATATTCACGTTATTTAAAATGACACCGAAGAGCTTTCCTCCAACGTCCTCGATAACTCGCTTCGCTCTTTGGGACACATTTCTTGGATAGCGGCGATGCTGAATAAGGAGCAGAGTTACATCGACCTCCTGACTAATCACGGATGCATCACTGATTCCCAGCACCGGAGGCGAGTCGACCAAGATAACATCATAGTTAGGGCGACAGGTTTCCAGTAATGAGGAAAATCTTGCGCGACTGAAACCACCCAAATCCTCTGGCCCCAAACTTCCGGCAGTCAGAACCTCAAGATTAGGAATGGAAGTTGTTTGAATAAGTTCATCCAAAGATGCCTGTCCAGCAAGGTACTCCCCAAGGCCCAGTGTATTTTCGATTTGCAATGCGTTATGTGCATTTGGCCTACGTATATCGCCATCGATCAAAAGAACCTTCATTCCACTTTGCGCGCATACCCATGCCAAATTAAAGGTGGTCGTTGATTTGCCCTCACCTGGTCCACCGCTCAGAACAGTGATCGTGCGGGCAATCGAACGTGCTCCAGTTAAATTGAGCTTAGCACAAAGAATTCGATACCCCTCGGCAAAGCGCGAATTTGGGTCGTCTTGGGAAAGAAACTTCGCCCCCTTGGGAATTACCGCCAAAACACTGATTCCCAAAAATCTCTCAACGTCATCCATCGTCTTGATGCTCGTATCCAAGTACTCAATGAAGAATGCCAAGCTCAACCCTAAAACCAGACCCACCACCATACTAAGGGCTAGATTCAGTTTGAGGTTGGGTTTCACGGGACGCACGCCCGGTTCGGCACGATTTACTACCTGCACGGGCCTTGTTTCGATTCGCGACTCAACGGACTGCTGACGATATCGAGACATTAAAACCTCCAAGAGCTGGCTTTGGGTCTCGAAATCACGCCTTGCTTCATTATAGGGAGCCAAACGATCTGTCCTGTCTGCCCTCAACTGCCCACGCAATTCAGTCACCTCTTTCTCAAGGCTCTCAACACGTGCTTGGGCCACACTTAAATCAATCGACAAAGCCCTTCGGATTCCCGTCACGAGTTTATTGAGCTGATCTCGGCGCTCCGCCACAGCCTTGATCGCCGCCTGCATCTCCGGATGCTTTTTGCCATACCCCTGCTTCTGCATCGAAGCCACATTTTGCAGCGCCTGCAAATACTGCTGCTTGGTTGAGGCTGTCGTGCTGTCCTCAAGTTGAAGAGCAGGCAAAGTGGATTCAAGTTGCTCGATTGTTAAATCCGCGACTTTCTCAAGACGGACTTTCCTAGAAATCATATCCGAGCGTAATTCACTCAGTGCGGCCTCTTTCCTTTGAATCTCCATATCGGATAGCGTGGTGGATTGAACTTGAGCACTTGCGCCAGGGAGTTCATCAATTTTCAAATCCCTTCGGAGAGACTCGACTTTGGCAGCGGCCTCACTAACCAATTTTTTCTGCTTTTGCACTTCCCCATCCAGAACTTTCAAACCCGAATCACTTCTTCCGGTAATTTCACTACGACGAAACTCCTCATACGAATCCGTAATTGTGTTCGCATACAAGGCCGCTTCCTCGGGTTGGGTGCTTTGACACACAACTTCGATAAGCTTGGTGTTTCGAAACGGTCTGACCTCCAGATAGCTCTTTCTGAAAATCATAAAGGCCTGATCATCGCTGATAGACCCCTCGGGCAACTCCATCGCCTTGCAGAGACGCGATGCCACTCCCAGTTTTGTGATCACCGGGTAAAGGACTTTTTTGCTTTGAATCAGTTCGAATTCGGTCTGAAAGAATACCGGATCGAAAGCCTCAAAGGATGTTTGAAAAACCTGCAAATCACGGTTCTCTTTTTCAACGCGTAAAACAGCGGAAGATTCATAAATCTTGGGTTGTAACTTTGTTACGACGAATCCTGTCGCCATGACCAGCGTTAAGATGGTTATGGAGGTGGGCCAACGATTCCGGATAACACGCCATAAGTCGTTGACGTGAAACGAAGCTTCCCCTGCATTCTGGGTCGCTGCACCATACCCATAAGATGGTGGGGTTTCGCTAAACTCGCTCACGACCCCAAACTACTCGGGTTCGGAAACTTTCGCAATCAGTAGGTACCGCGCACCCCTATATAGACCACGTTCCGATTGTAACTACCTCCGTTGGAATTATTTTCATCAAAATAGGATTGAAAGGTACTAAAAGTATAACCCAACTCTGCCGAGAGGTATGGATAAAAGGCATAAGACAATTTGCAGTTATAATTCGCAACCGTTTGCTGCCCGCTTCCTTGGTATCCTCCGTAAATAAGGAGGCTTTGCTCTTTATCGTACTCTGGTGTGTAAATGGCAAGTTGAACGCTTAATGATTGGACAAGTTTCAGCTTCTCCGTGAAAGCATGGTCTGAACTAAGACTTAAGTTGTACGATTCAGAATCAGAGGAGGTGGCTTGAGTTGACTGCTGCACCTGAATCGAAAAGCCAGCCGTAAGCGAGTTTTGCTGTCCATAATTCCAAGTTGAGCTCAAAGAAACAAAAGGATAAACCGCAATCTCCTGCTCACCGCTGTTAAGGCCCCCTGCCCCAACATTGAGAGGGTTATCGTTTGTACCAAAATTATCGTTTAGCTGAATACCTGCCCGACCCGTAAAAAACAGTGTAGGCAGAAAGGTGTGATCTGCTCCCAAGGTAATAGCAAACTGTTGATTATCCCGAAATGCCTGATCGCTCTGATAGTCAAACAATTGATAGTCGAGCGAGAAGGTGCCCACTGTCTCAGGGGTAAAATCGAGTCGGAACTGCTGGAACGCACCATTGTTCATATAGTTGGCCTGCGAAGCACTGCCCGACTGAATGGCGCCCGCATTGTTGTAGCTAGCGGGACCGTCGGAATTCACTACCTGGTTGTTCCAGCGCGTGACCATGGAGAGCCGGTCCGTAAGACGGTAGTCCGCTTTGATTGTTCCCAGATTAATTATACTGCCTTGGGTGTTGGTTACAGGTGCTAAACCAGCAGAGAACTGGGTGCCGATCGGTTGCTCAAAGTAATTAAAATTGTCCGCGATCGTAATACTGAAACGCGGGTCAAAAGCGTACGTGTATTGACCTGTAAAAGTCTGGTTGTACTGAATGTCGACAGACGAATTAAGACTAGGAAAGTAGATCCCTTGAAAGTCGTATCTCGCGGATAGATCTGCCTGTAATCCCGTGTAGTTATAGCCGAGGGAGGGATTCACACTCGAGTAGGTGCTCGAATTAACATCATTCGAGCTCTGATACGATTGAGTTAAAGGATTGCTGTCGTATCCTTCCCGAATTGCCACGGTGGCAGTGAATGGTTTCGCCCCTTGCTGACCAGCTGAACCTTCAATCTGAGCAGAGTTTACGCTCGATGATATCTGAGCAAAGTTTACGCTCGAAGATCCAACGAGAATGGCCCACAACAAAGGCCATCGAATCAAAGGTCTCAATAAACCTGCCGACATCCACTAAATCTTGTGGTTCGCAGGATTTATTCAATCAAAAGACCCACCCTATGGTACTGATTTGTTAAAGGATTGCCAATAACATGTCGAGAAGTAGAAATTGAATTAAAGACTACCAATCAACTAGTTCCACCTTTTTTGTATAGATAAAAGTAAATAGTCATTATTTGGCGGTAACGAAGTAACAAAGGATTGAGGAAGATCAGGTGGTTTTTGCCTCCGAATCACGTCTGCCCATGCAGCCCACTCCGAATTTTCCTGAAGCATCTGGCTATACATCTTCACGTCCGAACTGGCAGGCGTAAAAAGAATACTGAAAATAGGAGTGACTCGGTCGTGGATTTTAATCAATTCATCTCGCGTTGCAGGAACCCACAAAGTGGGTTGGTTCGAATACCATGCCTCGGCGGCAGGCAAATCGCTTGCCTGAAACTCTTTAGGCTCAAACCACGATCGCATGAATAAAAATATTGGCGGATAAGTAGGTGGATAAGCAAAAGGCGCGGAGTCCGACCGAACCACTTGGTACGTCAAGGGGGCGGTAGCCAAGATACCAAAGAGCACGACGAATATCTTTTTAAGGAGATCGACCTCAAGGTTCCATCGTTCAACTAAAACAAAAAGGCCAGAAGCCCCATAAACCGATGCGAGAGGCAGGAGAACCATAAGAACTGGGCGAGAGCCCTCACCGCCGTCTCGAACAACGAAAGCAGTTGCCACAATTAGGGCGGCCACAGCAGCAAGCCAAAGAAGCTTTGCTGTGGCCGCAGAAATTCGTCGAAATCCGTGAAGAACGCTAAATAAAGCCAATATACCCGCGAGAGTTGCACCGCAAGAAATGGGGCCTTGCGAAATAAGAAACGTTATTCCACGTATTGCAGATCCTAAAATACGACTCCAAACGTTAGTTTTTTCGATGTCGAAGTTATAAGTCCGCCAAACAAGATTTCCTGGGTAGTGGGCAGAATCAGAGATCAGGTAGGCCCAGTTGAGGCCGATAGGATTTCTTGTCTTAACCCAAAGCCAACCCAACCAACCGAAAAAGAGGACTAGTGGGATTGCAATTCCAAGAATCAACCAAATCCGACCCCTTTGAAAAAGGGCAATCCCACAAACCAACAAAGCCAAAACAGGCCAGATGTGGATCATCTGAACTAAGGGGGTGAGTCCTAACGTGAACCCCGCAATTCCAAACCACAGACCCCCTCGATCCGAAAGCCCATCAGGATTTTCCTCTCCAACCAATCCTCGATAAAAGAAATACCCCGACCACGCATACAAAAAGACGACTAGGCAAACAGCGCCACCCGAGATCGCCTCATTCCACAAAGCCGTACTTCCAATAAAAAATACTGCCGACAAAATTCCTACGCCAAAGTCAAACTGCCCGGCACCCCAAAGATAAACAGCCAAGACAGTGAGCGACACACATGCCAAATTAAAAATTAAAACAATGTAGTCGGGAGGATAGACCCTCATTCCTTTGATCGCCTCAGGCGAGACCGACATAGGGATCTTCCCCGATATCTGCCCCAACTTGAAAAGCCCCCCCAAAAGAACTGGATATAGGGGTGGGTTCAAAGTCTCAGGAAACGCACTTACCTCTGGAGCATCATTTCCAAACTTTGCCCGCACTTGCCACAAGGCCAGCGGCCGAATCAGTTGGGTCGTTAGCCCCTGCCCAGTGGCAATTTGGCGTGCCTGTTGAGCAAGGTCCATCGCCTCCTGAGTCCTTAAGCCATTGAATTCACTAATCCCGATCCATCCAACGAGAAAGATTGTCAAAAAAGCCAGCGCAACAATCACAAGGACCCTGCGCAAGCCACCCTCTTCTAAATTATAGACTAGATCCTGAATTGTGCTCACCGAGGTATCTTACCTTTCTTGGCAGATTGAGCCAGCTTGCGGTGAAGCGTTCGACGACTGATGCCCAGAGCTTGAGCTGCCTTCGAAATGTTTTTCCCAGATTTATTCATTGCCACATCAATTAAGTTTTTCTGGATTTTATCGAGCCGTAAGCTCGTTGGCTCACCCCGCGACTGAATTACCTCACTCCCTCTGCGCACCGAGCTGGGCAGGTCATCAGGCTCAATCGTTTTTCCCTTAGCTAAAACTACCCCGTGCTCGACAGCCGTTCGCAACTCACGCACATTTCCCGGCCAACGATAATCCATAAACAGCTTTATGCTGCTAGGAGCAAAAGACATATCCCCTTTCCCATTCTCCAGAGCGTATTCCTTGCGAAATGATTCCGCCAAAATCGGAATATCCTCAGGCCTATCTCGCAAGGGAGGCATCTGAATTTGGACAACCCGAATCCGAAAGTAGAGATCCTCGCGAAATTTACCCTCCTGCACCAAACGATCTAAACTGCGATGGGTCGCTGCAATGAGCCTAACATCGACATGGATCAATCGATTTCCTCCGACTCTCTCCAATGTTCGCTCACCCAAAACCCTCAAGAGCTTAACCTGCGTGGCCGCATCGATCTCCCCTACCTCATCCAGAAAGATGGTTCCACCTTGAGCCTGCTCAAAACGACCAATTCGCCTTTCCGTTGCCCCTGTGAAGCTTCCTTTTTCGTGACCAAAAAGCTCACTCTCTAAAAGCTGAGGGGAAAGAGCCGCACAGTGGACGGCCACAAACGGACCTCCTTTTCTAGAACTTAAACCATGTAAGGCGCGTGCAACCAACTCCTTCCCAGTTCCGCTTTCGCCCTCAATCAAAACACTCGCTTTTGAGTCCGCGACTTGGCGAACTCGGTCCAAAACCTTCTCGATTGCTGCAGATTTGCCCAAAATTCGGTTCAGTCCAAAAGAACGGTCTAACTGGGATTTTAAATGAATATTTTCTTGCTCCAATTGGACAGTTCGAACCGCCCTTTGCAAAAGTAGTTGAGCATGCTCCAGATCCAAAGGCTTCGTGACATAATCATAGGCTCCTTGCCGCATGGCCTCCACAGCGCTCTCCACGGAACCATAGGCTGTCATGACAACACAGGGGGGTGGAAGATTCTGGCTCTGACACAATTTCAGAACGTCTAAACCACTTTCGTTTCCAAGCCGAAGATCCGTAAGAACCACATCCATCCGCTCTGATTTCATCAGATTTTTTGAACTTTCTACATTCGCAGCTACAAAGACTTCAAAATCGTCTTCCAAGGCCCGACGCAGCGCATCCCTTGTGTTTTTTTCATCATCCACTACAAGCAACTTTGCTCTCATACGGAGGTCACCTCTGCATCTACTCCCGAAGTTTCCGCCAGGAGATGAACCCTCTTTTCGTAAATAGGAATAAAGATCTTCACCGTTGACCCCCTCCCCTCGCGAGTTGTGATCTGCAAAGACCCCCCATGTTCACGCGCAATTCTTTGAACAATCATAAGCCCAAGCCCACTACCCTCTTTGCGTGTCGTGAAAAAGGGAGTGCCCAAATGAGGCAGATCACCAGCTGAAATTCCAGCCCCATTATCTCGACACTCAAAGACCCAGAAATCACCTTCCCGACGCACATGAATGGAAATCAAACCCTGCTCTCCAGCCGCCTGCATTGCGTTCCGGACCACATTATAAATTGCCTGTTTCATCTGCTCCCGATCCATCGGAACTCGCGGAGTGCCGGGCCCCATCTGCTTTTCCAAAAGAATTCCACGGTCCTTAAGCTCAATCTCAAGCGGGAGCAGTGCTTCCTCTAGAACCGCCCCCGAGTCCTCCAAGGTTTTCTTTACAGGTTGAGGTCGGATTGCCCGCAGAAATTGTGTGATCAAGCCATCCAGCCTACGAATCTCCTGCTGGCAAGTACCAATCGACTCCCTGATTTTCCTTGCGGAATCTTCCGCCAACCCAGCCACGTCCTTCGCCATAATTTGTAAATGCAAATGGAGGCTATTGAGAGGATTTCCCAGCTCGTGGGCAACACCTGCAGCCAAAAGAGTTAAAGCCTCCACGCGACCCGCCTCAACCGCACTTTTTGCCTCATTGCGATCTCGTGTTACATCATGAAAAATAGCCACATATAAAGCACCCAAGCGCCCCGATTTCTCAAGCGGAACCAGATAGTAATTTAGAATTCGTGCCTCAGGGTAATTGACCTCAATTGTGCCGGACGAAGAACGATTCTCCCGAAGGGATTCGCGCCAATCGATCCCTCGAAGACTACGACCCAAAGTCCATCCACCCAACTCCCCTGATTCAGGCAACCCAAGCAGTCTTCCTGCAGCTTGGTTCCGATAGGTTATCTTTCCATCCTCATCCACCACCAAAACCCCTTCTTGGAGAGTATTGAAAATTGTCTCTAAAAAACCTTTATCATCAGCCAGTCGGACAATTTGTGACTGAATCTCCCCATGACCCACTCGATCGGCACGTTCAAGAAGGCGCTCTAAAAAAGAGGATTTCATTCCTCAAGATCTCCTCTTTAAAACCAACGCTTAAACTTTAACCAAAGCCCCATTCCCAACATCAGGGCTAAAGTCACTCCCATGAGAGAATAATAACCCATGGGGTGATCCAGTTCCGGCATATGACGAAAGTTCATCCCGTACCACGATCCAACAACAACGGGCGGAATCGTAACCGCAGTTAGTGCCGTGAGAACTTTGATTCCCTCGTTCGCCTCGTGAGCCGAGCGATTCGTATAGACATCAAACGCCACCATCATTCGATCATTACAACCTTGCAAACGTTCATCTACCCGTGCCAAGGCATCTTGGACGTCACGAAAATAGGGCAACATAAGTGCACGAATCAGCTTCGACTCACCTCGTGCCAGACGGGAAATCACCTCCCTTTGCGGTCTCAAGGCCTGCCTTAAACTGGAAAGCCGACGCCGCGCCCGCAGAATCCGCTTCGACAGATCCTCGCGCCGAACCCCTGATAGCGCCTTCTCCTCCACGTCCTCCATATCCTCCGTCAGAACTTCGACTACAGGCAAATAGGAATCGGCAACCTGATCAAGGATTTGATGCGCCAGTCGATCCGATCCCCGGGCTTGTTGAGCTGTCCCTTTCGTCAGTCGATCCTTCAGGATCGTAACACCCGGAATGGGTTCGCGATGGTAGGTCACCAAGAACTCTTTTCCCAAAAAGAGATTCAGTTCAGAAATTTTTAGCGTCTTCTCTGTCGTGATCGCAACGCTATGCATGATCATGAAAAGGTAATCCTCGTAATCCTCGATTTTTGGAAGCTCGCTTAGTGTCACACAGTCCTCAATCGCAAGCGGGTGAAATTCAAATAACAACTCAAGGATTGCCTTGGTTTCCTCAGGAGTAGGGTCCGTTAGATCAATCCAAAGAATCAACCCCTTGTCTCCGCGGGCTAGCCGTAGAGCCTCCATCTCCACGTTGTGGCTAACTGGCCTGCCCTCACTAAAAACGAATGACTCAATCACACTGTGAGTATCTCCCGATTTCCCTCTTTCGTCCAAAGTTTTCACTCATCAAAAGAACTCGTCTCGATTCTTGCTTAATTTCAGGTATCTTTATGTTACATGAAAAAGCCTGTTCTTCTTCTCATTCGTGACGGTTGGGGGATTAACCCCGCAGGACGATCAGGCGCAGAGCGACAAGGTGACGCTACCCTACTTGCCTCGACCCCTGTACACGATCAGTTATATAAACAATATCCCATGTCCAGACTCCAGGCCAGTGGGCTTCAGGTTGGTCTTCCAGAGGGTCAAATGGGTAATTCAGAAGTGGGTCATCTAAACTTGGGTGCCGGAAGAATTGTTTACCAAGAGCTTACCCGAATCAATCTAGCTGTAGCGGATGGCTCCCTGGGAAAAAACCGAACCCTCCAAGCCTGCCTTGAAAAGGTGAAAGGAAAACGCCTCCACTTGATCGGTCTTGTGTCCAATGGCGGGGTTCACTCAAACATCGACCACCTTCTCGCACTCATTCAATACGCTTCCGATGCAGGTCATCGGGAAATCTACATCCATGCGATTACCGATGGTCGTGACTGTTCCCCAACATCAGCTCGCGAGTTCATATCACAACTCGAGTCCAAGATTGCCTCATGCCCAGGATCCACCCTAGCCACACTCGTGGGACGCTACTACGCAATGGATCGAGATCGGCGATGGGAGAGGGTGAAACTTGCGCGCGATCTCTTCGTTGAGGGCCAAGGAGCACCAGCAAAATCAGCCTCCACCGCTATCGCCGAGTCCTATGCGAAAGGAAAAACGGATGAGTTCATTAACCCAATTTGCTTTGTTGACTCAAATGAACCTCTGATGCGAGACGACGATGTTCTCTTCTTTTTTAATTTTCGCGCAGATCGAATGAGACAAATCGTTCGCTCCATCGCAGATCCCAATTTCTCAGAATTCCAATCATCAAATCACCCGAGGGTTCATGTGTTCACGATGACCCCATACGAAAGTGATTTCAAACAGCTGGGCATTCAACATCTCTTCACTCCCCTACCTATGAACGACCTCCTTGGAGAAGTTGTGGCTGCGCACGGCCTCTCCCAAGCCAGGCTTGCCGAAACAGAGAAATATCCCCACGTCACCTACTTCTTTAACGGCGGGAAAGAAACTCCTAACCCGAAAGAGGAGAGAATTATGGTTCCCTCTCCTAAAGTCGCAACGTATGACCTTCAACCCGAGATGAGCGCCCCTGCACTTACCGAGCGAGTTGTGGATCGAATCCAAAAAGGTATGGATGACTTAATCATCCTAAATTTTGCCAATCCCGACATGGTCGGCCATACGGGAGTCCTTACTGCAGGGATTCATGCTGTAGAAACAATCGACCGTTGCGTGGGTCAGGTTCTGGAAGCACTAGAAAAAGCAGGGGGAAAAGCTCTCGTTACAGCTGACCATGGAAACTGCGAACAGATGCTTGAAAAGAGTGGTGCTCCACATACCGCCCACACCACAAACCTGGTTCACTTTCTTTACTTTGCAGAGGATGCAAACTTGCATGCCTTAGAGGATGGGATTCTTGCCGATGTGGCCCCCACACTTCTGGATATGCTGAAAATTCCAAAACCCCCTGCGATGACGGGCAAGTCACTTCTTCGAAAAATATAAGATACTTTCAGTCTCGATTACAAAACCCAAAGAACCGGGATTTTCCTACCGCAGGCAGGGACCTGACTGAGCCATCCATGAAAAAAGGTCTACGGCATTCGAAAAGGATCGCGCTTGAAAGCCCCCCTTCACCCCATATCCATGCTCAAGAAAAATAGCTTCTACCCCTGCGTTTTGTGCCGTTCTAAGGTCAACCTCGCTATCTCCTATAAAAAGGTGCCTTCCAAAACCCGCGCCCATCTTTTGAAAAGCGAACCGTAAGGGGCGGGGATCAGGCTTTTGAAAACTTTCCTCCCCGCTAGCCACCACACGAAACCAATTCTCCCAGCCCAAATCTCGAACCAAAGCTCGTGCGGCGTTACCATGCTTGTTGGTGCAAACTGCAAGTCGCCACCCTGATTGGATTAGCCTCTGAACTCCCTCGTGGACACCCGGATAAGGTCGGCTCATTCCAACAGGGTTCCTTTCGTACTCTCTTGAGTACTCATCCGCTAAAAAAGCAGGCTCACTCCCCCTTGCATCACTTCCAGTCCTACTCCACGCACGCTCCATAAGGGTCTTGGGGCCATTGCCAACAAGATCCCGAACCACATCGCGCGCTAAACCATTTCGCCCATGCCGAGAAAGCACCCGATTTAGTGCCAGATGAATTTCACCTAAAGTATCCACCAGGGTTCCGTCTAAATCAAAAACAGCCCATCCACTCAAACGCATCTAGGACCTCAGCACCTCAACCCTTACAATCGACGAAGAGCGGGCAATCCGTAGTCTTTACCAATCTTTTCCGAAATGGCTGGCAAACCGTCAGCTTGCAGGATCAGTTTCCCGGGCTCATCTCGAAATTCGAACACAATGTCTCCACTGGAGATTTCATCCACAGCCTTCGCTAACTCCGCCAGGTTCTTGATTTCATGCCCATTCATTTTTTCTAGAACTAACCCCGACAACTGCTGATATCCCAGCGTGATCGGCGAAGGCAGTACCTGACTCAAGAAAACAACTTTCTTCTCTGGATCAGGTCTCTTCTCCTGTTGAAAAGAGAAGTACTCGACAAGACGTTGAGGAGCACGTTCCGACCACTTATCCCCCCACTCCTGCAAATAGACACCTGTTAGCTCCTGAAATACCATTCCACCCACCACCAGGTACTTCGGCGCTTGATCAAATTGTAGCGTTGGAATTGCAACCTCTTCCCTAGCTTTTCGGTCATACGTCCCCGTAAGATCCATCTCCTTTCCATTTCGCGAAATTCGAAAACGCGCCACCGATCCGACGGTGGGTTTCGTTCGAATCAAATTTCCAACTGCGGTAGGCCCGTAAAGTGAATCCCGATAGTTTCCATCCTCATCCAACTTAAACCCATCCACACTAAGCAAAACATCCCCCTCCTTAAGACCAGCTCTTCCAGCCGTTCCCCTTGGATTAACCCGGGTTAGCAAAAGACCCCCTGATTTTGGGGCCATCACCTCTTCCCGCAAGTTGGGATCACGCAATGTACTCCAACTCACCCCCAAGGTTGGGAATCCCTCGTATTTTCCATCCGCAGCATCTTTCAGAAAATGCTCAATCATCGGGATAGGAATGGCAGTCCCTTCCTGCGAATCCCTATCATAACCCATCATCATACCCGCCAACTGCCCATCCTTCATCAAAGGGAGTGTGTAGCTATCGTCACGCTTTGGGAGCGAAACACGTACTCCATAAAGGAGAAAACCAGCTTCATCCGATGGGTAACGACCAACCCCAGCGGAAAGAATCTCAGCCTGATTCCGCAACATTTCTCCATTTCTCTCAAGCTGCCAAACTTCAGTTTTGTCTCCCGCCCGGAGTGCAGGCCCAAGAACCACTCCAGAAAAACCCTTAAGAAAGTTTTTGTCTGTCGGCTGTAGGAGAGCAAGATTTGCCTCGTAATCAATGGCCTCGACCTCAGCTGCACACTTTTCGGCCGACCCAGGCTTTTCAAGCCCCACCTCAGTTCGATTTGCGACTAGAGCCGCCGTTGCGAGCACCTTTCCCCCTGGTAGAACCACTCCCGTACCATTTAACCCATAGGGAGATTTCTTTTGCCACGGGCGAAACTGATCATACGGCTGAATCGATGCCCGAACACGGACTAAGGAACCTCGGGAATCCTCATCCTCAGCACCGATAGCACACGGTAAAGCCCAACATCCAAGAATTAGACAAATCCATTTCATCGATTCTCACCCTCTTTTTTGAATGAACCCTTGGCCAAACGACGATCTCCAAGCTCTGTTCGTTTTGCCTCTGAGATTCCATACTGAGCCATGATTCTCGGCATGACCTGATCCACTTCTTTCTTCTTTAGAACAGCGGGCCTTTGATCTCCCTCGAAGTGAATCACGGTCTTCTCACCCCCCAACTCCAACGCAGGAACAACATCCGCCAATGTCCGTATCCGTTTCCCATTAATCTCTTTCACGATCTGCCCAGCTAATCCGACCAGATAGACATTCGACCGATCAGGAAGCACAGAAGCGAGGATAACAGGCTCGGGAGTCTCTCGATAAAGCTGATCCTGCCCAAACAAGGTGTACGTTTGACGAAGCCTCAAATCCGCACTTCCTAAAAGACCTGACATCAAATTCGCAGTCATGGGCTGGAAAACCAATCCTCCGTAGAGAACATAACGAGGCGCCTCTTCATACAAGACCTCATACATCGAGAACATCTCAGCTGGTCGCAGGGTGATCGACTTCTTCTCAGCGGACTGATTCCGCCATACCTCCAACTCAACTGTATCACCCGCAAATTTCCTCTCTACGATCTCCTCCAACTGCACGGGTTGGCCGTCCAATCGGACCGATCCATCGCTTTCAATCGAATGCCCATCAATCGAAAGAAGGACGTCTCCCTTCTCAAGAACCCCATCAGAAGAACCCTCCGAAAAAATATCCGTAACGACCACTCCTAGTCCGTCATTCGGACGATGGTAATATTTCCGCATGGCAGGATTTTCCAAAGCCATCCATCGAATCGCAATATCCACATAGTGATCATATTTCCCATCCTCCACATCTTTTAAAAATCGGCGGATGACGGGAGTCGGAATCATATATCCGACATTTTGAGCCACATCCCCCCGAAATCCCTGAAACGCTACACCCACCACCTTGTCATTCTGCATCACCGGTCCACCGCTATTCCCAGGATTAATGGCGGCATCAATCTGAATTGCCAAATGGGATTCGCTACCCGAGTGCGTGTAGGAGTTGTAATCAATTCGACTCACCACACCCCGAGTGACTGACAACCGATCCCCACCGATCGGAAACCCATAGACGCTTACGACCGACTCCAAGTCAGGAATACCCCCAATTTTAAGGTCTGTAGTCCCTTTATAAAAATCAGGATCTTCCACCTCCACCATCGCGAGATCGCAATCGTGCGCGACAAATTTCACCTTAGCAGGATACTTTCGGGGGTCGGCCTCTCTTTGAACAGTGAGATACCGTGCCCCACTCACCACATGCGCATTAGTGATAATGCGCTTTCGATCGATCACGAAACCTGCGCCACGCGCCGAACTCACCTTTCCAGGGTTCCACGGAAGCCGATAATCCCATGTCTGTGCCGTTACCTCGATCATCACTACGTTTTTACGCGCCTCACTTAATTGCCAATCTCCCTTTCCACAACTTCCCAGAAGTGGAAGCAAAAGAAGCGCCGCAAATCTTAGAACTCCGTTACCCATAAGAATCCATCGTATCACCCCTAAAAACCGAGTAAACCAGATTGCCTCAGATTTCCACTATCCTACGATTAAAGAGTGAACCCGTGGTTGATCCTCTGTTTGTCCATCGCCCTAGAAGTTTGCGGCACCGTTTGCCTGAAACTATCCCACGGAATGAGCCGACCCCTACCCATCCTAGGAGTGATTCTTTTCTACCTATCCGCTTTCGCCTTGATGTCGGTTTCTTTGAAAAGCCTCGAAATTGGAACGGTCTATGCAGTCTGGGCCGCCGCAGGCACAGCACTCATTGCGATCATTGGAATCCTCTTCTTCGGAGAGAGTTTCCCTTGGGGAAAGATTCTGGGGCTCGTTCTTGTGATTGTCGGCGTGGTTCTGCTTAAGGTTTCAAACAGCGTAAACTAAATCGTCCCAAATATTCTGTCCCCAGCATCACCCAACCCCGGCAGAATATAACCATGAGCATTCAGTTTTCGGTCAATCGCCGCAGTGTACATCGGAACATCGGGGTGCGCTTTCTGGAATGCGCGAACCCCCTTAGGGGCAGAAACCAGACACATGAAACGAATCGAGCGGGGATGAGCCCCCTTCAAGCGATCTGTGGCCGCAATAGCCGAATTCCCCGTCGCCAGCATTGGATCCAATAAAATCAAATCCCGCCCCCGTAATGTCTTGGAGGCTTTGAAATAGTACTCCACCGGTTCGAGCGTCTTATGATCGCGGTAAATACCGATGTGCGCGACCCGGGCGGATGGAAAAATTCTGAGCATTCCGTCCAGTAACCCCATCCCCGCACGGAGAATCGGAACCAAAACCATTTTCTCCCCCTGAAGCACCGGAGACATCATCTTTTCCATCGGCGTCTGGATCTTCATCTTGGTCAAAGGCAGATCTTTCGTCACCTCATACGCCATCAACATCGCAACTTCCCCCACTAGCTCACGGAACTCGGTCACGCTCGTTGTTTTTTTTCGCATGAGCGTGAGCTTGTGCTGCACCAGCGGATGCCGGACCACATGGACGCTACTTTTCATGCAAAATCCATCTACACATTAAATCGAAAATCCATCACATCCCCATCCTGAACGACATACTCCTTTCCCTCCACACGAAGCTTTCCTGCTTCTTTCACTTTGGCCATCGTCCCCGCACTTTGCAGATCTGCATAAGCCACCGTTTCCGCTGCAATAAAGCCCCGCTCAAAATCGGTATGAATCACTCCTGCTGCTTGGGGGGCTCGATCGCCTGCGTGAATCGTCCACGCTCGGGTCTCCTTTGGGCCTGTCGTCAAATAAGTCCGTAACCCAAGCAAATCATAAGCGGCGCGAATCAAAGACCCCACGCCCGACTCTTTAACTCCTAGCCCCGCGAGGTACTCCTTCCCTTCCACCTCGGGTAGATCCACCAACTCAGATTCAATCTGCGCGCTCACTATGACCGCCTTGCTGGATAAGTGGGCCCCACAATACTCCTCCACATTTTTCACCTGCCCCCCCGTTTTTCCGCCCCTCTCCCCTTGGGTTAAAGCCCCCAACTCATCCTCCTTCACATTACACGCAAAGAGTGTGGGTTTTGTGGTTAAAAGGAAAAAGCTTCGCACGACCTTTTTCTCGTCGTCCGTCATCTCCAAGGTCAGAGCTGGTTTACCCGAATCCAAGTGGGGCTTCAGTCTCGCTAAAAGCGCCAACTCCGCCTTCGCCTGCGCATCCCCTTGCTTGGCCGCTTTTCCGGGCTTATCCAACCGCTTCGTGACCGTTCCCAAATCAGCCAAAACCAGCTCGGTCATAATCGTCTCAATATCACGCAAGGGATCCACCGTTCCAGCTACGTGATGAATGTCTGCATCTTCAAAACACCGAACCACCTGGATAATCGCGTCCACTTCTCGGATGTGAGTCAAAAACTGATTCCCCAATCCCTCTCCCTGACTCGCTCCCTTGACCAGTCCGGCAATGTCCACCAGTTCGATGGAAGCAGGCAGGATCTTCTCGCTTCCAGACATCTTGGCCAACCAGTCCAAACGGGAGTCGGGTACCGTGACCATTCCAACATTCGGTTCGATCGTGCAGAAAGGGTAATTGGCTGCCTGTGCCTTCCGAGTACGCGTCACCGCGTTAAAGAGAGTACTCTTCCCTACATTTGGAAGACCCACGATGCCAGCACGTACCATTCGATATCCTAACCACACATGCCCCATCTCCTCAATCTTCAGATCCACGTTTCCTTCTTATTTATTTTTCAAAACCCGTGGGGTTGATCTTGCGATACACCCCCTAAGCAGGCTCAAATGTTCAAATGAACAAGATCGGGATTGGCTTAGTTGGATGTGGAACGGTTGGATCCGGGTTGATCCGCAACCTTCCCAAAGCCAATGGACTGATTGCTCAGCGGCTTGGCATCCAGCTCGAAATTCGTGGGATCGCCGTCAAAGACCCTTCCAAAACCCGCCCCGATCTCCCCTTGCCAGCTGTGGGCGACTGGAAAAAGGTTGTCGCTGATCCAGCCGTACAAATCGTCGTCGAGTTGGTGGGGGGAACTTCCGAATCTTTCGCGATTGCCGAAGCTTGTATCCAAGCTCGCAAGCCATTCGTCACTGCTAACAAAGCCCTTCTAGCCGAACGGGGCCAAGAACTGATCGCATTGGCTCAAAAATCAGGCAGCCCAATCTATTTCGAAGCCAGCGTCGCAGGCGGAATCCCTGTCCTCAAAGCGCTTCGTGAAGGACTCGTTGCCAATCAGCTCCTCGGTCTCCACGGGATCATCAATGGCACTTCCAACTACATCCTGACTCGCATGGCCGAAGCTGGCTCGGATTTCTCGACTGCACTTAAGGAAGCCAAAGACCTTGGATACGCAGAAGCAGACGATCGCCTGGACGTGGATGGAATCGATGCGGGTCACAAAGCTGCCATCCTCTGCCTTCTTGCCTATGGATTCCTGCCTAAATTCTCGGAAATCCCAGTCGAGGGTATTCGCCAAATCTCATCTCAAGACGTCTCCTTTGCGCATCAGCTAGGGTACGTGATCAAACTGCTGGCGATGATCAAGCCAGTGGGTAGCGAGCAGATTGAAGTCCGTGTTGCACCAACTCTTCTTCCTGCACGACACCCTATGGCTTCTGTTCATGGTGCGTTTAATGCGGTTGGCCTCATAGGGAACCTTTCTGGACCCGTGCAGTTTACAGGTCGGGGTGCAGGTCCCGATGCTACCTCCAGCGCACTTCTGGCCGACCTAGCCGAAGCCGCAAAAAACCTTTGCGATAAGGCCCCCGGACCTGCTTTACCAAAACCTAGCAGCAAGATGACCCTGATTGAGAAAGACGCATCAGTTGGAAGATTCTACGCCCGGATCGAGGTCGAGGATCGCCCCGGAGTCTTGGCCCAAGTCGCAGGTATCTTCGGATCTGAAAAGATTGGAATCTCATCAGTTCTGCAGCCGGAAGGTCGAGGCGCAGGATCGGTTCCCCTAGTATTTCTACTCGAGCCCGCCCCTCTATCTTCCCTTCACCGCGCCATAGCTTCGATCTGTAAACTCCCAAACACACGGGCACCAGCCACAATCTTGCGCGTGGAAGACTTACTATGAGTTGGAACGGCATCATTCACGCGTTTCGGGATCGCCTCCCTCTTCCTACAAACGCCAAAGCCATTACCCTTTTCGAGGGAAATACCCCTCTTCTCCCCGCACCTCGACTAACCGCGGCCATTGGCGGAGATTTCGACTTAAGATTGAAATATGAAGGCCTGAACCCAACAGCCTCTTTTAAAGACCGCGGCATGACGATGGCCGTGACTCACGCGGTGGCCAAAGGCGCCAAGTTGGTCATCTGCGCCAGCACAGGTAACACCTCCGCTTCGGCTTCTGCATACGCTGCCCGGGCGGGCATCGCATCCGCTGTGATTATCCCATCCGGAAAAATTGCCTTGGGCAAGCTGACTCAGGCTTTGATCCATGGCGCTAAACTTCTTCCAATATCAGGGAACTTTGACGACGCCCTTAATCTGATCCGTCAAATGTCGAACCTTAAAGGGGTTGAGGTGGTAAACTCAATCAACCCTGTTCGAATTGAGGGCCAAAAGACTGCCTCCTTCGAAATCCTGGAGGCGCTAGGCAAGACGCCGGACTTCCACTTTTTACCCGTAGGAAATGCAGGCAACATCACTGCCTACTGGAAAGGTTTTTGCGAAGCCATTCCCAAAGGCCCGCGCCCACGTATGTTTGGTTGGCAAGCTTCGGGTGCTGCTCCGCTGGTAGACGGTCATATCGTCAAAGATCCGCAAACCATCGCCACTGCCATTCGAATAGGAAACCCCGCCAGCGGAGAAGGAGCCTTGGCCGCAGCAAAGGAATCCAATGGGCGAATCGATAAAGTTTCAGACCAGGAAATTCTTAGCGCGTATCAACTACTTGCTCAGACCGAGGGTATTTTTGTTGAACCCGCCTGCGCCGCCCCCGTCGCAGGTTTGCGTAAAGCAGTCGCGGCAGGTTGGATTCCGAAAGGCAGTCTGGTCACGATGACCCTTACTGGACACGGATTAAAAGACCCCGATACCGTCCTCTCCTTGTTCCCGCACGCACCCAGTCCCATTCCCCCCACCTTGGATGCCGCCCGCAAAGCCTTAGGTCTCTAATTCCGAAAACACCTTAACCCCAAATCCCTCTAGCAACCCTGCAACGGCTTTCTTGCCAGACGGCAGTTTCAACTTAGGATATAGGAATGTTTATCCCCCTACCTCTCGCACTTGGCCTCCCCCAAGGCTCCGAATGGTTTTGGATCGTTCTTGTCATCATTCTCCTTTTTGGAGCGAAAAAGCTTCCCGAGCTAGCCCGCTCTATTGGCCGTAGCCTTGGAGAATTTTCTCGGGCCAAGGATGACTTTGAAAAAGAAGTAAAAAACGCTGTTAAAGACGTAGATAAAAAAGACTCGAATAACACTAAAGCATCGTAACTCGCGAATCCTCCCAGCCTCCCCGTATTCGGGTTAACATCACGACACACACCGCTGCTAGTCCAAGCATTCCATAAAGCGTTCCCCACCAGCCCACGCTGAGCTGAAGTTGGGCAATTAACCGATCTGAGTACGCATCCGCCATCTTCCACCTCAAGAGGATATACAAACCCGTCAAACCGGCCGCAGGCACAGCCAAGCCAATGGCTGGAGGACGTGGCAAACTCAAGCAGGCCCAAACCAACCCTGTGAAAACAGGGATTAAAAGAAGCCATCCTAGGAGAGGTCGATTCTCTTTTTGATCCAAAGCTACCGACGCCAATTCGCTTTGCACCTTAGCGCGCTGTGTCCCGGATGCCGCCCCAAAACCCAACTGAAACCCCGAAAAACCATCCGCAGGGTCCGCCCACATTTCCGACCACTCACCCCTTCTCATCCAAATCATACTCCTCAAAAAGTTTGATTCCCCCTCAGCCGTATTGCGGACCACTTCGAGGGTGTTTCTCTTGAGAGCCGACGGCTGAAGCCGCACCCAAGGAAGGAAAAAAGAAACCAGGGTAAGAATCGCGAAAAACTTGCCAACCCAGTGCAATACAGATGAGCCCATAATTAAATAAATAACCACCTTTGCTCACAAGATCAACCTTCATACCACTCTAACCGATTAGACAAAGACCCCCTCCAACCACTACAATGAAACTCTCAATGGTTAGGATTCACCCCATTCCAGCTCTCACGGTCAACCCCAAGAGTGCAGCAGAAATAACCTGTGTTCCCTACGACATCGTTTCGCGAGAAGAGTGCCGCGTCCTCGCCAAAGATCACCCCAACACTCTACTTCGGGTGGACCGTGCTGACCTTG
Organism: Methylacidiphilales bacterium; assembly: GCA_044358595.1. GTDB lineage: Bacteria > Verrucomicrobiota > Verrucomicrobiia > Methylacidiphilales > Verrucolacustridaceae > Verrucolacustris. The sequence continues at coordinate 65,704 of JBIKNP010000004.1, forward strand.
AATTTCCCGATGCCATCAAATTCAATGCCCCTGAAGTGTATAGAAAAGCAGCTGAGAATTTTTCCCGCCTGATCGAGAACGGATCTTTGCAAAAAGAAGCAAAGCCTTCGGTCTATCTCGTGCGAATGATCGAGGGAAAACATCGGCAACGTGGCTTTGCCGCCCTTGCCGATTTCGGCGACTACGCCTCCGGCCAATTGCGGAAACATGAGTTCACCCGACCTGACAAGGAGGACGACCGCGTCACTCTGATCCGCCATCTAGGGGCACTCACCGGGCCCGTACTCGCCGCTTATCCCGACCTACCTGAACTGACCGCACAGATGGACGAAATTGAACTGACCGTAAAACCCCTAGCGGAGGTAACGGATGAACGGGGGGTCAAACACACCGTCTGGCGCTGCCCGGATGCTGCGGAAATTGTCCGCCTTTTCACCCAAGTCTCCCGTTCCTACATTGCCGACGGACATCATCGGGCGGCGGCGGCAGCTCGTTTGGCGAAGGAGAAACCAGGCCCGCTCGGCATCCTAACCGTCTATTTCCCTGCTTCTGAGCTTCGGGTTCTTCCCTACCACCGACTCGTTCTGAAGCTCGATCCTTTCACTACCGCCACATTCCTCGAAGAAGCGAAAAAAGTTTTCCAAGTAACCCCTTCTCCCTCTGCTCCTCCAGACGAAACAGGAAAGATCGGGCTGTTTTTGGAGGGAAAATGGCACCAGCTCGCGTGGAAAGCCGACGCCAATTCGGACCCAGTTGCCAAGTTGGACGCCTCTGCTCTTCAGGATCGCCTGCTCGGTCCCGTTTTGCAGGTGAAGGATCCAAGAACAGATGCCCGTCTCGATTTCGTAGGCGGAATTCATGGAACTAAGAGCCTGGAAGATAGGGTCAACTCAGGCCAAGCCGCTGCCGCTTTCAGTCTTCCGGCCGTATCCCTATCCCAAATCCTGGCTGTGGCCGATGCCGACCAGATTATGCCCCCAAAAAGCACCTGGTTTGAACCAAAACTCAGATCCGGCTTTTACGTCCACCAGTTTGGCCCGATAAAGTCTTAACGACCTCACAGAATATCCCCACCCCACGGGCTAAGTCTTCCGGAGTCACCCGGGCGCAGTTCAGTCGAAAACAGGCTTCTTTGGGAGGATTCGCAAAGAAGATGCCTCCCCCCACGACGGCAACCCCTTTTGCCAAACACTGCTTGGAGACCTCCTCCATAAGGCCGGGACGTCCTCCTCTCACCCAAAGCATATAGCCTCCCGAAGGATCATCCGCTCGGATCCCCTCGGGTAATTCCCTAGATAAAATCCCCCCCGCCAGCTCCCGCCTTTTGGCGTACACAGAACGGAGCATTTCTAAGTGTCCCTCCATACGGCCCGAACGAAGAAAAGAGGCGGTAATAAATTCAGGTGGCACGCCCCCATGGATCGTTTGACGACACTGCCTATCAGCCGCCGCATCCATCCATTTGCCAGGCAGGGCAAAACCGATCCGCAGACCCGGAGCGACTGTTTTCGAAAAACTGGTGACATAAAGAACCGTGCTGCCGTCATCATAGGCACGCAGTGGTTTGGGTCGGCCACGACCCAGCAAATCCCCATAAATATCGTCCTCCAAAATCGGGACACCCATCTTGCGGCACATTTCCACCATCTGCGGCCGCCACTCCTCTTTCAATGTGGCACCACTCGGATTGGAAAGTGTGGACGTCACGACAAGGAGTTTTGGCTTGGGCTTAGCCTTTAGTGCTTTCTCCCACTTGGCCGGATCCGGTTCCTGCCCGACGGCGGTATTCACCGTCCGAAATTTCACTCCGATAGCCCGCAAAAGCTCCAACTGACCGTAGTAGGCGGGTGCTTCACAAACGACCGTATCACCCCTTTTCAAGACGGTGTTCATCATTGTGGCCAAAGCCCCTGAACACCCTGTCGTCACCAGAATCTGGTCAGATTGAACATTGACTCCGCGAACACTGAGGTAGTCCCGAATCGCATCCCGCAAGAGCGCAGCCCCTTCCGGGCGATGGTAACTAAACATTTCCCTAGCTCTAGAAGCCAACTCTCCCTCCAAAGCCGTCCGCAAGGCATCCAAGGGCAGAAAATCAGCCGAGGGAATCCCTGCGGCGAGATTGATCACATGAGGATCTTCCGTCTGGCGCATCAGATCCAATAAACGAATAGGGGGCGTGGCCATAAAAGGTTCTACCTTGGATAGAAAAGATTCGCGAGAACGTTGACTCCTGCCCTCCTGGACTTACCTTCCAAAAACGATGCCTGACTCGATTTCTGAAAGCCCACTCGCCTCCTGCCATCTGGCCTTGGGCGCTCGTATGATTCCATTTGCCGGCTGGAACCTCCCTGTGGAATACAGCGGTTTGCTGGCTGAACATAAAGCCACACGTCAGGCTGCGGGCCTTTTCGATATTTCCCACATGGGCCAAATCCGAGCCCAAGGAAAAAATGCCCTTTCCTGCCTCGAGTCCCTCTTAGCCAATGATCCGGCCAAGCTGAAAGATGGGGAAGGACACTACTCCTTTATTACGAATGAGCAGGGAGGCGTGATCGATGATCTCCTCGTTTACCGCTTAAGCCCTGATGATTTTTTTCTCGTAGTCAACGCCTCCCGCCATCCCGAAATCCTACAACTCCTCAAAAAGCACGAAAACCCACAAGTCCGCTTTTCAGGAAACCCAGGAACTGCAGCCGGAATGGCTCTTCAAGGCCCTCAAGCATCCGCCATTCTTGTTCAAATCCTTCAAGGCGCCCCACTACCCCAAAGAAATCACATCGCCCAGTTCACCATTTTTGGAGCGACTTTCCTGATTGCGACCACTGGTTACACAGGGGAAAATGGCTACGAGATCTTTTCCGATATCCCAACAGGCCTAAAAATCTGGGCTGCACTTCTGGAAACAGGCAAGCCCTTGGGTCTTCTGCCCTGCGGTTTGGGCTCACGCGACAGCCTTCGCCTGGAAGCTGGCCTCCCTCTCAATGGGCAGGATCTTTCCCCGGAGATTTCTCCCCTCGAGGCCGGCTTAGGAATGTTTGTAGATCTAAACCGACCCCGCACCTTTCCTGGTCGTCGAGTTTTGGAAAAACAGAAAGAGAGCGGATCACCAAGAATCTGCATCGGTCTTCAGGGCCAACCGGGCCAACCCCCACCACGACATGGATACCCGGTCTTTCAAGGGGGCAAACAGATTGGCGTGATTACCAGTGGTGTCCCTTCCCCAACCCTCGGGCATGGAATCGCCTTGGCATTGGTAACAACTCCCGCCCCACTTTGTGGACAAGATGTTGAATTTGAAGTGCGCGGACGTCGCGTTCACGCCAAGGTTTCGCCACGTAAGTTTTTAAAAGCAAAATGAACACTCCCGACAATCTCCTCTATGCGAAAAGTCACGAATGGCTTCGCATTGAAAAGGACACAGGCACTGTGGGTATCACAGACCACGCCCAATCCGCACTCAGCGACGTTGTGTTTGTCGAACTTCCAAAATCAGGGCGAGTCGTAAAGCAAGGCGAGGTGATCGCAACTGTGGAGAGCGTAAAAGCCGCTTCAGACATCTATGCACCTGTCGGAGGAACAATCCTCGAATCCAATGAAACTCTTTCCTCTGACCCCGGCCTCATCAACCGCGAACCCTACGGGCAGGGTTGGCTTTTTCGCATGAAACCCGACTCACCTAAGCCTACGGGCTTACTATCCTCTTCAGATTACGCTGCCTCCCTGACCCATTGAACCTGAATCCCAAGCCTCTCCATGATCATGGGGATGGTTTTTTTACATGGCACGCATACGACCCCTCCTGCAAAGCCGAACTCTGGTCCACTGCCTACATATATCCAGAAGGCACGATTCTCTTTGATCCCATCGATTGGCCCAAAGATACACCGCTTCCCAAATCCCCTGTTCACATCATTAAAACAAATAGCAACCATGACCGCATGGCCGAGGTGCTTCAGAACTCACTCCAAGGAAGTTGGACTAAGAAAGTACAGGGCTTTGAGGCAATCCCTCTGCCTGGAGCGGGAGAAAACGAGACTGCATATTTTCATCACGCTTCAAGAAGCTTGATCATTGGAGATGCTCTTATCAATCTCTCTCCAGATCCATTGATGCTGCTACCTGCCAAATACTGCACCAATCCAGATCTTTTAAAGACTAGCTTAAAGCGACTCCTTGAACTCCCAACTCAAAGAATCTTTTTTGCACATGGGGCTCCGATCCTGCAAGATGGGGTCGGTCGACTAAAAAAAGTAATCCCATGAACAAACTTCTAATCCTCTCTTTGCTACTAACACCTCTGACCACGCTCTGGTCAGCTCCAACCAATAAAACAGGTGTGACAAATCTCCCCAAGGTTACGACCCTGATTCCACAGCTTCTTCCAAGGAACCCGAACGCAAAACCGCCTCCCGCAGCAGTTCAAAAACAGCTAGAAGCCTTCTTCCTCGGTGTTCAAGGAGGGAAGATCGACGAATGTTTCAAAACCCTCGTCGCGAGTAATCCCACACTCTCCGATCCCGCCGCTGTTCCAGAATTTGTCAGCAATATCCAAAAGGGAATTGAAGTCTTTGGCCCACTCCAAGGCTACGAGCTTTATGATCTCCGGTCTGTTGGAACCCGTACTCTTTACATTACGTACTTAAGCTATCACCCACGGAAACCCCTTCGTTGGCAGTTTGTTTTTTACTCGCCGGTGGGAGCCGATTGGAAGCTACTCAACCTACGCTTTGACGACACCGTCGAACAAAGTCTAATTCCGGACTAGAGCCAAGGGCCGCCGGGATTTGAATTCCCCCGCGTAAGCGGACATTCATCCCGTCGCGGAGCGACATTCTAGAATGGGCGGGGGCAGGTTTAAGTGGGCCAACCCGGGACCCCCATAAACCCACTCTTTCAGCGGATTCAGGTCTGTTTGATCGGAAGGAGTTATCTCCTCAGTGCCCCGAAAGCAGTTCGCCAAGTAAATCGGGGACTACAGGTTTTGTTGGGGATTGGTGGAGGACTGAGAAATTACGACCGACGACGACGCACTAACGCCAATCCGCCTAAACCAACGGCGAGAAGCGAAAGAGCGGAGGGTTCGGGGACCATTGCGATACGGAAACCGTTCTTAATATTGCCATCAGTAGGCTGCGATCCCCAAGATGCGGATGCAGAATTTGACTCCTGATATGAATCAGTATTGATGTTGTCGAATCCTCCTCCCCTGATAGCCCTTAATTCACTCGCATCATTATTTGAAAGATCATTCGCTGTCTCAAGCCACTCCCATAGATTGCCGCCTTGAGCCATAGTTCCATAAGCACTTAGCCCCCCAGCGTTAAAGATGTCTGCAGGACTTGTTTGCCCACCATAAATGGCACTATTAGCCTCCGTGCCACCACTTGAATATGAAGGGGCAGTATTGCTTTGAGTTGTATAAAGCCAATATCCACCTGCTCCGCTATTTTTTGCAGGGTCGAAATAAGCGGCTTTATACCACTCGTCTACACTTGGAAGAAAATATAACGCTTTGCTGTTACGAAACTTGTTATTCGCATTATATCCATCATCACTCGACGACCATAGTTGAAAGCTTCCATTAACATCAAACTTATATGCCGCACTTCTGTCTGAAGAAGTGTTCAGGTAATTTACAAACCTAGCAGCATCATACCAACTTATGCCAGGAGCTGGACGATCAGCACCGTTTCCACCCCGATAAGGTATGGTTGGGGTCGAAACACTAAAGTCTGCCATTGTGATGTTAAGCCCTCCTAAAGCATTTGCTTTGTTAATCATATCTCTACTAATTTCATATTTTCCAATATTATAAGTGTAAGAGACAGATCCAGCAGGATTCGGGTTTCCAGACGTATCAGCTGCATTTCCAAGATTCCCAATTTGCACAAATTCAATCGAAAATGCATTGGCTCCAGTGCCAAAGTTCGGCGTAATGACTTGAGAGTTCACCATCGGACATGAGAGAAGAAGCGGTAATAGTATTTTTTTAAACATCCAATAACCTAAGCATCATCCCTCTAATTACGCAATATCCCAAAAAGGCCAATAAGTGTTTTTAGCACTTATTCTAATAGATCGCTTTTTCATAGCGTATTCCAAGCTCGGCACCGCACTTAATGCCCTCGTTAACACTCTCTCTCTGAACACTTTATAGCCCTTCTAAACTGTTCAGAAATGTCGGGTTTATAACCCGACTACTTCTATCGCCATAGGGTCGCTAACTCCTTCCAATCGAAGAAGTCCCCTCCTTTCGCAGTGGAACGCTAAATGCTTCAGACTCACCGTTGTCTCAATGATTGCGATGTGGGGCGCTAACTCCTTAAGAACGATGCAGAAACTTCTGGGACTCTTCAGTGGCCGTTATCTCAGAGGCAGCCAAAATCAATGTATGGCAAAACAACTAAAACCAATCGAAGGGCACATCGCTCAGATCAACGCGCCGAGGGAGGCAGAGGGCGTCGGGAGAATCCCAAGGGCGGATTTCCCCGCACGACCAACCCGCTCTCCACGGCGAGTCCACCCGAGTCTACGGCCCTAACCCGAATGGAGTAGCTGTCGGACTGTCTAAGCCTCAGGGGCACAGCTGCCCGAATCTCGTTTCCTACAATGGTAAAACGTTGGTTATCAGTGTCACCACGACCCGAAGCCAAGGCGAAGGTAAACGTCTCCCCTAAATCAGGATCACTCGCCGAGAGGGTACCCACCACCGCACCAGCCCGCACGGTTCCAGTCTGTTTATTGACCAAGGAAACCCGAGTCGGTGGCTCGTCCACATCCGTGATGTTAAGATTGAAAGCCCGCTCCGTGGCGACACCATTTTGGCGCACCCGGACGGAATAGATGCTCCTGGCCTCATGATTCAGCGGAGCGGCAGTCCGAATCCTGTTTACCTCGATACGGAAACGGGAATTGTCCCCCGAGCCGCGACCACCCACAAAACGATAGGAACCCGCAAGGTTCGGATTCTCAGGATCCCCCAAGGTCCCAAGCACCGTGCCCAAGGGAACATTTTCATCGATCGACGTCTGGGACAGGGAAAGTCTTTCCGTTTTGGCCTGACCAAAATTCGTTCTATAGATGAGGTAAGCTAGGTGGTCGTAGATAAAATCCACTATCACTATGCCATAGCGGCCGGACGTTGCTGGTGTACTCCATCCACCAAAAAACCCGTCCAAGGCCATGTTGTAATATATGGCGGGATTCCGTATACTATAGATCGGATACCAAACGCAACTGACATAGTTTAAATACAGTGTGCTAGGATTGGCGGGCATTTCATCAAAAAGAGAAGTGATATAACCCCATTTATTAGCTTTGATCCAAATACTGTATTCATCTTGAACGCGAATCCTCGGAGGCCCCTCAATCGTTCCGGTGGAGTCCCCAGGCCAACCGCTGTCTGCGTTGATTCCTAGGTCGGCAGAAGAAAAGGGGGCTTCGTTAAAACGGCGTATGAGCACAATTCTTCCACGAACGTCAACCAGCTTTGGAACGGTCGTACCCACATACCAAATATTTGGGTATCTGGTCTCCCATTCTGTTTGATAAGCTTTGAAGGTTTCCGCAAATGTCCTGGTATTACCCTCTGCTTTGTATTCCGGTTTCACTAACATCACCACCGTCTCCGACGGGTTGGCCCTCAAGAATGAGGTGACGCTCTCTAGCACATCGTTGAAATTTTGATTTTGGTAATAAATGCCGTGATGAATGGCAAAAGCGTCATTGAAGTGACGACACCGGATATCCAAATAACGAACCCCCGCATTGAGCTGTTCTGGGATGGTAAGAACTTGGCACTTCGATATGTCATAGAATTCTTCGTATAATGCCCCGCTATCGTGGGTGCCGGGAATGGATAGTTCATAAAGATATTTCTCTCCGTCTACCCCGGCCATCCAGTTGTTCCCGGCCGCTTGTCCCGACACTGTGGAAAAAAGAGCCAATACGATTGGCAGCTGGAATTTGATAAAATGGTTCATTCTTAAGAACAGGTATGTTGGAAGGATCTGGTTAATTAAGCACCACTCCCCTAATTCCGCAATGCCCACTCTGCACTTCGCTTTTTTGTAGCGTTTCCCAATCTTCCCACCTAAGCCGATACCCTCTTTAACACCATCGCTATGAACACTTTACACCCCTTCTAAACCCTTCAGAAAAGTCGGGTTATAAACCCCGAAACTCATCGCTGATTTGTAGTGAACTGAATATTCGGAGCTCCCCAGCATTACGATTAATGGGGTCAGTCGGAAGAGGTAAGAATGCCTTTTAGTTCATCAGGCCGCCGGGATATTGGCCCCCGCACACCCACCCCTGGCCCAATCCTCTTTCGCCTCCGGCTGTATTAGATTGGCACCCCTCAATTTTCCTTCGGAAAATTATCGGGCCGCCGGGATTTGAACCCGGGACCCCCATAAAGCTACCCTTTTAGCGGATTGATGGCTGTTCGGTCGGAAGGGGTTATCTCCCCACTACCCCCAAAAAAGGTCGCTACAGTAATCGAGGACTACGGGTTTTGTTGGGGATTGATAGATTATTTATTTAACGGAATGACAACGTCTGGCGATGCATGAACTTTAATGAGCCCCCAGATTCCTGGAGTAGGCTCATTCTTTTCAGGATTTTTAAAGTTTCTCCAGGTTCCATTTACAAAGTTACCGTTTGAATCAATACTAGCTTTGTATTCCCCAAAATCATCTCGAATAAAAATAACACTGTCTTTTGTAAGTTCCTTCAGTTTGAATTTTCCAGTGAGCGCATAGGATTTATCATTCCATGGTAATGTCCAAATTATATCGTAAATATTATTGTAACCGGTCGCTTTTCGGATGGTCATCCCATAGGTAATGCCGGGTCCATATTCAGCACCACAGTAAAGAGACCCCAATACTACTTTTTTATCTTCCGAGTGAGCTGCGCAAATTAAAGAAACTATTAAAACAAAGACAGATGATATGTTTTTCATGAATTCTTTTATAACTCTTTACCTCCTCTGTAGCGAACTGAAAAATCGGGTTAATCCCCCATTTCCCTAACCCCATCGGCCAGAACATCTTTTTTAGGCTTTTAGTTCATCGGGCCGCCGGGATATTGGCCCCCGCACACCCACCCCTGGCCCAATCCTCTTTCGCCTCCGGCTGTATTAGATTGGCACCCCTCAATTTTCCTTCGGAAAATTATCGGGCCGCCGGGATTTGAACCCGGGACCTCCATAAAGCCACCCATTCCGCCAATTGATGGCTGTTCGGTCGGAAGGAGTTATCTGCCCACTGCCCCGATTCCAATTCGCTACGGAAACCGGGTACTACGGATTTTTTAGCGGTTATTTTGAGGATTCGTGCTTAACATCGATGTCGGTGAATATGCGTTTGGGGTCGATAAATCGGATGCGACAGGTAGCTTCTGTATTTGTTCTGATTACACTTGTGGGGTGCAGTGATGTGGTCACGACACGTTTTTCCAATCTGGCAGACGCGAAGTCGCAGAGAGCATTTGAGCGAGGCTGGCTACCGCCGTTGTTGCCGGATTCCGCCACATCAATCGTGGAGCGAAATAATGTAGACCTGAATACAGGCACGGGTTCATTCAAATATGATTTGCGCGAAAGGACTGCATACATCAAGAGGCTCACAGAAGCGGGGGCTCTGTCTCGGACTGAGGGGGACATCGATATCCTGACGCTATCCACCAACGATTCACGTTGGGAGATTCGGCTGCCACGCGCTTCTGGTTCAGGAGAGTGGAGCATCACAGCGCGATGAAACCACCGAACAAGCCGGACCAGACAACCGGCACACTGCCGGTGTCTGACCTTATGCGTTTGGCAAACAAATGAAGCGCATCGCGATAGTCTCGATTAGCGCGGCAGTTGCACTGCTACTGTCTTTGCTGCCTGTCTGGAACTTCTCCGAGCGCATCGCTATTCCATCTTCCTCAAATCCACTTTGGACACATCAAAATCAGGCAATCACTTCTACTCTTACGAACGAATTGAAGAAACAAGGCTATGAATTTCACACTGACCGAGGGGCGGAAGCCGATCCAGACGGGATATGCTTTGGGCGCTTTGGGAGCGACGAATACTGGGTGATTCAGTATCATGCCGGCAGAAAGGAAGTTGATGCTTACGCATGGATTATCGGCATCAACTGGATTGGTCACCTTTCCGCAGCATCGAGGTTCTCGCTTTTAGAAGAGAGTCTTCAAAAACACATAAAATGAAAGCAGCCGAACAAGGTGGTATAGCCGACCTCGCCGCAATCCGCGGTTGACCTTGAGCGATAAGTAATGAGCGAGAGTACTATTGGGATTCTGGTTTTACTGGGCATCAGCTTTGTGGTGTCCGCTGTCACTCACTGCTTCTGCCACCGCTTTATCTTTGCATGTTTTCTTTCAACGCTTGTTGCCATGCTGCTTTTCCAATTTGCGGTATTTCTGCACCTCGGCCATCTCGATCCTTTCTTTCTCACCGCAGTTACACTTGGCGGTAGTATTTCATTTGTTATTGCACACGTCGTAGGTGCAGTCGTGCGCCAATTCCGGCAAAGCTCTTAGTTTCCGTTTTGTTCGCTGATTCGTAGCTGACTGAGCTTCCGGTGTAATCCACACCATTCAGAAACTTTGTCCGATGGAACCGGTTAGATTACCGAAATTCACATCGGGCCGCCGGGATTTGAACCCGGGACCCCCATAAAGCCACCCATTTAGCGGATTCAGGTCTGTTTGATCGGAAGGAGTTATCTGCCCACTACCGCGAAAGGAGTTTGTTAGGACAACCAAGGCTCTACTTAAGCCAAACCTACTTTTCCTTTCCCTCCACGATTGTCTAAGAAAGCCACTAAAGCCGCTACTGCGGCTCGATCGAGCGAGCCTCCTGCCTCCGCAAGAACGGTTCGAATTGCGGCATCAAGGCTTTGCGAGGGGCCGTCTTGACCTTGGACAAGATCGATCAACCTCTTAACCACAGCGACTACCTTCGCAGCTGGTAAAATCGCGTCCCCACGCAACTGCCTTGGCCAACCCGTGCCATCGATACGCTCTTGAGCCTGTCGGATGACATCCGCCACAGGACCCTCAAATTCGAGTCCTGACACAAGATCTGCACTTCGCAGAATTGCCTCACGATACCTCTTTCTCTCTTCCTCATTTCGATTTCCACCCTTACTTAAAAGATCTTGAGAAAGTGAAACGGTTCCCAGATTCATAAGCTCACCCGCCAGCTCGGCTGTTTCCACATCTACCGACGATAACCCCATCTCCTCTGCCGTTCCGCGTGCCACCCGGGAGATTAATCTGGCATTCGTACGCGCAGAATTGGGCTGTCGACTGTCCACCTCGCCCACAAAAGCCTCAATCAATCCACGGAACATCTTTTCTCGCTTTTCTCTCTCCACAATAAATTCGGTGATATCCTGCTCGATCAGCAGTACTCCAGGAGGATGATCCCGATCTGCCCGTAAGGGAATGTGATCCGTTTTTGTGTACTTCTTTTTCCCGTTCTCTTCAAACTCATGACGGACTTTTTGTGGGACCCACCTCCCCTCCCTCTTGTCGTTGGGCCATCCAGGATATAGCTCGTCGATAACCTGCTTATTGACTTTTTGGTAAGCCGCTGCACGCACAGGTCCAATAACTGCAGGCATGGTTTTTCCATTCACTTCCTCAGGCGTGATTCCTGCAGCTTCAGCTAATGTTCGATTTGCAAAATTATATTTACCCCCCGCGTCCATAGCCGCAATGGCTGTGGGCTGATTGTCCGTAATTACACGAAGGAACTTGGCAAATCCTGTAAAGCGCTCCGCAGCGATCTTCAGCTTCTGGGCCTCAGCCGAGGCCCGTAACTGAGCTCCATGCTTCCAGGCTGTTGCCATCGATACAGAGGCCAGGGCAAGAACCAAGGTAAAACCGATCAGCATTCCCTGCTGCCGCTTCTGGGATGGTCCCAATGCCTCAGTTTCATCGGCAATTCGGACCAAGACCCACGGTGTTCCCGCAACTTTTCTACCCAGAACCAAACTGGGAATGTTGCCGTAACTGCTTCGAACAGCAAAACCACCAGGTTTTGACACAGCAAAGGCGGCAGCCGAAACCTGAGGTTCATTGGACGTATCTGCAGTCATTGGTTTCGTGCCGTTGGGCAAAGGTTGGCGACGGGGAGAAAGATACTGAATCACACCTCCGGAAGTTCCTGGCTTTTCCTGAACCAGCAGGTTTTCCGCTGATTTTAACGTTTCTCCAGGCTGTGCCAGCAGAGGGAAAAGCTCTTTTGCGACCTGTTTTAGCCCCACCACGTAAGCGATCGGCTTTGCGTTGTCCTGCGCATCCATCGGATAAATCGGCACCAAAAATCCAAGACTAACCTGACCCTCTGAATCGAGACGCAGGTTCCAAAGCCCCTTTTGTCGTGCAGCATTTTCTTTCAGCACATCCAGAAAACCATCCTCTTTCAAAGCAGGTAGAAATTCACTCGCGACCAGTACTTGGCCCGAGGGCGCCAAAACTGCAAGGCCTGCGATCCCCTCTCGAACCACATTGGCACTAATCTCCAACGCGGGGGGCGGAGTGAAAAATCCGTTCTGTTCCGCCACACGCTTCAGGTAGTTACGAAGAAATCCCTCTGCTCCCTCTTTTTTGTCACCCGCTGACTGATCATTGAGCAGTGTATCGATATAGATCTTTTGCGATTCATTCGCCGCAATGCCCCTCAGAACATCAAACTGGGAGGAAAGCCAACCCTCAACTGCTGCTGCACGTGTTTCCACCACGAGTCCCATCTGAATCTGCCAATCCCTCAAAGTTCTTTCTTTCTCTCCTTGGACAAAAGCCAAAATCCCCGCGAATCCACCAACAGTAAAGAGGGCGAAAAAGGAGATCGCCAAAATCGTTTTTCCATTGGCAGGTCGGGAAATCTTCTCCTCTGCGATGTTGGGAGTCGCCAGTTTCAATGTTGCAGGGTCCTGTGGGGTGGTGGTTTTTTGGGATGCCATGGAATTTGTGCTCCTTTAAGAATCAGCAGTATCTCCCGATACCCATCCCTCCCTCAAGTATTTCCTCAAGGCGAAAACAGGTTATAGTCAAAGTATGTATCGCTTTCTCGGACTTCTCCTTTGCACCACTCTTTCCGGATTTGCTTGGGATGGTGAATACCAGGTTGTTCAACAAGACCCGATCGGCAAGTTTCCGAAATGGACAGGAATTTTGGCTAGCGTCGAGGCCGAGCTATCCAAAAAAGCCGACATCCAGGCTCCCTACGCCGGTGGATGGGCTGATTTCATCGCTAAAACTCAATCCCCTGATCGACTCGCCATGATCAAAAAAACCAATGAGACGTTCAACTCGATGCGCTACGTTCCGGACCAAAAGAACTGGGGGGTTCCCGATCTGTGGAATACCCCTGTGCAATTCACTCAGTCCCCAGACTACCTAATCTCAGGACGAGTGAGCGGGGATTGCGAAGATCACGCCATCGCCAAATACTATGCACTGCAAAAGCTCGGATTCACGCAGGACGAGCTCCGGATCCTCGTAGTAAAAGATCTCAACCTAGGGGTCGGCCACTGCATCCTCGGCGTGATCTTCGGAGGCCAGTGCCTAATCCTAGATAACCAGATCAAGAGCGTCTGGCCCGCGAATCAGATCCAACACTACAAACCAATCTACGCCATCAATGAAACTCACTGGTGGCAATTCCTCCCCGCAGGGGCCGCAGCCGCCCCGGCAGCAGGAGGAGGAGCCGGTCAATCCGACTAGCACGACTCCCTCCAAGCTTTTCACCTGAGCCTAGGGAAGGCATTGTGCTTCCTTATGTCTGAACTCGCTCCCGCGTACGACCCCGCACAAGTCGAGGATCGGCTCTATCGCCAATGGATAGAGCGCGGCGACTACCGAGCCGACCCGAACTCCTCCAAACCCGCCTATTCCATCGTCATTCCTCCCCCCAACGTAACCGGGATCCTTACCCTCGGACACGTCTTGAACAACACGATCCAGGATATTCTCGCTCGCCGTGCCCGCCTTCTCGGTCAAGAGGTCCTCTGGCTTCCGGGAACTGACCATGCGGGTATCGCCACCCAGACCGTCGTAGAGAGAACGTTAAAAAAAGAAGGCAAAATCCGACATCGGGACGACCTCGGTCGAGAAGAATTCCTAAAACAGGTTTGGCAGTGGAAGGAAAAACACGGCGGCATCATCATCCAGCAGCTAAAAAAGCTGGGTGCCTCATGCGACTGGTCTCGCGAACGCTTTACCATGGATTCCGATTACTCCGCCTGCGTTCAACAAGTGTTCGTGGATCTCTTCCAAAAGAAATTAATCTATCGGGGGCGTCGGATGGTCAACTGGTGCCCCGTTTCACGAACTGCCCTTTCCGACGAGGAGGTCATTATGAAAGAGCAAAAGGGCCTGCTCTATCATTTCCGAGTCCCCGTTGTTGGTGAGCCAAGTCGATTCCTCACCATCGCCACCACTCGACCGGAGACAATTCCTGGTGACACAGCCGTTGCGGTGAATCCGAAAGATCCGCGTTACTCTTCCCTCATTGGAAAACATGTCCTTCGTCCCCTTCCCCCCGAACTTCCCGAAGAGCAACGCCGCATCCCCATTATCGGGGACGACCACGTCGACATGCAGTTCGGCACCGGCGTTCTCAAGGTCACCCCGGCTCACGACCCCGCCGACTTCTTGATCGGCCAGCGACATCAACTTCCCTCTCTTGAAGTGATCGATGAATCAGGGCTGATGACCCCCCAAGCCGGGACAGCTCTGAACGGAATGGACCGCGCCAAGGCCAGAACCCTGGCTGCTGAACAACTTAAAGAACTCGGCCTACTTGAAAAAGAGGAACCCTACATCAATCAGGTCGGATATAGCGAACGAGCAGATGTCCCGGTCGAGCCCCGTTTGTCCGAACAGTGGTTCCTCCGCTACCCGAGTGCGGAAAAGTCTCGTTCGGTCGTATCCTCCTCAACCCTACGCTTTTTTCCGGAACGATGGACTAAAGTCTACGAGCACTGGATGGAAAATCTTCAGGACTGGTGCATCAGCCGCCAACTGTGGTGGGGGCACAGAATTCCTGTTTGGTACCGTGAGAAGGAAATTCGCTGCCAGATCGAATCTCCTGGGGAGGGATGGGTCCAAGACCCGGATGTTCTTGATACCTGGTTCAGCTCTTGGCTCTGGCCCTTTGCGACGATGGGTTGGCCCAAACAAACTGCAGAACTGAAAAAGTTTTACCCCACCACCGATCTGGTCACTGGTCCGGACATCATCTTTTTCTGGGTTGCCCGGATGATCATGGCGGGGTTCGAATACATGGGGGAACTTCCCTTCCGAAACGTCTACTTCACAGGACTCATCCGTGACGGCAAAGGACGAAAGCTCTCGAAGTCCCTCGGAAACTCCCCTGATCCCCTTGATCTCATCGCCAAATACGGAGCGGATGGACTCCGCTTTGGACTTCTTCGCATCGCCCCCCAAGGAGCCGACATTCGGTACGACGAGAAACAGATGGAGGAAGGCCGGAATTTTGCCAACAAACTATGGAATGCTTGCCGCTTTCGCCAACAGCAAGGGCCTTCCGACCCTGACGCAGATCCATCCCGTCACTTGCGAACCCCCTTTGCGGACTATCTTCTCGCGCAACTTGATCGCCTCGAACAGGAGCTAGACCGACTGTACGAAGCGTATGAATTCAGCCAAGTGGCTCAATCTCTCTACACATTTGTCTGGAGCGAGTTTTGCGCCCGCTTTATCGAGACCGCAAAGGCAGATTTCAGCAACCCATCCTCCCCTACGCGTGCCGGAACTCTCGCCACGGCCGATTACGTTCTCTCGCATGTGCTTCGACTCCTTCATCCCTTCATGCCCTTCATCACCGAGGAGTTATGGCTGACTCTTGGCTTGGGCCAAAAAACAATTCAGTTCAGCTCTTGGCCGAAAAAAGGCACTGTTCCATTCGATCCAGCGAATGCTCGTTTGGCCGAGGCTTGCTACGCAACCGCAGAGACGGGACGTCGACTCCGGGGAGAATTCGGTTTATCGGGTTCGGCAAAGATGAAGTTTCTCCTCAAACCCGCCCCAACCCACACTCCCTCGACTGAAGACCTCAGGACCTTGGCCAAGCTTCTACAGGTTGGTTCAGTCGAGATCACCACGACTCCCCCCACTGCCCCGATGGCTCTCACCCCCTGGGGAGAGCTCTACCTTCCTCTGACCGGTCTTCTCGACCCTGTCCAAGAGTCAGCACGGCTCCACAAAGAAATCGCTACGACCGAAGCCTCCCGCGCACGCGAGGCGGCCAAACTCGCAGATCCAAAAATGACCGCAAAAGCCCCGCCGGAAAAGCAAGCGGAGTGGCGAAAACTCGAACAGGAAGCATCCGATCGGATCGCACGACTTCACGAACAGCTCAAACTTTTCACAACTTAATCAATAACCTCTCTTTTTACGCTGGGCAGATCCTGAACTAGGCTCTTTTCTACTAGGTTCATGGATCCTGGTCATACTATCCCCATCCTCGGTCAAGGCTTTGTCCGATATATTGACCATCTCGGTTCAGATCTCCGCATCGTGGAGTCAGCCAGGATTTCCTATAAAAGCCCAAGCAAGGGAATTGAGCAGGACAAGAAACTCCTCATCTATCTTTACAAAAATCGCCATACCAGCCCCTTCGAACAGTGTTCCATTACTTACAACATCAAAATGCCCATTTTTATTATGCGGCAGTTTGTTCGGCACCGCACTTTTCGTCTGAACGAGTGGAGCGGACGATACTCGGAGCTTGCGGATGAATTTTATCTTCCCACGCAGTGGCGTGCTGCAGATGCTAAGAACAAGCAAGGCAGTCAGGTCTCCGAATCCTTGGATCACTCTGCACTGACCCGCGAAGTCAAAGCCTGCCACGATTCGGCTTATACGACTTATCAGAGCCTTCTGCAAAAGGGCGTTGCTAGGGAACTGGCACGGATGGTTCTACCCGTAAGCATTTTCACTGAGGTTTACGTCAACTGCGACCTCCACAATCTAATTCACTTCCTCCAACTGCGGGAGGATGACCATGCCCAGCAGGAAATCCGCGAAATGGCCGCTGCAATGCGTGTTGTGGCTGAAAAACTTTACCCTTGGACGTTTGAAGCTTTTCACAAATACCGTTTAGGAGTGACGGACCGCACCCCCTCTGCATAGTTAACCTCTATGGCAAAAAAATCCTCCCCTTCCAAACCCGCCCCTGAGAAAAAATCCTGCCCCTGCCCCCTTCCGCTTCTAGCTGCAGGGGCCGTTGGTTTCCTCGCCGCTGTCTTGGTCCTCAAGGGACTCCCGATGATGGGTGGCTGTCCGATGTACTCCGAAGCCTGCCCAGTGACCTCCACCATCAAGCAGATTGAGTTGGCACTACAAAAAAACAATCTGCCTCTGGCCCAGTCGCAGGCTGAAAAATTGAGCGAACAGCTCGAACGAACCA
The DNA here is from genome assembly GCA_044358595.1 of Methylacidiphilales bacterium. GTDB lineage: Bacteria > Verrucomicrobiota > Verrucomicrobiia > Methylacidiphilales > Verrucolacustridaceae > Verrucolacustris. Next base: position 83,165 of record JBIKNP010000004.1, read on the forward strand.
TGCCGGATCTCGCCCAATTGGCGGATAGGATTGCGGAAAGCTCTTCTGTGAATCAGGCAAAGACACAACTCCAAGTTTTGGAAAAGAAAATGATGTCGGATGTTTCCGTTCCTTACAAAAAATGATAAGAGCCCTTTGCATGGCTCTACTTATGGGCCTGAGTTTCACACATGCTGAATCAGAAAAGATGATGAAGATAGGCTCTACACTCCCCCCTTTGACTGCCAAGGATCAGGATGGCAAGGAAGTCGATCTGGCGACTTACGGGAAAGAGGGCTACCTCCTCGTCTTTTTTTACCCCAAAGCCAATACACCCGGCTGTACCGCTCAGGCCTGCAGCTTGCGCGATGGAAGTGCCGAATTGACTAGCCGGGGCGTTAAGATTTTGGGAGTCAGTGCAGATCAAGTTGCCGCCCAGAAAACCTTCGCAACCGATCAAAAGCTACCATACCCCCTTCTGGCAGATACCGATAATAAGATTATCCAGGCCTTTGGTGTGGGTGGACTGTTCGGCTTTGCCAAACGGTCCGCTTTTCTTTTTCGGGACGGTAAACTGGTTTGGCAGGATCCCAAAGGTTCGACCCAGGATCAGGCAAAAGTCGTTCTCGAATATCTCGATTCCCTCAAGACCAAGTGAAGTCGTTCCGACAGGAACTCACCTTTCATACCCCCACGCGTCGGGCCTTTATTAACCTGACGCCTAAGATCGAAGCTGCCCTGTCCGACTCGCGTATCCAGGAGGGACTCTGCCTCGTAAATGCGATGCACATCACCTCATCAGTCTTCATCAATGACAATGAATCTGGTTTACATGCTGACTTTGAAACTTGGCTCGAACGGTTGGCACCAGAAAAGCCACACAGCCAGTACCACCACAATGGTTCGGAAGACAATGCGGATGCGCACCTGAAGCGCACCATTATGGGGCGGGAAGTCGTTGTAGCCGTGACAAAGGGGAGGCTCGATTTCGGTCCATGGGAGCAGATTTTTTATGGGGAGTTCGATGGACGGAGGGATAAGCGGGTGCTTGTTAAGATCATCGGCGAATAACCTAGGCTTTACCACTTCCACCCGCACCGATCCGATTCTATAAAAAAATCATGGCTTCGATTTTCGGCAATCGCTTACAGATCTTCTCGGGCAACGCCAACCGTGAACTCGCCCAAAGAATCGCCGATTTCATAAAAGTCCCACTCGGGAAAGCCACGGTGACTTCGTTTCCAGATGGCGAGACTTTCGTAAAGTTCGACGAGAATATCCGAGGAAATGACCTTTTCATCGTCCAACCCACCTGCCCCCCTACCAATCAGAACTTAATGGAACTCCTGATCATGGTGGATGCCGCCCGCCGTGCTAGCGCTTTCCGGATCACCGCGGTCCTGCCTTTTTTTGGGTACGCCCGACAAGACCGTAAAGACCAACCCCGAGTACCGATTACGGCTAAACTCATCGCCAATCTTCTCGTCGCAGCAGGGGTGAACCGTGTTCTGGCAATGGATCTCCACGCGCAGCAAATCCAAGGGTTTTTCGATATACCGGTAGACCATCTTTTCTGTGCTCCGATTTTCTACCGATATATTGCGGAGAAAAAGATTCCAGACCTGGTGGTCGTCACTCCCGACATCGGCGGTATGAAAATGGCCGCGGCTTATGCGCAAATGCTTGATTCAGGATTAGCAATCGTCAGTAAAAAACGCCTCAATGCCTCCGAGACCGAATCCACCCATCTGATTGGTGACGTAAAAGACAAAAACGTCCTTCTCGTGGATGATATCACAGAAACAGCCGGAACAATCACATCTGCCGTGGAAATTCTTCGCCGTCACGGAGTCAAAGACATCTACGTCGGAATCCCCCATGCAGTTCTCGGATCCACGGGTTTGGAGCGACTCAAAAAACTCGGCCTGAAGGAGTTCATTACCACGAACACAACCCCACAGGAAAATTCCCCCAGCCCTACCAAAGTTCTTTGTGTTGCTCCCTTGCTGGGTCAGGCCATCCTCCGCATTCACGAAGGAGAATCAGTATCGTCCCTATTCGAGATTCGTGCCGGCGTGAAGACGTAAGAACCGTTTTACTGACCGAGCACGTAAGCGAACATCAAAGGCGCGACAATGGTAGCGTCCGACTCAATCACGAAGCGCGGGGTATCCGATCCCAACTTTCCCCACGTGATCTTTTCGTTCGGCACAGCTCCTGAATAAGAACCGTAGCTGGTAGTCGAGTCACTGATCTGACAGAAGTACGCCCAAAGAGGTACTCCTGGATTTTTCAAATCTTGGTGCAGCATAGGCACAACACAGATTGGGAAATCCCCAGCGATGCCTCCCCCAATTTGAAAAAAGCCCAAAGGAGTTTTCTGGGTTTTTTGATACCACTCAGCAAACGAGATCATGTATTCCACCCCACTTTTCATAATTTGAGGAGAAGAGACCGTTTTCTGAATGCAAGCGGCTGCGAACATATTCCCCAAGGTTGAATCCTCCCACCCAGGAACAACCATGGGCAGATTCTTCTCAGCGGCCGCCATCATCCATGAATCTTTTGGATCAATCTGGTAATACTTCTTAAGCAAACCTTTCTGCAGAACCTCGTAGAAATACTCATGGGGAAATCGTCGTTTGCCCTCTTGATCGTCTCGTTTCCAAAGCTCCATGATGACACCCTCAATTCGGCGCATCGCTTCATGCTCAGGAATGCAAGTGTCTGTCACTCGATTCAGATGATCCTTGAGAAGCTTCACTTCATCCTTGGATGTCAGATGACGATACTCAGGAATCCTGCGGTAGTGATCATGAGCGACCAAATTGTAGACATCCTCCTCCAGATTCGCTCCAGTACAACTGATCGCATGAACCTTATCCTGTCGGATCATTTCTGCCAAAGAGAGCCCCAGTTCTGCCGTGCTCATTGCTCCAGCCAACGTGACCAACATTCGGCCACCATCAGCGATATGCTTTCGATAAGCGAGAGAAGCATCCTTAATCACGGCGGCATTAAAATGCCGATAATGATGGTCAATAAATTTCGAAACCGTTCCTTCAGCCATGCAGGTGTATTTACACCCTCCCGTTGGAAACTTGACAAGACTATTCCGCAGTTTTTCTATTTTTTTTGTTACGAAGATGCGGATCAAAGAAATGATCTAAAGCCAAAAACATCGACTTCGCATGACGGGCAAACAAAACGCTCAAAAACGGCGCAGGCATGACACAGAAGAGAAAAAGATGAAATGGCCGGATCTCAGTCGTTGTTCGAAGAATAAAATAAAGGGACATTCCACCAAGGCCAATCACTCCGTAGTTTACCCCCCAAATGGCCATCAAGAAATACCCGGGCTCACGATCGTAAGCATATCCACACTGGGAACATCCATCGAGTGGAGTAAACCAGTCGTGGAGCGAACGCACCCGCCTCCAAGGACAAAACAAAGACTTCTCGCCACATGTCGGACACTTGAGTCTTATGGAACGCCAAAAGTAGATCCAGGCTTTGTGAAGCGTACGCGGAGATTCAGCCAGACTCATTTTCGATGATACGGATGTCCCGCCCTCCAACTCTCCAACCGATAGATCTGCTCCACGAGAACTACACGGGCCAAGTCGTGAGAAATAGTTTGAGGACCCAATGATCGCACCGAATCACAGTTTTTGCGAAAGTCCTCTGAAAAACCATCTGCACCTCCAATCATCCAAGCCAGACCCGTTCGTCCACCCCGCTCAAGCTTCTCCCACTCCTTTCGCCAATCTTCGGTGCTCAAACCAACACCACTTGGATCCAAGCAGATCGACCACCAACCTTGGCTCTTCTCCAACATTTCCTTTTCAACCATCGGCCCCTCTTTAAGGAAATGACTCTCCACCTTCGCAAAACGGCTGATCCTTTTACAGTACTCGTCACCCGCTTCCTTGCTCCAACCCGAAGGGCGACCCACAGAGTAAACTCTATGAATCACCCTAAGATTCTTTCGAGTTCATCAACACGATCAGAGAAAAGCTTTAAGGCATTCTCGACTGGCTCGGAGCTCTCCATATCAACTCCCGCCAAACGCAAGGTTTCAAGTGGAGGCCGACTACCTCCAGAACGCAAAAAGTGTATCACTCGGTCTACCGCCCCGCTTTCGCCGGATAACACTCGGTTTGACAAGGAAATCGATGCCGAAAGCCCAATCGCATATTTGTAAACGTAGAAGGCACTATAAAAGTGGGGAATTCGGAGGCACTCTAGTTCAAGAGGAGCCTCAATATGCAGAACCTCTCCTAGATAGCTTTCCAGCAGCTCCCGGTATGCAATACGGAAGAAGTCTAGTGTTAAAGCAATTCCCTTCTCCTCTGCCTCGTGAATTCTCTGCTCAAACTCAGCAAACATGACCTGCCTATATAGGGTGCCGCGAATATCATCGATCTGACGGTTCAATATGTAGGCTCGAAGTTGATTGTCTTTCTTTGCATCGCCCTCAAGAAACGCATGCGTCAAAAGCTCCTCGTTGAAGGTTGAGGCGACTTCAGCCAAAAAGATCGGGTAGTGCGAATCCTGATAGGGCTGGGATCGGTGGCTCAACCAAGAGTGCATCGAGTGACCTGCCTCATGGGCCAAGGTGTAAACATCCGCTAAAACATCCTCCCGATAGTTCATTAATATGTAGGGTGGATTTCGATAACTTCCGCTCGAAAACGCACCACTTCTTTTCCCCTTATTTTCATACCGATCTACCCAACGGTCCTTCCCCAAACCTGTCGCTAAAACATCAACATACTCTGCTCCCAAAGGACGACACGCCCGAGTTACCAGTTCAGCCGCCTGCTCAAAGGTTGTTTTTTTCTGAATCTTCCCCACGAGGGGTACCTGCAGGTCTGCCGCACGAAGTTCGTCTAAATGAAGAACCTTCTTACGTAATCGATGGTACTTCTGAAGAGGCCCAAGATTGGCACGGACCGACGCCACAAGTTTATCGTAAACCGATTCTGGAACTCGATCCGGAAAAAGTGATTGAGCCCGGGCACTCGGGTGCCGTCTGGCTTTTGCACGGAATACATCCCCTTTTACCGAGGCCGCTAAAGACGCCGAGAGCGTCGATGCGTGATGCTCAAACTCCGTATAGTATTGAACCCAAGCCGCACGTCTTACTTCCTTATCTCGTCTTTGAAGCAAAGAGGCAAACGTTCCGTGGCTCAACTCAATCTCGGTTCCATCCTCATCCTTTAATTTTCCAAATCGAAAGTCCACATTCGTAAGCTGGGAAAAGATCTCATCAGGCCCACTTAAAACAGGCCCCACAAGCGAAAGAATCCTCTCCTCACCCTCTCCGAGGATATGTGAACGATATCTTCGAATTCGCTCCAACTTACCCACCCACTCTTTGAGGCTGGGATGCCGAAGTAAAACACCCCAATCCTCGTCCGAAATCCTCATCAGCTCAGGCAGGAACCAGGAACACTCCTCAGCGAGTTCTGTTTGCAGGTGATCAAGGCGAAGGGAACGATCTCGGGCAGCTCCATCCCCCTCATCCTCAGAAACACGCAAGCTCGCATATTGACCAACTTTCTCCATCAAAAGGTCAATTCCTCTCTCCTCATCAAGAGCTTTGGCTAAAGCATCAGGCTGGGATAACTGCCCCTTCCAACACGGCATACGACCTTTGAATCCCTTGCACTCCGTAAAGGCCCTCTCCCAGCTTGCTGCATCAGGATAAAGAGGCGCGAGATCCCAAGTGTCCCCTACGGCTACCTCAGGCCGGTGAGGCACCATTCGTACAGGCGTAGGAGAACTTGAAGTCACTGTCGCTCTAGTTTGCCCAACTTTTTTCCGCGCACCATCTTCTCCTCCGCTTGCCGTTTAGGAATTTTTCCTCCAAGATTCACGTATGGCTGAGAGCACATTTTTTGCACAAAGGGGGGCTTCGCGTGTTACCCCTCGGATTATGAAGAATCTTCTGCACCGCCTTCCTCTACTCAAAGCGGAATTCACCCAGATCCACGCCCCTAAATTCCCTCATCTAGTCGACCAGCTTGAATTTCTTGCTGATGTGGTCGAAGACTTTGCTGAGGATGCTTACCAAGATATTCCCTATACAGCCGCAGCGGCATCTGCATTCGCGATTATCTACACCCATCGCCTGCTGGATATTATTCCAGACTTTGTGGCGCAGATTAGTTTTGAGGATGATTCCGCCGTAGTAAGAGCTGTCCTGATGCTGTACGAGAAAGATTTCGAGAAGTACGCACACGCCCAGCACCTAAATTGGAAAAAGATTACCCTGAAGCCCTAATCGGCCCCGGAGCATGAGCCCTGCCCGCTGGACCGACTCGCTGGAAGATCTTCTCGGCCGTTGGTCAGTCCCCTACTTAACTCGAGGACTTGTTGCCCTCAATGCAGGCGCATGGCTACTCAATCTTGCTTCACCAGGATTCACTTCAATCCTCAAACTGGACCCATCCTTGGTGGCACAAGGAGAATACTGGCGACTGATTACATTTCTTTTTGTCCCATCTAACTCAGCCCATCCCATCTTTCTTCTGCTTTTCCTCTGGTTCCTCTGGTCGATTGGAGACGCCCTCGAAGAAGCTTGGGGCTCCTTTCATCTGAATCTCTTTTTTCTCATCGGCATCGTAGCTGTGGTTTCAGTCTCCTTCCTGCAGCCCTCGATACCCATTAACCCTTTTTACCTTCACAACTCCCTCTTTCTGGCCTTCGCCACTACAATGCCAGATCAGAAGGTATTCTTCTTTCCTCTCCCCATCCCCCTTTCGGTCCGATGGGTAGCAGCCGTCACATCCGGCCTACTTTTTCTTCCGGCATTTTTTCAGCCCATTCTTTTCCCAAGCATTTTTGCAGGTCTGGCAGGATACATCGCCTTCTTTTTCCCTCCCTTTCTTGAATCAATTTGGGAGCGATTCCGAAACCGTGGATCATGATCTTACGCGTACTTACGGTTACTCTCCTTTCACCCCTATCTCTTCTCGCTTCACCCGGACCAATCCCATCGCAGAGCAGGGCTCTACTTATCGCGATCCCAGATTCTTGGAACTCGCAAAAAGCCGACATTCAACTGTATCGCAGAACATCCGCAACTTCTCCATGGACGAGTGTCGGAATCACCACTCCTGTCCATCTCGGTAGACGAGGCCTCGCTTGGGGGCGCGGCCTTCACCTGCCCCAAGAGGGGCCACAAAAACGCGAGGGGGACGGAAAGTCACCTGCAGGGGCATTCCTCCTTGGAACTATTCTTTATGGCTACGCAGATCAGTCAGGGCTTCCTAAATGGAGGTACCGCAAGGTGACCGATCGTGATCTCTGGATCGAGGAGCCTTCCTCCACTCTCTACAACCGGCACCTTATCCTCTCGGCTCATGAACCTTTTCCTCCTGAACACAGCTACCACCTTATGCGCCAAGACGATCCCGCCCACTCCTTAAAACTTTTCATACGTCACAATGCTCCTCCCGATGTTAAACCCGGCTCAGGCAGTGCGATCTTTTTTCACCTTTGCCGATCTCAGAACTCGGTTACCACAGGTTGCACCTCCATGGATGAGCCCGCTTTCCGAGAATTGCTAAGTTCATTTCTACCTAAAGATGAACCTATCTATGTTTTACTGCCACGCCCCGATTACGATCGCCTAAAAGCTTCTTGGAAGCTTCCCTAATATATTCCTGTGAACTACTGGATCCTCGACTCATTCATTCTCTTCGCCTACTTCGCCGCCATAATTGGGATCGGCCTAGCGGCTTCTCGCCACCAAACATCTCTCGACGACTATGCTCTAGGCGGAAGAAAAATGCCGTGGTGGGCAGTCCTTGCGTCCATTTTGGCTGCAGAGATAAGCGCCGCAACCTTTCTTGGGGCGCCTGGCGAGGGATACGCGCTCCGAAACTTTACTTACGCTCAATTAGCACTTGGAACGATCCTGGCTCGGATCTTTGTAAGCTGGATTTTTATCAAGCCCTATTACCATTATGGCGTTGTCTCGATTTATGAGTTCTTGGAGAAACGGTTCGGCCCGCGGTCCCGTCAAGCCGCCAGTGCAATTTTCCTAATCACCCGAGCCCTGGCCAGCGGCACCCGACTCTATGTGGCAGCCATTGTTCTTGTCCTCGGATATGAAATTTACACTGGGACCCACCCTACCCCCATGGTGGAACTGGGGATCTACCTTCTGGCCCTCTTTGTGTTGGTGGCGCTAACTGCCGTCTACACGGCCGTGGGTGGAATCAAGGCTGTGGTCTGGACGGATGTTATCCAAGCCTGCGTGATGTTCTCGGGCTTGGGCTTTGTTATCTGGCACCTTTGGAAATCGATTCCAGGCGGACTACCCGCAATTCACGGTATACTTCAGAATCCCGATGATCTCTCGTTCTGGAGTCTTGGCCCATATTTTCCAAATGATCTCTGGGCAACCTTTCGAGCCGTTTTCGAGACTGAGTATACGGTTTGGACCGCCTTTTTTGCTGCCACCTTTGTCACAATGGCCACCCATGGAACCGATCAGGACATGGTTCAACGGATGCTAACGGCAAAAAATCCCGCCAAAAGCCGACTCGCTCTAGTCGCGTCCGGTCTAGCCGACCTTCCGATCGTCTTCGCCTTTCTCTCCATCGGTATTCTTCTCTACGTTCATTACCAACAGGAACCCGACCCCAATCTACCCACTCGGAACGCCCACGTCTTTGCATACTACATACTTCACCAGTTGCCTCCCGGATTTCGCGGACTCCTCATCGCGGGAATTTTTGCAACTGCCATGGGTTCTCTAAGCACCGCTCTTAATGCCCTCGCAACCTCTTGGGTGCGGGACTGGTACGAGCCCTTTTTCGCTCCCCGCTGCAAAAACCCCAATTCCCTTAGAGCTGCCCGATGGTCCACTGTGGCCTTTGCTGGAATTCTCGTTTTGATCGGAGGTGCAACTGCTTGGGTAGTCATTTCAAATCCGACCTCCCGCATCCTACCGATCGTTCTGGGAGTATTTGGCTACACCTATGGGTCCCTACTGGGAATCTTCCTACTAGGAGCCCTGACTAAGAATCGCGGCAACGATACTGGTAATCTTATCGCCATGGTGGTGGGATTCCTGGCAGTAGCTGTTCTCTCCGGGCTTCCATCCGACTTACTGAAACTGATTGGTTTACCGCCCCTGCCTCGACCAGATTGGCTGCCCCTCATTGCCTTCCCTTGGCGAATCACCTTCGGCACGATCACCACATTTCTCGTCGCCTACTTCTTTTCTCCTAGAAACAGATAGTCCTGATATCCAAGCTGACCGTTTTCTACAAAGATCATATTGAGCCCTATCGGCTCAATCCGCTTAAACGGACAGCTTTATGGATTGGTCTGATTCCAAGGCATTTTGGCCAGCAGGAGACCCATGCCACACCAATCGGTGATTCCAGCAAAGATTAATCCGCACCCGATAAACCCGCTTAGGAAATACCACCCAGGATGAATAAAATACCCAAGAAGAACTCCGGTAAGAATCAAAGACCCTGAGCCGATCCGTACCTGCCGATCAATAGAGATTACCCCTTTACCCTTAATCACCGACAACCCTGCCGCTTCCCAGGCCTGGGTTCCACCCTCCACCACTAAGCAATGAGGGATACCCTCTGAAAAGAACTTTTCTGCAGCTTTTTTTGCCCGATTTCCAGAAGCACACAACAAAGCCGCCGGAGCGGTAGAGGATAAGCCGAGTTGTTGGGCCAATTGCCGAGGATTCAAAGCATCCAAAGGGCAGAGAATGGCTCCATCCGCATGGACAGCATTAAATTCCCCTGGAGAGCGCACGTCCACCAAATGGATCTTCTCGCCATTCTTGATTCTAGAGACCACCTGCAGTGGAGACATGCGGTCAGCACTCATACTTCGTAGATCTCCATTTTATTTCTATTCATCTGAACGGAACTGCTACGGCGCCAACCGTTCCCGCTTCCACCCGCCCGCTTCCTTCTGGTATCGCAACCGGTCATGCAACCGGCTTTTCCTGCCCTGCCAGAATTCCCAAATCTCGGGCTTGAGACGATATCCGCCCCAATACTTGGGTCGGGGCGGATCTTTAGGATATTCAGCCAAATACTTTGAAGCAGCTTTCTCAATAACGGAGCGGTCGGTAATAATCTGACTCTGGGGAGACGCCCAAGCGCCAATTCGATGATCGAAAGGCCGGCTCCCAAAATACTCATCACTCTCCCGATCACTGATCTTTTCCACTCTCCCTTCAATTCGAACCACGCGCTCGAGTTCCACCCAGTGAAACTGCAAAGCTGCGCACGGGTTGCCGGCTAGCTCCAGCCCTTTGCGACTTTCATAATTGGTGTACCAAACGATTCCGCGCTCGTCACAGCCTTTGATTAGCACGGGTCGGGTGCTTGGGCGGTATTCCTTAGAAACCGTTGCCAATGTCATAGCGTTAGGCTCGGGAATCTCCGCCTGAACAGCTTCGTGGAGCCACTTTTCGAATAGGATCATTGGATCGGAAGGAGATCCCTGTTCACTCAACTCCGCTTTCTCATAACTCTTGCGAAGATCTGCGACGTTCACTTTGCCAGCCATTTGGAGACTCTAGCACGGCTTTACCTACCAATCATCATCCTTTCATAAGAATGCAGGGCCATTCGTAAAAAACACTCCCCACACGCCAACACCCCCATAAGCTATAGGAACGACATGAGCAGTGAACTGATGGCAAAAAAGAAGCACTTGGAAACTCTAATCCAAGCGTGGCCCTCTGCTCTCGTGGCATATTCAGGAGGCGTGGACTCGGCTTTTCTTCTTTGGACTGCTCATCAGATCCACGGCTCAAAAGTCGTTGGTATTCTTGGTGATTCACCCAGCCTCCCACGCTCCGAACACAACTCCGCACTCAATTTCGCAAAATCATACAATCTAAACGTTCAGATTCTACAAACTCATGAACTCGATGACCCCTCTTACTCTTCCAACCCCTCCAACCGCTGTTTCTTCTGCCGTTCCGAACTTTTTCAACAGATGGAACGCTTGGCCCAAACCCGGGGAGTGGCTGTACTCGCTTACGGGGAAAACGCGGATGACGCCAAGGAAGTCCGAGCAGGACGCATCGCGGCCGGTCAGTTCAAGGTGGTCGCCCCCCTTCGGGAAGCCGAACTGACGAAGAGTGAAATTCGATCCCTCGCCCGGGAGGCCAACCTGGAGATTGCCGAAAAGCCGGCCTCCCCATGCCTCTCCTCACGCCTCGCCCCTGGCCTACCTGTCACAACCCAACGACTAGCAGCGATAGAGAAAGCTGAAGGGATTATCCGAAACGAGGGGTTCCGAATTGTTCGTGTCCGCCATTTAGGCGAGAAAGCTCTCGTTCAGGTTTCACCAGATGAAACTCCTCGTCTCAATGACTCGCTTCTACAAGCCAAACTCACCCCCGCCATAACTGCGGTAGGGTTTCGCTATGTGGAATTTGACGCCGCCGGCTACCAAGGTGCAGGGCTGCGCTGATTCAATAAAGCAACCACTAGAAGTGAATTAGCCTTAAGAAGGCATAGACCCGCTTTTCAACTTTTCATACTCCGTTAGTGCCATAGCCACAACTTGATCCATATTGTAGTACCGATATGTCGCCAACCTACCGACAAAGGTGACCTTCTTTTCGTCTTTTGCCTTGGCCGCATACTTCTCATACAACTCGCGGCTGTCAGGAGCTGGGATCGGATAGTAAGCCTCCTTGCCCGGCCCAAAGTCCTCGGGGTACTCCCGAACAATCGTCGTTACTTGAGATTTCTGACCCGTTGCATGCTTAATCTCCACGACACGGGTATACTCATGATCATTCGGGTAGTTTACCTGCATAGCAGGCTGGAAAAACTCTTTTTGAATCGTCTCAGGCTCAAATCTCATCGACCGATATGGCAATCGCCCTTCAGAAAATTGATAAAACTCATCGATCATGCCTGTATAGATCATTCGATCGTAAGACACTTCCTTGGGAAGATTGCGATAGTCCGTGTTCAACCGAAGCGTAATCCTTGGGTGGCGGAGCATCTTCTCAAACATCGCCGTATATCCCTCATTGGGTAGAGCCTGAAAGTTCTCTACCACAAATCGATTGTCCCGATTGGTTCGGACTGGAATCCTTCCACAAACCGATGCATCCAGATCTCGAGGATCCCTTTTCCACTGTTTGCGAGTGTAGTTCCTGAAAAACATCTCGTAGAACTTCCTGCCAACTTGGGAAAGAACCATCTCCTCCGAGTTTTTTGGATTCGGAAAATCCTCTCGCCACTTGGCTAAAGTAGCCTCCATTTCTTCGGTCGTTGATGGACGCCCCAGATACTGCTCAAACGTGTTAAGGTTGATCGGGAATTGCCAGTATTTCCCGTCCGTCCAAACGAGGACTTGATAACTGACTTGGTGCCACTTCGTAAATCGACTCAAGTAATCCACTACTTTGGTCGAATTCGTTCGAAAGTAGTGCGGTCCATAGGCGTGGATCAGGATCCCTGCAGAGTCCACATGATCATATGCATTGCCAGCGATATGAGCCCTGCGATCCACCACTAAGATACTCCTACCCGAATCCTCTGCCAAACGTTCTGCGAGGACACTTCCTGCAAAACCAGCACCGACAACGAGATAATCGTACTTCTCGGCCACAAAGATGATTTATTTTGAGGCTAGGCCCAACCTCTGACCCTCGTATCCTTTGGCCCGAACAGAGTCACACCACTTAGGATTATTCAAATACCATCGAACGGTCTTCTCCATACCAACCTCGAACGATACTTCTGCCGACCAGTGTGTCTGTTTCTTAAACTTGGCGGCGTTTGTGGCGTATCTACGGTCATGACCAGGTCGATCCATCACAGTCTCGATTAAGTCTCGATACGGTTTCTGATTCGATCGTGGGCGGAGTTGATCCAATAAATCACAGATCGCCGTAAGGACGGTGCGATTGTCCCTCTCTGCATCTGCTCCGATCTGATAAGCCTCACCCACACACCCCTTGTTCCGTGCGGCCTCCACAGCCCGTGCCGTATCTTCCACATAAAGCCAGTCACGCACTTGTTTGCCATCTCCATAAATCGGTATTTTTTCGCCTGCAACTGCCCGAAGAATGGCGAGTGGGATTAACTTCTCCGGGAACTGATACGGCCCAAAGTTATTTGATGGCCGAAGCACAATCGTGGGGACCCCATAGGTTCGGTAGTAAGCACGACATAAGTGATCGGCAGCCGCTTTTGATGCGGCGTAAGGACTATTGGGCGCAAATGTGGAAGTTTCACAGAAGGGCGGGTCCTTAGGCTCTAAGGAGCCATGCACCTCGTCCGTCGAAAGATGAATAAACCGAAACTCCTCTGATTCCTTGCCCTTTGTTCCACTTAAATACTTTCGGGTCACCTCCAAGAGGGTGAAAGTCCCAGCAACATTTGTATGCAGAAACGGGGCGGGCTCATCGATCGAGCGATCCACATGCGACTCCGCAGCAAAGTTTACAACTGATTGGGGACGATATTTCTCAAATATTTCATCCACTTTCTTATCGTCTGCAATATCGCCAACCACAACCTCACAACGCCCCCCCTTTTCCTCCTGCTCTAAATTGGGTCGGTGCCCCGCATAAGTCAGTTTGTCTAAAACGATAATATGTGCGGAAGGAGAGGTCTTTAACAAATGTCGAACGTAGTTTGACCCTATAAAACCACACCCCCCTGTCACAAGGATCGTCTCTTTGGATATACCCATTCCTCTTTCTTACCTCCCCTATCCCCCGCAGACCAGCCCTCCCAACCTTGGGGTCAGACTCAGGGGTCAGTCGGTACACATGGCAGCACACCTAGGCCCGTAAGTTGATCTCGCACAAGGATACTATAATTTGCGAAAGTGTTGCCTCTGTGGCTTTTGAAAAAGATACCATAACAGCCTGCGCAACCCCTCCAGGGACCTCTGCGCTTGCCTTGATCCGTATTAGCGGCCCGCAATCAATTCCCATCGCGGAAAAGCTTTCAGGCAAGCAATTGTCACCACGGACTCCTCTTCCAACCCGCCTTCACCATCAAGAATGCCTTCTAGACGAGGTGGTGGCCACTATATGGCCCAATCCTAAATCATATACAGGCGAAGATCTGGTCGAATTCTCCTGCCACGGCAACCCCCTCATCGTCCAATCCATTCTCAAGGCGATCTGCACGCTGGGAGCACGCCACGCAAGGCCCGGAGAATTTACGGAGCGGGCCTTCCTGAATGGAAGAATGGATTTAACAGAAGCGGAAGCCGTTCTCGATGTCCTACACGCACGATCCGATCGCGCTCTTCTTGCAGGACAACGCGCTTTGGCGGGTCAACTCTCCGATCGCCTAATGGCCGACCGCGAAACACTCCTCCAGCTTCTCGCTCGAATTGAAGCCTGGATCGACTTCCCCGAGGAAGACATTCAGCCCGAGGTAGGCGAGGGATTTCTATCCGATATCAAAAGCCTCTTAAAATCGACCTTCTCTTTACTTTCTACCGCGCCCCTCGGATACCGGCTCAGATCTGGCTATCGTCTCGTTCTTGCTGGTCCTCCCAACGCAGGAAAATCCAGCCTCCTCAACGCGCTCTTGGGTATGGATAGAGCTCTTGTAAGCCCTATTCCGGGGACGACGCGAGACACGGTTGAAGAATCAATTATCCTGGCAGGCTTTCCTATTCGACTCATCGATACCGCGGGTTTGCGTACCTCCAAAGACCCAGTCGAACTTGAAGGAATCGCTCGAACTCGAACTGCGATGCAGGACGCAGACCTCGTCCTCGCCCTCATCGATTCCACTCAACCGGATGACCCCTGTTCAAAAGAGTGGGAGCCTATTTCCACGAAAGTCCTCACGATCCTTACAAAGTCCGATCTTCCATCCAAACAATCGCATAAAGGCATCCTCGTCTCAGCCAAAACAGGCAAAGGCCTAGACACTCTTCAATCCCAAATCACCCTACGCCTCACGGCCGATCTGGGAGCTCCTGGGTCCGATGAAATTGCCATCACCAGTCGCCACGAGGATGCTCTCAGGAAAACTACAGAAGCACTTGCCTGTGCCTCCGCTTCACTGATCGCCAAAAGTGCCCCAGAACTTGTCGCCTCGGATCTTCGACTTGCCCTTCACTCCCTGGAATCTATTCTGGGTGTTGGCACATCGGAAGATGTGCTCGACCGCCTTTTCTCTCAGTTTTGTATAGGCAAATGAATCTCTACTCGTCCCTCGCTCGCCCTCTGCTCTTTCGGCTTTCTCCAGAGGTCGCGCACCATCTCACATTAGCCTCACTCAGAATTCCTCTCATCTCGCGACTTCTCGCCCTAGGCAAAAAAGCACCTTCCGATCCAACCATCCTCATGAATCTCCCCTTTCGGAACCGCCTCGGTATCGCCGCAGGTCTGGACAAAAATGCTGAAGCCCCCCTTGCCTGGCGAAATCTAGGATTTGGCTTTGCAGAACTCGGGACAATCACTTTCCACCCACAACCCGGAAACCCCAAACCACGTGTCTTCCGTTACCCCCATCAACAGGCACTTATCAATAGGCTCGGCTTTCCAAATTTGGGAGCGGATGCCATTGCAACTCGTCTCCGTAAACTTCGCGGAAAACACTCCCTCCACGATTTTCCGATCGGCATCAATTTAGGAAAATCAAAAGTCACTCCACTAGACCAAGCCCCTCTCGACTATCTCGGCTCTCTCAAACTCCTTCAACATCTTGGAGATTTTTTTGTCATCAACATCAGCTCCCCCAATACGCCCGGACTGCGCGACTTGGCCCAGCCGAACGATCTTCGCAAGCTTCTCTCCACTCTTCAGGAGTTCAACCACTCCTGCCCTCAAAAAAAGCCACTTCTTTTAAAAATATCCCCGGACCTTGAAGTCTCATCCCTCCCCGAACTCGTAAACATTACAAAAGAATTCGAACTCGCTGGAATTGTAGCTACCAATACCACTATTCACCGCGAACCAGACGAGCCCAATGAGACCGGCGGGCTAAGCGGTCGCCCCTTAACCGCACGCGCCATGACCTTTACGCGTGCTCTTCGGCCACTTCTAGACAAAGAACAGATCCTTGTCGGAGTAGGTGGAGTCATGAATTCAGCCAACTACCAGTCCCGTCGAGCCGCAGGAGCCGACCTTGTCCAAATCTACACCAGCATGGTGTACCTTGGGCCACACGCAGCGTGGGAAATTCTAAAGAGTTCCTAAGTGCTGCTTTTTGAGTTTTCAGCCGACTCCAGATCCTTCTCCAAAAGCCAAAGCAGGTCCGACAAACGATTTAAATACCTTGGGATGATCGTCCGAATATTTCCCTCCTTTTTCTCCAACCGCCAGACGCCCCGCTCAGCCCTTCGGCAAACCGCCCGTGCCAAATCTAGGGCCGCCCCTGCTAAATTACCTCCAGGAGTCGACCACCCCTTGGCTGGGGGAGCCTCCTTTTCCAATCGCTCAATCTCCTTGTCCAGTAAGGCCAAATCCTCATCTTTGATTCGGGCGTACCCATCCGCCTCATACCGCGGTAGATCTTCAGTTGCCACCGCCAACTCCCCCATCAGCCCCACCAAAGCCTTCTGAATCTTTTCCAATAAACTCTTCATAGAACTCTGGATTTGAGCCCTCGCCAGCCCCAAACACGCATTTAACTCATCCACTTCCCCATAAGCCTCAACACGAGGGCTGTCTTTTGACACACGTCTCCCATACATTAGGGCCGTGGTACCCCCATCCCCAGTGCGAGTCGCAATTGACATTCCCTATCCATACCCGATGAAATTACTCTTCCAAGCTGAACTATGAACCGACAACGCCTTGTATCCCTCTCCATTTTAGCCGCCACCGTTGCCCTCATTGCCCGACAATCGGGCTTTCTTCACCTCGACCTCTATCTGTTCGGTTTCGATATTCGAACCCCCATGATCCTTCTAGCCTTTCTCCTCAGCGGATTTCTTGCGGGCGCACTCCTTAAATCCTCCTAGCCGTGCCTCGCCTCGCCCGTCTCCTCGTTGGAAATACCGACCGTGTTCCCGATCTGACCTATGCCACCGGCCTGTTTGTACCGGACGATTTTGCATGGTTCCAGACCGCCTCGGGAAAAACCTTTGCCCTTTTAGGTCCATTAGAAATCGACCGAGCCCGACGGACCGGAAGGGCTGATCAGTTCCTTGACCTATCTGAGGAGGAAAAACGAATGGGGCCGGGTAAGCACCCTTTTCCCAAAATTCTCGCCAACGTCCTGCGACGACATGGAATAAGATCTGCCGAAATCCCCTGCACTTTTCCGATTGGCCTTGCCCACAGCCTGACCCAAGCAGGACTCAAATTACAATCCGTACCCGAGCCTTTTTTTCCAAAACGCCTACAGAAATCCAACTTGGAAATTCGTAATATCACCCAAGCGATTCGCGCAGCTGAAGCCGGTTTAGCCCGAGCCGTCCAAATCCTTAAAATCACCAAGATTCGCCAAGGTCATACCCTTATCTGGTCTGGCTCTGTCCTGACATCGGAACGTCTCCGCACCGAAATGGAGATCGCCTGTCTTCGCCACGGAGCCTTGGCACGTGACACCATCGTCGCTTGTGGGCCCCAAGCCTGCGACCCGCACGAACGTGGACGCGGGCCCCTTTTTGCCCATCAATCCATCATTCTGGATATATTTCCTCGGAACTGCTCAACCGGCTACTTCGGGGATATCACCCGAACCGTCGTGAAAGGACAAGCCTCAGAGGCCCTTCGTCATCTTCGAGCTACCGTGAATAAGGGGCAACAGAGGGTACTTTCTCAGACCCGCGTTTCTGCCAACGGCCAGAAAATCCAAGATGAACTTCGAAACTGGTTTCGTGACCAAGGGTACCCCACAGAAATAAAAAAAGGCCGCTGGAGCGGATTCTTTCACGGTGTCGGTCATGGACTTGGACTAGAAATCCACGAAGCACCTCGCTTTGCAATTTCACGCCTTCCCCTGAACTCAGTTCTGACAGTCGAGCCCGGCCTTTATGTTCCGGGAATCGGTGGCGTTCGCATCGAGGATGTGGTCGTGGTCCAACGCCAAGGATTTAAAAAGCTCACTCGCTTTCCAAACCTTTGGGAAATCCGATGAAGTTCCCCCGCATTCTTATTTTCACAACTCTCCTCACTTGTTCCCTTCTCGAGGCGGCACTCCCCGTTCCTCACCCCAAACCACCTACCCTAGAGAAGGTTCAGGCCGATCTTCTGGCAAAAGCTGCCCTCTTGGTCGATCCCCTAACAGGGGACGTTCTGTACGCTCGAAATATCGATGC
The DNA here is from genome assembly GCA_044358595.1 of Methylacidiphilales bacterium. GTDB lineage: Bacteria > Verrucomicrobiota > Verrucomicrobiia > Methylacidiphilales > Verrucolacustridaceae > Verrucolacustris. The sequence goes on from JBIKNP010000004.1 coordinate 101,411, forward strand.
CCCCTATCCACCCGCGAGCACGGTCAAACTCATGACTGCCGTAGTGGCTTACGAGAAAAACAGGGCCCAAGGAATGATCACAATCGCTCCTGAAGATACCCGAGTAGAACCCAGCACTGTACCCCTTCGTGCTGGAGAAACCTTGCCGATTAGCGAACTCTACCGCTCCATCATCATTGGCTCAGACAATGATAGTGCTATGGCCATCGCCCGTGCCTCATCTGGCTCGGTCAATCAGTTCGTCGCAGATATGAATGCAGAAGCCGCAAAGCTGGGCATGACAGATTCCCGTTTTGGGAATCCACACGGCCTTCCCGGAACCTCCCAGCGCACCACAGCAAGAGATCTCATGAAACTATTTAACTACTTTCTTTCTATTCCTAGCTTTCGGCAGATGGCTCAAACCCAAGTCTACAACCTGCGGACTGCAATCGGTGTCCAACGAATGCGCAACCATAACAAACTTTTAGGCTCCTACCCAGGAATGGGACCCGCAAAAACCGGATGGACCTACGAAGCTCGCCACACCTTTGCTGCTTCTGCAACAAGGGACGGTCGTGAGCTGCGCCTCACCCTACTGAAAAGCGCGAATAAATGGCAGGATACACGCCTTCTTTTTGACTACGGTTTTGCGAACCTCTCCCCAGCGCCCCAACCGAAGCTCAGTTCCACACTCTCGCCTCAGAATGCAAACTCGGAACCCTCAACTCCGACTCCAGCACCTGAGGAGATACTGATTCAGTCCGAGCCCCTCATCTACTCCGTACGGAGGGGTGACTCATTAACCACCATTGCGAAACGGTACGGAATCGGTGTGGAGGATATTCTTCTGTTTAATCCGATGGACGATCCTGATCTATTGGTGCCAGGTCAAACCCTACGTATTCCTCAAAAACCCAAAGCCCGTTAACCACTCTTACGCCGTCTCCTCCATACCCAAAGCCCAAAACCGACAATCCCAAGGCCGACCGAAAACCACTGGCCTCGACTCAAACCCGCCCAAAGGGGATCTCCAGCGTCAGGCTCACGAAAAAACTCCAATCCAATTCGCACGATCCCATAAATCAGAAAGAAAGCTGAAATGACCTGACCTGTGGGTTTTAGTCCTCTGCTTCGTATCCACCCCATTGCCAGTCCCAAAAAAAGTCCTTCGCCTAGGGCCTCATAGATTTGGGATGGATGCCTGGGCTCCGCTCCTGCTTCACTAAAAATAACAGCCCACGGAACGTTTGTTACCCTTCCCCACAACTCCCCGTTGATAAAATTGGCAATTCGTCCCAAGAAGATTCCGACAGGAGCGATCACAGCTGCGTTATCGGCCACAGCCCACCCATCCACCCGATTTTTCCGCGCCCACAAGAGAAATCCTATGAGAGCTCCCAAGATTCCGCCATGACTGGCCATCCCTCGAATACCCCCATTCCAAAAAGCGATGATACTAACTGGATTTCGGATCGTTTCGGCCCAGTCATAAAGCAGGCAGTAGCCCAGCCGCCCCCCTACCAAAACCCCAAGAACCGTATAAAAAAGTAGTTCCGATATCTGCTCATCGCTCAGACTCGACCAGCCCAGCTTCCGAAACCAACGAAGCCCATAAAACCACGCCAGAAAGCCCACCACGTAGGCCATCCCGTAATATCGAATACCCCAACCACTCCCCAACTGAATCAGGAAAGGGCTTAAGTCATGCGTGTAGTAGCTAAACACCCTCCGAAGGTAGGGCGTCCTCGCCAACTCCGCCCAGCCCAAACCCTCTGCACCCCATAACCCCCTGACGCCTTAATCCCCTCACCCCTTGATTCCTTGCCTAGAAACACAAAGGGCGACCCCTTTCAGGATCGCCCTTTGCTCAGACCTTTTCGGTCGGAAACTTATTTAAGGTTGTCGAAATCGCCGAGATCACGCTCGAACGTAAAACGAGCCGGGGTCTTGACCAAAGTGTCCCAGGATTCGTCTACGCATTCGGCCATAGCTGTGAAAGGAGAAGACACCACGAAAGCGGTGAAACCCACTGCACAACCAGCCAAACTCACCGGACGCACGACCAAAAGATCGGGAATCGCGATGAAAGCCTGCTCGACCGAACAGTCATCATTACTACCTTTGGAGCCAGAATCAGCCATGGCTAAAGGGGAAGCCAAGGCGATTACAGTTAAGATCGCTACACGGAGGGTGTTATTCATAATTTTTGTATAAATACTTTAATACCCTCTGTCAAACCCATTTACCTTCGACTCGCCCTAAGGACTTGCAATCTCGTAAATTTATTTAATGTATAAAGCTCTCTTTTTCAGGTATTTGCGATTCGATGATGAATAACTTCATCTAAGTCGAGTTTAGCGAGCCGGCTGTCGGATTTGAACCGACGACCAGCGGTTTACAAAACCGCTGCTCTACCACTGAGCTAAGCCGGCAATACCTCTATCTTCGTTCAGAAGGCTCCCCCTGCAAGCCCGCTCTGAAGGTAATCTTTAAACGTTGTAGGTGGAAGAGGCGGTTGTCCCGCCGTGTCCGGTCCAGTTGGTATGGAAGAACTCGCCCCGGGACTTATCCACCCTCTCATAGGTATGCGCGCCAAAATAGTCCCGCTGGGCCTGAAGAAGGTTAGCCGGCAAAACCGCGCTCCGGTAGCTGTCAAAGAACGCCAAGGCCGTGCTGAATGCAGGAACAGGAATCCCACGCTTCGCAGCCGCTGCCACAACATTGCGCCAGCCCTTCTGCGACTTCTTCACTTCCCCACGGAAGTAGTCGTCCAAGAGAAGGTTGTTCAATTTCGGATTCTTGTCGTACGCCTCTTTGATCTTTCCAAGGAAACGTGAGCGGATGATGCAACCCCCACGCCACATCAGGGCGATGCCGCCGTAGTTCAGGTTCCACTTGTACTCCTTCGCCGCTGCCCGTATGAGCATGTACCCCTGGGCGTAGCTCACAATCTTGGAGGCGTACAAGGCATCCCGAATATCTGCGATAAAGGCCTTTTTCTTTTCCGGATCCTTCGCCACTGGCAGGAGAGGTTTTGGCCCCTTCAACTTCCTCGCCGCCGCGACCCGCTCATCCTTCAGCGCCGAAACGCAACGCGCGTAAACCGCCTCTGCCATCAGAGTGATCGGAATGCCGAGATCCTGCGAATTGATTACGGTCCACTTTCCCGTCCCCTTCTGGCCGGCGGTATCGAGGATCTTGTCCACCAGCGGAGATCCATCGGTATCTTTCTTGGCCAAAATATCTCGGGAAATTTCGATCAAGTAACTGTCCAACTCCCCTTTATTCCATTCAGCAAAGACCTGATGCATCTCATCGGCACTCATCCCAAGGCCATTCTTCATCAGGTTATACGCCTCACAGATCAGCTGCATGTCCCCGTATTCGATGCCGTTGTGAACCATCTTCACGTAGTGACCCGCCCCCTGCTCCCCTACCCAATCACAACAAGGAGTCCCTCCGTCAACCTTGGCGGAGATATCCTGGAAAATCTTTTTTACGAACGGCCAGGCGGCTGGCGACCCCCCAGGCATGATGCTGGGACCACGCCGTGCTCCTTCTTCACCTCCCGATACTCCTGTTCCAATATAGAGAAGACCTTTCGCCTCGACCTCTTTTTGACGGCGGTTGGTATCGTCGAAAAGCGAGTTTCCGCCATCGATAATAATATCCCCCTTCTCCATCACGGGCAGAAGCTCTTGAATGAAATCGTCCACAGGCTTCCCCGCCTTCACCAAAAGCATCACACGGCGTGGTTTCTTGAGCTTCGAAACCATCTCAGCAATCGAGTGGGCCCCCTGAACCTTGGTTCCTTTGGCTTCCTTAGCCAAAAAGTCGTCCACCTTGGAAACTGTACGATTGAAAGCCACAATCGTGTACCCGTGGTCGTTCATGTTGAGGATGAGGTTCTGCCCCATCACAGCCAGCCCGATCAGGGCCAGATCGCCTTGCGGTTCGTTTGCCATAAATTAACGCTGAATCCGGGCGGAGCCGCCTTGAGCAAAAGCTTTCACCTGATCCACAGTTGCCATCGTGGTATCCCCAGGGAACGTGGTCAACAGCGCCCCGTGCGCCCAACCTAACTTGACGGCTTCAGCCGCATCAGCACCCGATAGCAGGCCATAGAAGAATCCTCCTGCAAATCCATCTCCCCCACCGACCCGATCAATCACCTGCAGTTCACAGGTCGGAGCTTGGTGCGTTTCCCCATTCACCCAAGCCACGGCACTCCAACTGTGATGATTTGTGCTGTGAACTTCCCTCAAGGTTGTGGCCACCACTTGAACGTGAGGGTGCTTTTTTGTGACATTTTTCATCATGCTGAGGAAGGCGGAAGGATCCAATTTCGACTTCGAATGCACATCGGGGCCGGGAATTCCAAGCCCCATCTGCAGATCTTCCTCATTCCCGACCAACACATCGACGTTCTTCACGATCTTATCAAGAATTGCCACGGCACGGTCGTGTCCACCTTGGATGTTCCAAAGTTTCGCACGGTAGTTGAGATCGAAGGACGTAGTCGCACCCGCGGCTTTGGCCGCCTGCATTGCCTCAATGATGAGTTCCGGAGTGGTCTGTGAGAGAGCTGAGAAAATTCCCCCGCTATGAAACCAACGCACCCCCTCCCCAAAGATTTTCTTCCAATCGAAATCACCCGGCTTCAGCAATGCCGCCGCTTCGTTGCACCGATTGTAAAATACCACAGGCGCACGCACCCCATGCCCCTGATCGCTATATACGGTCGCCATATTCGGCCCGTTCACACCATCATGTTTAAACTTTTTGTAAAAAGGTCGCACCCCCATTGCGCGGACTCGTTCTGCAATCAGATCCCCAATCGGATAATCCACCATCGCAGAGGCAATACCCGTCCGCATTCCAAAACAGTCAGCCAAATTGGCCGCCACATTAAATTCTCCCCCACTTACGTGAATCTTACACTCCGTCGCCTTACGAAAAGGTATGATTCCAGGATCTAGACGGTGAATCAAAGCTCCGAGGGACAGAAAATCCAGTGCGCCGTCCGACTTAATTTTCATTTTTGAGCTCATGATTGGATTCGAAGCTAGTTGAGGAAATCTTTTTTGTTAAGAAAAATGTTCATTCTCAAGGCGATACAGATTCTCACCAGCCTTTGGTACAAACAAAATCCCCTCCTCTTCCCGATTAGCAAAATCCTCTTTCCGGATCGTTTTGGGATCCCGATAGCCCAGATTAATCTCCCGACAAACGTCCTCTGGAATTCCCGTGGCCAAAACCACACGAGCCCGCGGCTTCTCCACTTCGTTTTCATAAGTTCCGCCCCCATACACATGGGTGGAGTGAGCCAAAACACCCCAAGATTCATCCTTAAACTTGTCCCACTGCTTGAGAAAGTAGTCCCTACAGTGGTATCCCAAGCGGCGGATCAACTTCCCGTGCGTAATCGATACCTCCGTCAGATGCGGTGCGTAAATAATCAACTCCCCACCTTCTGCCAACACAGGCTCCAGTTTGTACATGCACTTCCCCGCCACCCAAAGTTCATCATACATCTCGGGGGCACAGGAGAGGATCTGCCGGAACGGCTTCTTCTTCCGAATGATGTGGAGCTTTTCCGAGAGATCAGCTGCCTTTTCCCACGCCGACTCGGGTGTTCCGACAAAAAGACCCGCCAACGACGCATCCGGTCGGACGACCATCGAGGCACACCATTTCCGGGTCTTAACCAGAGCTGCCGCCCGATCAACCACCTTACGAACCGGCGTCCACTTCTTCCCTATAATTCCCGGATTCGTCACCACCGCTCCCAACCAATGAAAGAAGTTCAAAACCTCGGGCCCGCTGATCCCAGGAAAGAGATACTTGTTGCCACCAGAAAAGCCGACGACCTCATGGGGAAAAGTCGGCCCCAGAATCACTAGTTCGTCATAATCCAAAGATGCCCGGTTGATCCGAACCTTCACCTCCATCTCGAAAAGACCTCCAGTCAGATCCCGGATTTCGCCGGAATTTATCTTCCCAATTTCCACCAGGGTTTGGTCATCATCCCACGCGTGGTTCAGAAGTCGGACCTTGGGATACGACTTCTCCTTTTCGGCCAGCGTCAGATCCAACCGATGGCAAATCGCCTCCTGACTCATCGGCGGATGGGTTCCTAGTGCCACCATCACATCAATCTGCTTCGCGACCGAGCCTAACCATGCATGCACCTCCTTAAACATCTGCCCGACTGGAGCCGTCCGGGTATGATCAGGAACGATCAACAGGACTTTACGATTTTTGAATTCGGCTTGGGGAAATCCCGCCTGGAGGATCTGTTTCACCTCCCCGTAAGAGAGTGATTGATCGGCCATCAGATTGTCTGAGAAAGGAAGCCACCATCTACACGCAGGTCGATGCCTGTCACAAATCCACTCGCCTTTGGACTAGCCAGAAAAACCGCCGCCCCGATTAGTTCAGCAGGCTCACCAAAACGACCCATTGGGGTATGCCCGAGAATCGATTTGGCTCGATCCGTCGGAGTGCCGTCCTCTTTGAATAGAAGTTTTCGATTCTGATCGGCAGGAAAGAAACCTGGAGTGATGGTATTGACGCGGATTCCGTGCGGAGCCCACTCCCGAGCCAAAAACTGGGTTAAACTGATCACCGCTGCCTTGGCAGCCGAATACGCCACCACTTTGGATAAGGGAATATGAGCCGATACGCTGGCAATATTGATGATGCTTCCCTTTTTCCGTTTCAACATACCCGCACCAAAGATTTGGCAGGGTAAAAGCGCCCCACCCACAAGATTCAGATCAAAATTTTCCTTCCAAGCTGATAGAGCGAGTTTTGTAACCGGGTTCTCTGGAGTAACTACTGCCGCTGGTTGGTTTCCTCCGGCGGCGTTCACCAAAATGGTGGTCGCCCCGAGTTCTTTTTCCACTTTCTGCTCGGCCTGCTCGAGAGCTTTAGGATCCAAGGCATCGACAGAAAAGAAAATGGCCTGTCCGTGCTTCGAAAGTTCCTTGGCCTTGGCCTCACCCCTCTCCTTGTTTCTGCCTAAAATAGCAATCTTGGCACCGGCTTCGGCCAATCCTGCTGCCATCGCCCCGCCGAGGCCTCCGGTCCCCCCAATGACGACCGCCACCTCTCCATTTAAGTCAAAACGATTGGCCAATGACATGACAGGATTCTAATAGAAAATCCACCAAACGCACGGCGATTTCAAAACGCTTCTTAAGCCTTCCCCGGCTCCATTCCAAAATAAGCTTCGGCATTCCGATAGCAGATATCCCGGACCATCCCCTCAAGAAGTTTCATGTCCTTCGGGAGTGCCCCATTCTCGACCTCTTCTCCCAAAATCTGGCAAAGCAACCTCCGGAAATACTCATGCCGGGGATAAGACAGGAAACTTCGTGAGTCAGTTAGCATCCCGACAAAGTTGGCCAACAGGCCAAGACTCGAAAGCGCGTTGATCTGCCACTTCATGCCTTCGAGTTGATCTAAAAACCACCAACCGCTTCCGAACTGAATCTTTCCTCTAGCCCCTTCTCCCTGAAAACTCCCACAAAGGGTGGCCACCGCATAGTTGTCGGCCGGGTTGAGATTATAGAGAACCATCTTCGGAAGGCTTCCCCGACCGGCTAACTCGTCCATATACCCCGCCAAACGATCGATCTGGGGCCAATCGCCGATCGAATCAAAGCCGGCATCCGGCCCCAAATCGCGGAACCCCTTCGAATTGCCATTGCGAAGGGCACCAAAATGGATCTGCTTCGTCCACCCCCTTCTCGAATCCAATTCACCAAAATAGACCATCAGAAAACCCTTATAGGCCTCCGCCTCGTTTAAAGTGGGACTCTCTCCTTTGCGTGCAGCCATATAGATCCTTGTCGCCTGCTCACGGGTACCGCCTCGGCCAAACGCCTGATTCATTCCATGATCAGAAATCCGGCTTCCCAACTGATGGAAAAACTCATGCCTTTGATCCAAAGCCTTTAAAAATCCATGGAAAGAGGAGCAGTCGACCCCCGAGATTTTCTCCAAACGCTGAACCCAGGTTGAAAAAATCGTAGGCTGATCGACCAGCAAGGCCTTGTCCGGACGGAAGGTCGGATAAACCCGGGTTCCGATCCCACTCTTTTGGATTTTCTGATGATCCACCAGATCGTCACAAGGATCATCCGTCGTGCCGACGACCCTGACCCGGAACTGTTTGAGGATCTTTTGAGCCGAAAGGCTCTTCAGCTTGTCATTGGCTTTGGCCCAGATTTTCGGTGCGGTATCCTCGTTTAGGATCTCCTTAATACCGAAAACGCGGTCGAGCTCAAGATGGGTCCAATGCCAAAGAGGATTCCTTAGTAGGCGAGGCATCGTGCGGGCAAAGGCGAGGAACTTCTCATAAGGCTTGGCACTTCCCGTAATATGGCTTTCGGGCACCCCATTGGCCCGCATTGCCCTCCACTTGTAGTGATCACCACCCAACCAAATGTCGGACAAATCTGCCCACTTTTTATCCTCTGCGATCTCCTTGGGAGAAAGGTGACAGTGATAATCGTAAATCGGCTCTTCCGATGCGACGTCGTAAAGCCGACGAGCCGTTTTTGTCGGAAGGAGAAAGCCGTCCTGGGTAACAGGGTTTTTTACCGGAATGCTTTTGGTCTTTTTAAACGGCTTCCTCATTCCGAGAACCTAGCGGATCACCCTGTTCTAAAGGAAGGGAATTGAATAACCGCCTCCAAGACGTACTCAACTTGCCCAGGAGATAAAATTACAGAGAAAGACTACTCTTCGGTCTTGTTAGCAGGTGCCGGAGCGTTTGTTGCGCTGATCTCTTTCAGGGCGATGAGAGACGCAGTTGCGACATTTTCGGTCTTGGGAGTTACTGTGACAACAGAACCCTTTTTCAGGTCTGAAAAAAGTTTTGCCTCGTTGTTTAAGGTAATTTTTGTTTCGGAATCGATTAGGAAAGTTGTCGAAGCTTCAGCACCCTTTGCTTTGACCGTAATCTTTTTATCGGAAATGTAGCCAAGCTTCCCAGTAATAGTTTCGGAACTGGTATTCGTTACAGAGGGCTTCTTGACCTTAGCAGGGGCGGCGGCTTCTTGAGCGACCCCAAGAAATGCACCGAGAACTGTGAGAAGGGTTATGAGAGTTAGTTTTTTCATGGAAGTTGCCTTTCTTAGTGAAATCAATATTCCAGATTGTCTTACTAAAACAATCCCTTTTTAGGATTTCTTAATTTGGACAGGCTCAAGGCTCGGATTTAGAAGTTGAAGAAGTACCAAAGAAAACAGATAAGCCCCGGCACAAAAGGTAAAAAGCATCCCATACCCTGCCGCTACGTTTCCAGATGCTTTATAGGAATCGAGTAACATGCCGGTGACGATGGGAAAGAGCATACCCCCCAATGCACCAGCCATTCCACCAATTCCAATCACCGAGGCCACCGCTTGCTTGGGAAAGGAGTCGGAAACAGTGGTGAACAGGTTGGCCGAAAAGGCCTGATGAGCTGCCCCCGCTAAACCAATCAAGAGAACCGCGCCCCAATCCGACGCGCCCGTCACAGCTAAAATGGGTACAACGCAAAGTGCAAAGAGCAACATCCCACCCTTTCGTGCGCGATTGATTGACCATCCGTGCTTAGCCAAATGCCCCGTAACCCACCCACCCGCAATACTGAGAACGGTGACGATCGAATAAATGGTAACGAGAAGAACCCAGCTCTTTTTGATATCTAATCCCCGGGTCTGCTTAAAGAAATCGGGCAACCAGATGAGAAAGAACCACCAAACCGGATCTGTAATCAGCTTGGGCAAAATAAAACCCCACGTTTGCCGATATCCCAGCAGCTGCCCCCACGGAATCTTCTGTGCCTTCACCTCTTCTCGATCGGATTGGATCCAAGCCAGTTCTTCCTTGGACAGGGCCGGCTTTTTGTCCGGAGTCTCAAACCATGGCATCCAAATAAAAAGCCAAAGAAAACCAACCGCTCCGGCCGCCAAAAAAGCAGATTGCCAACCAAACTTAAAGGCCAGCCATGGAACAATGGCAGGAGCCAGAATAGCCCCGACATTGGCCCCTGAGTTAAATAGACTTGTTGCAAGCGCCCGCTCCTTTTTCGGAAACCAGATAGCAGTGGCCTTGATGGCCGCGGGAAAGTTCCCCCCTTCCCCAAGACCGAGGGCCACCCTCGCCCAAAGAAAACCCCCAACACTCCCCACCAAAGCGTGCCCCATTGCGGCCAAGCTCCACGCAGCAATCGAAATGGCGTAGCCGATTTTGGTCCCGTACTTATCGATCAACCAACCAAAGATCAGCAAACTCACCCCATAGGCTCCCTGAAAAGCGGAGTTCACCATACCGAACTCCGCATTGGTCCAGTGAAGTTGGTCGTCGAGGATCGGCTTGAGTAGAGAAAGAATCTGCCGGTCGATATAGTTGATTGTGGTGGCAAAAAACAGAAGGCCGCATACAGCCCAGCGGTGTCCGATAAGTTTTGCGATCCAATTCATTGATTCGCTTTCGTTCCCCAGACTTTCTCGATCGCGGGTTTCAGAAGGGTGGTCATCTGATGATACCCCTCCACGTTCAGATGAAGACCATCTGAAACATAAAGCTCCACTCTCGATTCCCCTGTCGGGCCTTGAAGAGCTGGGTTTACATCAACATAAAAAACTCCCTCTTTTTTTCGGGCAATCTCTTCATAACCACGATTTACCGCATCCACCGCATCGATCTGGGCATCCCGATGTTTTTGTGGGCACCGATGAATTGAGACCAGTAAAACCTGGGTTGAAGAATCGTACTTCATAACCTTGTCCAACCACTCCTCGGTCCTTTGAAGAATACCTTGAGATTCCTTCTTGCCCTTGACGTCGTTGCTACCGCAGTACCAGACGATCAGCTTGGGATGGCATGGCGACACCACTTGATCAAAGAACATCAGCTGATGGGAGGTTTGGGATCCACCAAAAGCACGATTCGTAACAGGTAGGGGCGCGAGATCTTGGACCGCATTTGTCCATCTCTTGAATGTGCTACTTCCAACGAGAAGAACACCCCCGGGAGATGGGACAGGCTGCAAAGCAAAATTAGCCACTTCACCAGTATATTTATTCGTCCCAACTACCGACCCTGCGTCCGGGGCAGCCCAACTACAAAAAGCAATACAAAGGAAAATAGAAAGAGACAATTTGAATACACACTTCATCCAGCGGGTATCGTATTTCAAATCCTAGCCTCACGGCATCCCAAATTTACCTTTGATCCCGCCCTCCAAGAGGTAGAAGACCTTTATGTCTTCCACCACATTTGCTTTTGCTTTTGCCTATCTCGTCCTAGGAATCGCTGGATTTGTTCTTACGGGCTCGACCCATAAAACCGCACTCATCCCCTGCATTTTTGGAATTCTCTTTCTCGTTTTTGGTCTTTTGGCGAGAAAAGACAACCTTCGTAAGCACGTGATGCATGCCGCCGTGCTCATCGCCCTTCTTGCATTTCTTGGCACGGCTCGATCCCTCCCCCACCTACCAGAACTATTTAACGGCACCGCCGAAAAACCTGCTTCTATCATCACCCAATCGCTCAACGCGGGCCTGTCCCTGCTTTACATCATTCTGGCAGTTCGCTCTTTTATCCAAGCTCGCCGCGCCCGCTCCTCTTAATTCCCTCCACCATTTTGCGGATCTGCTGGGCAAAGCCCAAATCCTCTTTCACAAACCCAGGTCGATTCCAAGGCGTCAGTCCCAAGAGATCATAGGTAACCCGAATTTGCCCTGTTGTACCCTTACCCGCTCCGATCCCAATCGTCGGAATGTTCAACGCTGCCGTCACCTCCGACCCTGCCTCGGGAGTCAAGAGCTCTAAAACAATTGCACACGCCCCCGCCTTCTCCATAGCTCGGGCATCTGCCTTCATTCGATCCAGCTCCTCAACCGTTTTCCCCTTCCTCTTATACCCACCCTCCTCACGCACCTTTTGGGGCAACATCCCTAAATGTCCAATCCATGGTATCCCAGCTTTCTGTAAGGCCTCCCACTGGGGTTGACTCTCCTTTCCCCCTTCCGGCTTCACCGCATCTGCACCCGCCTCCAAAAGGATTTTCGAACTCCTCACGCAATCCTTTGCTGTATCATAAGTTCCAATCGGTAAGTCAGCCGAAATCATCGCCCTCGTCCTACCACGCGCAACCGCCTGTGTTGCCCGAACCATATCTGCCATCGTCACCCCCGTCGTATCTGCCATTCCTAATACCACCATCCCCAAGCTGTCCCCTACATGAATCAGATCCACTCCTGCCTCATCTAAAATCCGTGCCAAAGGATAATCATACGCCGTAAGTGCCAAAAGTGTTTGACCCTTCGGCCAACTCCGCAACTGTTCTGGCGTCACCCGATTCGCCGACATAACACCTCCCCCTGCTTGCGTAGCCAGCAAGCCGTCTCCCAAACCGTTCCTGGCAAACCCGCAATTCTAAGACCCGGACACAGTTCCGCCAAAGGCTCCATCACAAAACGTCGCGCTCCCATTCGAGGATGAGGAATCTCCAATCTTGGATTCTGAATCCAATTCCGCCCGGCATAAAGTAGATCCAAATCCAAAACCCGCGGCTCATTCTTTCCGCGAACAGTTTTCCTTCCACAAGACCTCTCATACTCCTGCATCCACTGTAAAAGATTTTCTAAACTTCCTGACCAGTTGATCTCTCCAACCTGATTGCGAAACCGAGGCGTTCCTGGAGCGCAATCTATGGGAGATGTTTCATATTCCGATGAGAACCGTGCCCCAACATCCAAACCACGCAACCAACGCCTGGCCAGAGCCAACTGCTTCGCTCGATCCCCAACATTCGAGCCCATCCCTATCCCAATCCGCATCAGCTCAACCCAAGCACATCAACCATTTGATAAGCACGAGCCGGCTTTCCCACCAACCACTTCGCCGCCCGCAATGCACCTTGGGCAAACACGTCCCGCGAGCTCGCTCGATGCACGAGTTCAATTCTCTCCCCCTCTCCTGCCAACAAAACGGTATGATCCCCCACCACATCACCGCCCCGCACCGCATGCACCCCGATCTCACTGCCCGTGCGCTCTCCTGGCTCACCCGAACGACCGTGCTTCGTAACCTGATCCACCTTGGCTCCCCGTGCTTGAGCGATAATTTCCAAGAGACGCTTAGCCGTCCCACTTGGGGCATCCTTTTTAAGGCGATGATGGATCTCAATCACCTCAGGATCGTACCCCTCAGGTAAAGCTTTGGCCGCCTGCTCCGTAAGATAAAAAAGCAGGTTCACCCCAATGGAAAAGTTTGGCGAATGAATCAAGGGCACCTTTTTTGAGGCAGCCTGAATTAACTTCAGATCCGTATCAGTCTGCCCCGTGGTTCCACATACATAAGCCACCTTGGCGGCACATACCTTCTCAAGAACACCTTCCGTCGCCGATCGATGACTGAAATCCACCACTACATCCGCCTTCTCAAACAACCCACCCAAATCATCCCCCTTGTCCACCTCCCCCACGATGTGAAAACCCTTGTCCTTCCGGGCTAAGGCCAAAATGGCCTGCCCCATCCTGCCCTTCGCACCAACCATGAGTAACTGGGTCGCCATAACTACTCCACCCTACGACAATCCTGCCTCTTTTAAAGTAGCGAAAAGCTTCCGCCGACTCCCCTCGGTGATCGGCACCAAAGGCAACCGCAACTCCTCCGCAAGCCAACCCTTGGCTGCCATCGCCGCCTTCACAGGCGCTGGATTGCTCTCAATAAATAGATCCCGAAAAATTCCCGAATATTTTTGGTGCAGCTCATCAGCCTTTTTCCAATCCTGACTCTGCGCCGCATTCACCAAAGCTCTCACTTCGGCAGGAATCAGATTCGAGGCGACACTCACCACGCCAACCGCTCCTCGCTTCATGAATTCCACCGTCATACTGTCATCTCCGCTGATAATTTCAAAAGTCGACGGCACCACCTTCCGAATTTCGTCCACCCGCTCAGGCTTCCCTCCCGACTCCTTGATCGAAACAATTGTCGGACAAGCCTCCGCTAACCTTCCAATCGTCTCCACGGTAATCTCAACCGCACAACGTCCGGGCACGCTGTACAACATAATCGGCAGATCCACCTCTTTTGCAACGGCACGAAAGTGCTGAAACATTCCCTCAGGACTCGGCTTGTTGTAGTAAGGCGCAACAAGGAGAAGGGCATCCGCCCGAGCCCTTTGGGCTCCCGTGGAAAGTTCAATCGCCTCCGCGGTGCTGTTCGATCCCGTACCCGCCACCACCTTCATCCGCTTTTTCGCGGACTGTACGGCCAACTCAATTACCCGAACATGCTCCTGCATGTTTAAAGTGGGAGACTCACCCGTCGTTCCGACAGGAATAATTCCCTCAATCCCGGCCGCGGCCTGCCGATCAATCAGAGCCTCAAATGCTTTCACATCTACCTGCCCGTTACGAAACGGGGTGACAAGCGCTGTATAAGTTCCATTAAACATACAGCACTCCCGTATACACGATTCGGGCGGGTCCTTGCAGGGTTACTTTCCTGGCACGTCCCGCCTCTAACTCAAAATCAACAGTTAAAAGATCCCCTCCTCGAGTCCTTACACGTATCGGGGGCCTGATTCCACGGCGTAGGCTCGAAAGAATCGACGAAGCGACAACTCCTGTTCCACAAGCCAATGTCTCCCCCTCCACCCCTCTCTCATACGTCCTTACCTCGATCCGCCCACCCTTCCCAATTTGTACAAAATTTACATTCGTTCCCGCTGGGGCAAAGGCCGAGTGAGAGCGAATCGCACGTCCACTTCTTAAAACATCCACCGACGACAACGACCGCACAAACTCCACCGCATGGGGTACCCCAGTGTTGATGCTGTCCAACGCCACCTTTCTACCCGCCGCAACAATCTTTCTCCCCAATCTCGGCAGGCCAGGCTCCGTCATCGAGACACGCACATCTTTTCCACAAATTTCGAGCACGACTAAACCCGCGCGTGTCTCCACACGCAGACTCTTTTCTGTACGGGCTGTAACCGCACGCGCCAACAATGCAAAGCAACGTGCTCCATTTCCACACATCTCGGCCTCACCCCCGTCTGAATTGTAGTAACGCATCCGAAAATCAGCCTTTGGGCTCTTCGGCTTTTCGACAACGAGAACCCCGTCCGCCCCTGCCCCACGTCGGCGATCACAGAAGCGCGCAATCCCAGCACGAGAAAGTCGAAACCCTCTCGATCTTCCATCGAACCCCAGAAAATCATTACCCGCTCCCTCTAACTTCCAGAAACGAACGGCACGGCTCACGACTTCCTCTCCCCTTGCCACAAACCAGCCACGCGCTCCCGCGCCCTCACAACTCTTGCCCGTGAACCTGTGACCAGAACTTCGGCCGGGCGAGGTCGGGTGTTGTAGTTCGAGCTCATTGAAAACCCATATGCCCCCGCACTCAGGATGGCCACACGATCTCCCCTCTCCAAAGGCGGCAACGATCGGTCGTGACAAAACACATCACCCGACTCACATACAGGCCCCACTACATCGGTCGGTATTGCCCCAGGTCGTGGTTTTCCGACAGGCTCAATCTGGTGATACGCCTCGTACAGAGCAGGCCGAACAAGATCATTCATTCCAGCATCTACAATTGTGAAGTACTTCTGCCCAGTCGACTTCCGGTAGAGAACCTCGGAAATCAGAACTCCCGCATTTCCCACAAGAAAACGGCCGGGCTCCAACAGAATATCCATCTTCAGATCCCGCAACATCGGCACAAGAGAAGTGGCATACTCATTCAGGGTCATCGCCTTTTCAGAACGTAAAGTCTTCCACCAACCATCCCGCCCACTGGCCAGCGCATCTTCATATACAATTCCCACTCCACCCCCGACATCGAAGTATTCCAACCCGTGCCGATCCCTCAAACGCTCCACCAAGGGGATCATCTTGCGAACGGCCGCACGAAAAGGCTCCACTCGCGTGATCTGTGACCCTATGTGCATCTGAATTCCACGCAGATGAAGACGCGGATCCGCCCCAGCCCTCCGATAAGCCGCGGCCACCAGCTCGTAGGGAATGCCGAACTTATTTGCGTACGTTCCTGTTGTGATCTTGGCATGACCACCCGCCTCAACATCAGGATTCACCCGTAAGGCGATCGGAGCACGACGCCCTTTTTTACGTCCTGCTACTGCCGCGATCTGCTCCAGCTCCTCCTCGCTCTCCACATGGAAAGCCTTCACTCCAAAACGGAGCCCTAGCTCAATCTCCTCCCGTGTTTTTCCCACCCCAGCAAAGACGCATCGCTCCATCTTGCCCCCAACCTTGCGCACTCGCTCCAACTCGCCACCACTCACCACATCAAAACCACTACCCAAACGCGACAGAATCGACAAAATAGCCAAATTGCTATTCGCCTTAACCGAGTAACAGATCAAGGGATTCACGGCACGCAGCACCCCTCGCAACCTGTGATAGTGATCCACGATCGTGCCTGCAGAGTACACATACAAAGGGGTGCCATACCGATCGGCCAACCCATCGAGGCTGACTCCCTCGGCAAAAAGCTTTCCTCCTTTTCTCTGGAAACCGTGCATCGTTATAGCGTATCAAATACCGCAAAAAGGGGGAGTCTGAAAGAGACCGCCGATAGCAGGCCTTACCCCAAACTATGAATCCCCAAAAATCTAAACCTCAACTTAATCTTCAACTTTTCTCTAATCTGCACTAAAAATACTCCCGCATGAACCACTGGCTGGTCAAACAGGAGCCCTCCAAATATCCCTTCTCCCTCTTTTTAAAGGAGAAGAAGACGATCTGGGACGGAGTTAGAAACTATCAAGCCCGCAATTTCCTTCGCGCCATGCAAGTAGGAGATCAAGTGCTCTACTACCACAGCGTGGATGAAAAGGCCGTCGTCGGAATTGCCCAAGTTCTTAAAACCTCCTTCCCTGACCCAACCTCACCCAAAGGAGAGGAGTGGAGCTCCGTGCTTCTGGGGGCGACACGAGCCCTGCCAAAACCTGTGTCCCTCGATCAACTCAAAGCAGATAAAAGATTTTCTGAACTGCTACTTCTTCGCCAATCCCGACTCTCTGTCATGCCCATCCCACCTAACCTTTTTTCTGCCATCGTTAAATTAGGGAACTAATGACAAGAGAACCCGACCTATCACGCAAACCTTTACCCGTAAACCTCAGCCCCCTTTTCCGCAAACTCCTTTGACTTCTCCCTCATTCCCTTCTCCAACGCCTCCTCCTGCTTCAAACCCTGCTGCGCAGCATACTTTCGCACATCCTCCGTAATCTTCATCGAGCAGAACTGAGGTCCACACATTGAACAGAAGTGCGCACTCTTCGCCCCCTCCGCAGGTAAAGTCTCATCGTGATACTCCCGAGCTGTCACAGGATCCAATCCCAAGTTGAACTGATCTCGCCAACGAAACTCAAATCGCGCCTTCGATAACGCATTATCCCGATACTGCGCTCCGGGATGGCCCTTGGCTAAATCCGCTGCATGAGCGGCAATTTTGTAAGCAATCACACCCGCCTTCACATCGTCCCGATTCGGCAAACCCAAATGCTCTTTGGGCGTCACATAACAAAGCATCGCACACCCATACCAACCAATCATCGCAGCTCCGATCGCGGAGGTAATATGGTCGTACCCAGGTGCAATATCGGTCGTCAACGGTCCTAGCGTGTAAAAGGGCGCCTCATGACACCACTCCAACTGCTTTTCCATATTTTCCTGAATAAGATTCATCGGTACATGACCTGGCCCCTCATTCATCACCTGCACCCCGCGTTCCCACGCCCTCTTGGTTAGATCCCCCTGAGCCTTCAACTCCCCAAACTGCGCCTCATCATTGGCATCCGCCAACGATCCGGGCCTTAAACCATCCCCGATCGAAAAACTAATATCATACGCTGCCATGATGTCACAGATATCATCCCAGTGAGTCCACAGAAAGTTCTCCTTGTGATGCGATAGACACCACTTCGCCATAATAGAACCCCCTCGACTCACAATTCCCGTCATCCGCTTCGCAGTCATCGGAATGAACCTCAACAGAACTCCCGCATGGATGGTGAAATAATCCACCCCCTGCTCCGCCTGCTCCAACAAGGTGTCGCGGAAAAGTTCCCACGTCAGATCCTCCGCCTTGCCCCCCACCTTCTCCAACGCTTGATAAATCGGAACTGTTCCGATCGGCACAGGCGAATTGCGCAAGATCCACTCCCGCGTCTGATGAATATTCTTTCCCGTGGAAAGATCCATCACAGTGTCCGCCCCCCAACGAATCGACCATCGCAACTTCTCCACCTCCTCCTCGATCGACGACGCCACTGCGCTGTTTCCAATGTTCGCATTGATCTTCACCAGAAAATTCCGCCCAATGATCATCGGCTCTAACTCCGGATGGTTGATGTTGGCAGGAATAATCGCCCGCCCGCGCGCCACCTCACTTCGCACAAACTCCGGCGTGATATCTTTAGGAATCGCTGCACCCCATGAATGGCCTGGATGTTGGAACCGCAAATCATCCCGTGGTGCCTGGACTGACATCTCCACCGCCTCCTTCGCCGCCTGCAATTTCATATTCTCCCGAATCGCGATAAATTCCATTTCCGGGGTAATCACCCCTTTACGCGCATAGTTCAACTGCGAGACGGAACCCGCTTTTGCTCGTCTAGGCTTTCTCGAAACACCAGGAAACTGCTCCAGAACTAATCCATTCGTACCCGAATGACCATTGTCCTCAGGACGCACAGAACGACCCACATAAGTCTCCGTATCGCCCCTTTCTTGAATCCACGCATCCCTCAGCGCAGGTAACCCTCGCCTTACATCTCCATGAAAATCCAAATCTCCCCAAGGCCCACTCGTGTCATACACCCGCACCGGTTCATTCGCCTGGAGTTTCCCATCGGGTTGGCGCGTGGGTTGCAACTCAATCTCACGAAATGGAACTTTTAAATCAGGTCGGGAACCCTTCACATACACCCGCTTCATCCCCTCCAAATCCTCTAACTCCTCAATCTTCAGCGTCTTTACATTCTTACTCATCTTGAATCCTTTCCCCAGTGCGCGCTGCCGTGGAAAGAGGGTTGTCCCTGTTCCCTACGGCGGCATGACCCGCATCAGGTTTTAAGGGTCTCGGGACCACGGTTCCCGACTCTCAGCCCAGCCGTCTGGACTCCCCACGAAACAAACATAAACCTCCACTGCCCCAACGCGAATTATTTTTCCAATTTACTGGTCTTCTAAAACTGCCGTCGGAACGTATCCCCGCCGATGATCCATCGTTTCCACCTCAGCATAATCACCAATTACTCTCCTCACACTCACACGATCACCCCTCCGTAGGGTCGATGTCGCAGGCGTCACCTGGTTCGGCCCTGCTTCCTTGAACGGGACGTCAGATAAAATCATTGCCATCCCCGCATCCCGACTCCCTGAACTTGCACAACCCGCCAGAAACAGAAGAGCCACACCACCCATCGCCAGAATAATTTTCATCCCCTTTCCCTAGCAAACCCCAAGACGCTGGCAACTCTTGCCCGCCCCTCTTCTTCTCACCATCGTACCCTATGCCCTTTCGCCTACTCCTTCACCCCGCCGCGTCCCCCGCTCGCAATATGGCCATCGATGAATCCCTCCTGCGCCACGTCCAATCCCCCGTTCTTCGCATCTACTCCTGGGATCAACCCTGCGTCTCAATCGGATACTTTCAAAAAGCTCAGCTCGCCCCCACGGACCGTCCTATGGTTCGCCGCTTTACGGGAGGAGGCCTCGTCGAACACGGAAAAGATCTCACCTACACTCTCGTCCTTCCCCCCACTCACCCTCTCACCACCTCAGGCACTCTCTCCTCTTACCAAAAAATCCACTCTGCAATCGCTCACGCCCTCCAGAAAAGCGGCGTCCCTTGCCAGCTCGCCACAGCTCAACCCAAACAGGATGACCCCGCTTGTTTCCTTAAACCTGTTCCAGCCGATATCCTCAATCCCCAAGGCCACAAACTTGCAGGAGCCGCCCAACGCCGCACCAAACAAGGTTGCCTCCACCAAGGGAGTATTCTTCTACCCCAAGCCATCCCTCCAATCCTTCTCGACCTCCTGCCCACATCCCTCGCCGATTGCCTGGGTGATAATGCCACACACTCCTCGCTCACCTCAGCCGAGCTCCAACTCTCCAACTCTCTAGAAAAAGAGCGCTACGCCACACACGACTGGAACTTCTCCCGCTAACTCACTCCTTTTTTTTACCCGCTCCCCAAATCAAACCGCCGACTATCAAAACCACTAATCCAATCAGAACCAAACTCCCCTGCCCCACCCACTGCTCCGCTAATCTCGCGGCCGCCGGCGTACGGGCAAATCGTTCCCCCGCCACCGCACTGAGCCAGATCCATAAAGGGGCGTAAACCAGGGCACCCACCGCATTCAGACCTAAAAACTTTTTCAGATCCATCTGGTGCCTCCCTGCAAAAAAGAAAACCCCGAACCGGACCGCAGGAATAAATCGCCCCAGAAAAACCGTCTTCATCCCATGCTTCTCGAATAGGTGCTCAATCTTTTTCTGTCTGCTCTGTGAAAAGACCACCGAGCCCAAGCGCGTTTGCAAAAACCACTCTCCACCCCTTCTCCCTAAGAAATAAACCCATAAGTCCCCCGATAGAATTCCCGCCAAACAAGCCAGACACGTCATCCAGTAAGAAGACGTTCCCCAACCCACCGATAACCCACTCGCCACCAGTAAAGGCTCTTCCGGAAGAGGCACTCCCATGGCCGAAACAAAAAGAATTCCAAACATCGCCAGATAACGAAAGTCAGAGATCGCACTGATCAGAAAGTCGAGGGTCATCGTAGTTATGGGGTTTGCATTGTCCTTACCGCCTTTTTCACTAAAAAAAGCTGATCCCTATGTACCTGAATTTAGGCATTACCGCCAAAGCTCTTTATTTGAACTACCTGGCACGCCCTTTCCAACTCAGACGCTGGGTGATCGTCACCTTCTTTCTTTTCCTGCTCTGCTGCTTCTGGGTCGTCGTAGTCATTGGGCGCTCCCTGGACCATATCCTTTACCCGGGCTTTCGCAGGCAAAAGATTCACAAGCCCGTATTTATTATCGCTCCTCCCCGAAGCGGCACCACCTTTCTTCAAAAACTCCTCGCCAAAAACCGTAACACCTTCGCCCCCGTCCTTATGTACCAAACTATCTTTCCCAGCATCACGATTCAGAAATTCATTCACTCCGTCGCCGCCGCGAGTCGCCAAAAAGGCGGACTTCTGTTCGACATCTCCTCATGGATCGAACGCCACTGCTTCGGAGGCTGGGACGGAATGCACAAAATGCGCTTCGCCGAACCTGAGGAGGACGACGGATTCTTCGTCTACACCTTCGTCACAGAGGCCATCTACCTCCTATTCCCCTACGTCCGCGCGCTCTGGGGGGCTGGCTTTGCAGACGACCTCCCACCCCGCCAACGCCGCCGCCTCATGCGCTACTACCGCTCCTGCCTTCAGCGACACCTTTATCTCAATGGTCCCGATAAGATTCTTCTCTCCAAAGCCACCCAGCTATCCGGGTCGATCGAATCCATCCGCGCCGAATTTCCCGATGCCCGCATCATTAATATCTTACGAAACCCCGTGGAATCCATTCCGTCCCATATCAGCGTTTTTTATACCGTCTGGAACTGGGTCGATCCCAAGATTCAGAAGGATGGACCTGAATCCAAAGAGTATGCCGAACTTGCTGCCGCCTGGTTTCTTCATTTGGAAAAATATGACATCACCTCTAAATCCGAATCCTACCTCCGCATTTTTTACGCCGATCTTGTTCGAAAGCCCGATTCAGTCGCCCGCTCGATTTACCATCATTTCGGAATTCCCCTAACTGCCCGCGCAGCACGCCGAATCCAGACCGAAACCAAGCGCGCCCTCGAATACAAAAGTTCGCACCGCTACACCCTTATGGAATATGGCCTCAATCGGGATTGGATAAGAAGGGAGGTCGGCGGCCTCATGAAGCGCTATAAATTTCCTTTTCCACCCGAAACCGCCCCCCGCGGATCAAACCGCTGAGCCAACGGAATCCGCCGGCCCACACCAAACGCTTTCGTCGTCACCTTCAGCCCAGGCGCTGCCTGCCTCCGCTTGTACTCCGAAATGTCGATCTTCCGCACCATCTCCTCCGCCAACACTTTCGAAATCCCCTTTTTCACCATCCCCTGAATCGAACCCTCATTCACCACATAGCTCTCTAAAATCCGGTCCAACTCTTCATACGGCGGTAAACTATCCTGATCCTTCTGGTCAGGTCTCAGTTCGGCACTCGGCGCCTTCTCGATCGAGTTTTTGGGAATAATCTCCCGCTCACGATTGATCCATCGCGAAATCCGGTACACCAACGTCTTGGGTACATCCGCAATCACTGCCAACGCCCCGCACATGTCCCCATACAAAGTGCAGTACCCCACCGCCATCTCACTCTTATTTCCTGTCGTGAGCAGGAGCCGACCCGAATCATTCGAAATTGCCATCAGCGTCATTCCGCGAATTCGCGACTGCAGATTCTCCTCCGTTAATCCCCCGCTTCTTCCCTCTCGGGCAGGCGCGATCGATCGCAACATCGCCGCGAAAGTGTCCTCAATCGGAATTTCTTTATACCGAATTCCCAACCGCTTCGCTAACGCCTCCGCATCCGCCAAGCTTCCAGCGCTCGAAAATCGACTCGGCATTGCTACCCCCAACACCTTGTCCTTTCCGAGCGCTTCGGCCGCAACAACCGCCACCAACGCACTGTCGATCCCTCCACTCAATCCCAGTACCACCTCCTGAAATCCACACTTCTGCAAATAATCCCTTGTCCCCAAAACCAACGCCTGAAACACCTGCTCTTCATCCCCCGCCCAGACCGGCTTCTCCTCCTTTGCTCTGGTATCCACCACCTTCACATCCTCCATAAACGCCGCCCCTCGCGCCAGCAACCCACCCTTTACTCCCACTCCCAAACTCTGCCCATCAAACACCAGTTCATCATTCCCTCCCACCTGATTCACTTGAATCACAGGAATCTTCTCCCGTTTTGCCACTTCCGCCAAAAGCCGATAGCGCACCTTCTCCTTTCCAATGTTCCAAGGTGAAGCCGATAAGTTGATCAGCAGATCCATGCCCTTTTTCGCCAACTCCCGCACTGGATCTATCCGGTACCTTCTCTCAGGCCACAGGTCCTCATCATTCCAAATATCTTCACAGATCGTTACCCCCACCCGCTTTCCTGCGATCCTCACACTCCCCACCTTATCCCCAGCCTCGAAATACCTGTCCTCATCAAATACATCGTAGGTCGGCAACAAAATCTTCCGTGCCACTGCTCGTGTCTTTCCCATCTCCACTAAAAAAGCCGTGTTGTATAACGGCCTGCCCGCCTTTTGATTTGTTTTCTCAATCCCCCCGATCAATAGCGGCACTTTGCCCACCCTCTTTGCCACCTCACGCAATGCCCGCTCGTGCGACTCCACAAAATCCCGCCGATTCAGAAGATCCCGGGGCGGATACCCGCACAACCCTAGCTCTGATCCCACACACAACTCCGTCCCCTCCCTCACCGCCCTCTCATACGCAGACACTAATTTTTCACTATTTCCCCTAAAATCCCCAACGGTAAAATTTAACTGTAAAATACCTATATTCATATGAATCTATCCATCAGTTACTTAAGTAAGCCGCAACTTCTATCGGGTTCCGTTGACATATGCGATTGTATTTGTAGCCTCACTACTTCTTCTATGCCAGTTCCTATTAGCCAAGCTTGGACAGTTGCCTCCTATGTTCTCGGACAAAAAATCCGTGGCAACAAACGCTATCCCCTTGTCCTCATGCTCGAGCCCCTCTTCCGTTGTAACCTTGCCTGCGCAGGTTGCGGCAAAATCCAGTATCCCGATCACGTTCTCAATAAAAGACTCACACCCCAACAGTGCTGGGACGCGGCGGATGAGTGCGGGGCCCCTATGGTCTCCATCCCCGGCGGTGAACCCCTCATCCATCCCGAGATCGATAAAATCGTCGAAGGCCTCGTCGCCCGTAAAAAATACATATACCTCTGCACCAACGCCCTCCTCCTCAAACGCAAAATCGATCTCTTTAAACCCACTAAATATCTCACCTTCAGCGTCCACATGGATGGACTCGAACCCGAACACGACGCCGCCGTCTGTCGCGATGGAACCTACAAAACAGCACTCGAAGGCATTAAAGAAGCCGTCGCTCGTGGATTCCGTGTTACCACCAACACCACCCTCTTTGAAGGAGCCAACCCTGCCCGCGTCCGCGAATTTTTTGATGAAATGATGAAACTAAAGGTCGAGGGCATGATGCTCTCCCCCGGCTACAGCTACCAAAAAGCTCCCGACCAAGAACACTTCTTGGGCCGCGAGCGCACCAAGAAACTCTTCCAAGAAATTCTCAACCAACGAAAAAAATCGTGGAAATTCAATCTCTCCCCCAACTTCCTCGAATTCCTCCAAGGCAACGTGGATTACGACTGCACACCTTGGGGCAACCCCACCTTCAACGTCTTTGGTTGGCAGAAACCCTGTTACCTACTCCAAGACGGCTACGTCCCCACCTTCAAACAGTTGATGGAAGACACTGCTTGGGAAAATTACGGCCAGAAGAGCGGCAATGAGAAGTGCCGCGACTGTATGGTCCACTGCGGCTATGAAGCCAGTTCAGTCGACGACACTTTCGGTTCTCTCCCTGGATTCGCCCGCACGGTCAAAGCCGCTATCGCCTACGGAACCTGACCCCTCCGTCAGTTCCACTCAACACTATGCCTCAGGCCGAAAAGCACGCTTTACCGACTCACAAGCCGGGCTCGATCGAGGGCACGACCCTTACCTGTTCCGACACCGCATCTCGTCGACATGCCCTCCAAACTGCGTTCGATTACCGTGGCGACGTCACCTTGGATATCGGCGGCGGCAAAAAGATCGTCGGATTCGTTTTTCGATACGACGAATCCCCTGGAGTGGTTCATATTTACATTCCCCAAGGCAAAGACTCGATTCCCCAAACGTTCCCAGCCAATGATGTCACCGCCGTTCACTTCACGGGCGAAGACCCAGCGTTTGGCAAATCTTGGGACGACTGGACAACGAAAGCCGAAAAAGAGCGAGTGAAAGAGGCCGAACGTCTCGCCCGAGAAGCCGTCGCCCGCGGCGAACTTTAAACACACCCCATGCGTCGCTGCATGGAGTGGACCGATAAGTCCGACGGCACTCGCCCCACTACCACCTACCGCGTCTCCCTTTTCTCAGGTGTTGTCCACTGGCAACGCAAAGAGAAAGATGCGGAAAAGTGGGAAACTCCAAAACTTCTTCCGACCGATGTATGGGAACGACTTCTCGAGGAGGTCGATAAACGCTATCAACGCCGTCGGGCCCGCCACGAAGACGTCCTTCTTGTCCGCACCGCCTTCCAGAAAGCCCCAAAACTGCCCCCTGCCTAATCCTGCTCTTGCCGAACCCCCTTTTTTCCGATACTCTTTCTTCTTATGGCAAACGTCGCCGTCATCCGCACAGGAGGCAAACAGTACAAGGTCAGCGAAGGCGAGACCCTTGAGATTGAACGCCTTACTACTGCCCCAGGATCCTCAGCAGAGTTTTCTGATGTCCTACTCGTTGTCCAAGACAGCAAGGTTCAAGTAGGCAAGCCCACGGTCGCCGGTGCCAAGGTCGTTGCCGAAGTTGTCACCCACGATCGCGCCCCCAAAGTCATCGCTTTCAAATATCGCCGCCGGGAAGGGTATCACCGCACCGTCGGCCATCGTCAGGCTCGGACTCGGATCAAAATTCAAAAGATCCAAGCCGGCAAATAACCGAGGAAACCGTCATGGCACATAAAAAAGGGCAAGGATCAACACGCAACGGTCGCGATAGCCGCAGCCAACGCCTCGGAGTGAAATGTTTCGGCGGAGAAACCATCCCCGCCGGTTCGATCATTATCCGCCAACGCGGAACAAGATTTCAGGCAGGCCAAAACGTCGGTATGGGCCGAGATCACACCCTCTTCGCACTCTCCCACGGCCGGGTCCGCTTTGATAAGGGAAACCGCCGCATCCATATCGATCCGTCTCCCGCCGCGGCATCCTAAGCCGCCCCTCGGGCCCCCCTTGGCCCTTCCAGTGAGTCCCACGGACGATCTCCTCCGAATCCGAGGCGCACGCCAACACAATCTCGCCAACCTATCCCTCGATATTCCTCGCCACAAGCTGGTCGTCTTTACTGGTCCGTCAGGGTCAGGAAAAAGTTCTCTCGCCTTTGATACCATCTATGCGGAAGGACAACGTCGCTACCTCGAGTGCCTATCCTCCCATGCCCGGCATCACCTCGCACAGCTTCCCGCTGTCGATATCGATACGATCGAAGGCCTCTCCCCTACCCTCGCCGTTGAACAGCGCCAAGCTGGAGGCTCCGCCCGCTCCACCCTAGCCACCGCTACCGAAATCCATGATCATCTCCGCGTTCTCTTTGCCACTCACGGAACCCCACACGATCCGAAAACAGGAAAAGCCCTCCTATCTTTTTCTCCCCAACAGATCGTCGATCAGATTCTTGAAAAAGGAAAAGATCGTCCCGTCGTACTTCTCGCACCTTTGCCACATGCAGACCCTGCTCGCTTGAAAAAAGAGGGCTTTTTGCGTGTCCGTCAAAAAACAGAGATCGTCGAACTTCAAGCGGACTCCACCCAATCCTCCATAGAACTCGTCGTCGACCGAATCACTCTTGCCTCCTCCGCCCGAGGTCGCTTGACCGACTCCGTTGAACTCGCCCTCCGCCTCGGACAAGGAAAAGTCCTCGTCGCCTTTACCAATCCCGATTTCTCCAAAGTCCTACCTCAACCCGAACTCTCCTTTTCAACCGAACCCCACGATCCAGATACAGGCACCACTATCCCCCGCCTCACCCCTAGACACTTCTCCTTCAATAGCCCCGAGGGGGCCTGTCCCAACTGCTCTGGCTTAGGCACCTCACTTTCCCCGGACGTAGAAAAGATTATCCCCAACACCGCGCTACCCATCGAAAAGGGTGCTATCGCCCCATGGAATCGCGCTCATCCCAAGATGCGAACCTTCTACCGAACTCTCGGACGCGAATTCACTCAGCACGCAAAGATTCCCGCCCTCACGCCTCTCATGTCATGGCCGGAAAAGTGGAAAAAGATATTCCTTCATGGATCTCAAGGTCGACCTCTCTTTAAGAAAAAACCTTGGGAAGGATTGATCCCCGAACTCTCTCGCCAACTTAGCGAAGCCAAATCCGACTCAGCCAGACATCGGCTTCAGCGCTTTTTCTCTACTGGTACCTGCACTCTCTGCTCTGGCACACGCCTTCAACCCTCCGCTCAATCCGTAACTTTGACCTCCCCCTCAGGCGAAACCCATTCAATCGCCTCCCTGTGCCAACAAACCGCCTCAGACGCTCTCCACTGGCTTACCCATCTCGAACCCACTTCTGGACCAGTCGCCCACTCATTCGTCCCTCTTCAGACGGCCCTTACCCAACGCCTCTCCTTTCTCGAGCAGCTAGGACTGGGCTATCTCACACTCGATCGCACCATGGACACACTTTCAGGAGGTGAATACCGCCGCACCCGACTCGCAACTCAGATTGGAGGAGGATTAACAGGTGTCCTCTATGTCTTGGATGAACCCAGTATCGGCCTTCACCCATCTGAACACTCCCGCCTCCTCAACCTCCTTTTCCAACTTCGCGATCTCGGCAACTCCCTGATTGTGGTCGAACACGACGAGGAAACTCTTCGTCGTGCCGACTACCTGATCGAATTCGGACCTGGAGCCGGCACCGCAGGAGGCCAGATCACAGGCCAAGGCACTCCTAAAGAAATTTCTGCCCTTCCCCAATCCTTAACGGGAGCTTTTCTCTCTGGTCGACGTAAAATCAAAATCCCGACAAGAAAAAGCTCCTTCACCGATTGGCTTCACTTAAAAGGAGCTTCCACTCACAACTTAAAGAAAGTGGACTTCTCAATTCCCTTAGGTGCATTCACATGCGTGACAGGCGTAAGCGGGTCAGGCAAAAGCTCCCTCGTCTTTGATACCTTGGCGAACGCCCTTCTACGACAATTTGGCACTCCCTCCTCTGCTCCTCTTCCCGGACCGTATCAATCTCTGGTAGGAACAGATTCTTTAACTCGAGCCGTCGTCATCGATCAATCTCCGTTGTCTCGCCAATCCCGCTCTCATCCCCTGTCTCTTCTCGGGGTCTGGGATGAAGTGCGAAAACTCTTCGCCTCACTTCCCTCTGCCAAAGCGCGCGGTTTTGGTCCATCCCGATTCAGTTTCAACGTCCGGGGAGGCCGATGCGAAACCTGCTCCGGCCTAGGCGAAATTGCCGTTCAGTTACAGCTTCTTCCAGAGGCTATCGCTCCTTGCCCCGCCTGCGCTGGGGAAAGATATAACCGCGAAACGCTAACGATCACCTATCGAGGACACTCGATTGGCCAGATTTTGCAACTGCCCGTCGATCGCGCCCTAGAACTTCTACGAGCCATTCCACCCCTTGCCAATGCGTTGGGAGCTCTACAAAAAGTCGGGCTCGGCTACCTCCCCGTTGGTCAGTCGGCCGATCGTTTTTCAGGAGGCGAAGCCCAGCGAGTGCGACTTGCGACGGCTCTGGCTCAACGAACACATGGACCCACTCTCTACCTGCTGGATGAACCCACAACGGGTTTGCACCTAGCCGAAGTTGAAAATCTGCTATCGGTTTTCTTCGATTTATGCAAATCAGGACATACACTAGTTGTCGTGGAACATCACCCTGACATTATGAGTCATGCGGACTGGATCGTGGAGTTGGGCCCCAGCGGCGGCCATCAAGGAGGACAGATAGTTACGAAGGGAACCCCACAAGAGGTCGCTCGCAATAACCAGAGCGCCACTGGAAAGATACTTTCCACCCGATGAAACTCTTCGCTCTTCTCACGCTTTTCCCCCTCCTTCTCGCCGCGGCACCTGGCGAAATTCCTAAGGAACTTCGGGTGGCGGAGGAAATGATGAAGGATGGATTAGGACGTGATGCCGCTACAAGAATTCAGGATTGGCTACAGAAGAATAACTCCTCCCCTCAACCATTGGCTCAAGTGATGCTTGCGGAGGCTCTGCTACTGGATCACCGACCTGCTGAATCACTCTCCTCACTACCTAAAACTTGCCCCCCTGAACTTCTGATACGCCAAAGATTAACACGGGCCGCCGCATTGGCCGAGGTCGGTCGAACAAGTGATGCTGTCCTCGAATGGCAGGAAGCCAAGAAAGAGGCGCAGAATTCTGAAATCAAAACTCAGATTCGGCTGGGTTTAGCCGAGACTTGGCTGCACGAAAATAATCCTACTGCCGCAATCCGTGAACTAGTTGAAGTTTTGGATGACCCGAAAAATCCATCCCACGATTTGGCTCGGCTTTTCCTTGTAAAGGTTCTCCTCTCGGAAGGAAAATCCGATGAGGCTTCGGATGCTTTGGAAAAGATCTCGCCAAAAAGTCCAGGGCCCATTCTTGCGGAAGCAATGTACTGGAAAGCGAGGCTTCTCGCAGTGCGAGGTAAAGCGGACGAAGCGCGCACCCTTTTCGAGAAAGTCATAGAGGATAGAAAAAACGCAACCCGGGACTTAATTTCCCAAGCTTGGATTGCGATAGGGCAGATTGATCGTGCCCGCGATAAACCCGCTGACGCTGCGAGCGCCTTTGAAAAAGCTCTCGATTGCGGAGGAAATCCTGAATCTTACCTGACCGCAGCCCGGGAGTACCTCTCGGCTGCAAAAACAGCGCAATCCCTCCCTGCTGCATCTCTACGGCTTCGTGACTCGGTTCGAGACAGGGAAAGTGACGATGAGAAGCGCGGTAGATACGCCCCAGCCCTTCTCCTTTTAGCTTCCAGCTCCCTGGACTCGGAAAACTTAGAGGCGAGCGTGGCGGATCTGGATAATCTTATGAAAACTTATCCCTCCTCCCCAGCACTTCCATCAGCCCAACTCCTTCTTGCAGAGGCACTCGTCAAGCAGGGGCAACTCACCACAGCTCGCGAGCAGCTTCAAAGCCTTCTCAAACGGGAAAACTTGAGTTCGGAAATTACTTATCAGGGCAAAGCAGCCCTTGCCGACATTCTACTTCAAGAGGGAAAAGCCTCGGAGGCCAGCACCCTTTGGGAGGAGGCAGCCCTTACTGCTCCAAAGGCAAATCTTGCCGAGCAGGCCTACTTCAACGCAACGCTCACCGCCGCACGACAACCCGATCCGGCTAAGTTCGGAAGGCTCGAGGAACTTTTTACAAAGAAATATCCAGAAAGTAGTCGTCGAGCTGCCTTGGCGTTGGAGCGCGGTCGAATGCTCGAGAATAAAGGGGACTCACCTGCGAGCCGTTCTGCACTAGCGGAAGTTTCGAAACTTCCTGGGGCCGATTCCCTTAAGGACGAAGCTTCACTGCGAAGAGCCAACTCCCTGCTACGTACAGGCGACTATCCCGCCGCCATCGCGGCATTTGCTGAATTTGAAAAGAGTTTTCCCAAGTCACCCCTTCTTCCCCAAGCCCTCGCCTCAGGAATCGAAGCTCGCTTACGCCAAAAAGAAATTACAGGAGCTCAATCTCGTGCCGAATTTGCCAAGATCCTCGCGCGCTTTCCCGAAAGTAGTTTGGCTCCATCCTTGGCCTTTCAGATCGGGCAAACTCACTACGAAGAGAAAAACCACGGGGAAGCTCTTTCTAGCTTTCGTGAAATGGCCCAGCGATTTGCAAAGGATCCGTTAGCAGATGACGCCCGTTACTACGCAGGCCTAAGCGCCCTTGCCTTAGGAAATCCGGAAGAAGCCGTGAAGCTTTTTCGATCGATTTCAGAGACTTCCCCACTCCGGCTGGATGCACGATTGGCAGAGATTGATGCATCCCGCACCTCAGGCGACTATTCGGGAGGCCTCCAAATCGCAAACTCTCTTCTCGCAAACAAAACCCCTGAACAGAGAGCTTGGGTAGAGATCACAAAACGTCGCCTTGCCTGTGAATTTGCGATCGGTGGCACGGATCGAGCTAGTTTGGAGCGAGCTGCGTCGACTGCCTTGAGCCTCATCGCTAGCCCTGCCGCGGATTCGGCGGATCGGAACGAGGCAGGATATATTCGCGGAAAATCCTTAGAGCAGTTGGGGCGTGAGGAGGATGCACTTCAGGCTTACCTCGACGTTCTTTATGCAAAACAGGCCTCGCCTACATCTGGACCTGCGCAACCCGAGTATCTCTGGTTCGCTCGCTCAGGGGCCGAAGCAGCACGCCTTCAAGAAAAACGAGGAGACTTTCGCGGAGCACTTTCTATCTATCGGATCCTTGAAAAGGCGGGTGGCCCCAGCCAACTCGCCTTCACCCGTAAGATCGAAGACCTACGAAACCGCCACTTTCTTTGGAGCGAAGAGTAACGTTTTAGGAAAAGTACCGATCCCACACTCCATGCAGCAAACCCAATAGAAGCTTAGTCTCAAAAGTAGATTTCATAACAATTACAATCTTGGATTAGTACTTTTTGCTCAAAATAGCGATAGATCTGCTATAGTTAGGTACTCACAAATGAAGTCAAAAAGCCCACCGCCAACACCACCCGAACCGCAGACCCCTCCTCAGGATTCAGTTCCTGCTCCCGTTCCATCCCCTGCCGAGCAAACGGCAGCGGAGATCGCTTCTCTTAAAGATCAACTTCTTCGAGCTCGGGCTGATTTCGAAAACAGCAGAAAGAGACTCGTTCGTGAAAAAGAGGAGTCTTTGCGTTATGCAAACCAATCGATCCTTGCGGATCTTCTCCCTCTTCTAGATCACCTTGAGCTTGGTCTCCAAGCGGCTACCTCCGCCAAAGATGCGGCGTCCGTTGTCAACGGAGTAAAACTGATTCAAACCCAATTTGAACGATTTCTGACCGAGCATGGAGTCACCCCGATTGATGCCTTGGGCAAACCATTCGATCCCAACTGGCATGAAGCTCTTGGTCAAGAGCCTGCTCCGGGAAAATCAGAAGGCACCATTCTCCACCTGCGACGCCGTGGGTTTAAAATCGGCGATCGCCTTCTTCGCCCTGCCAGTGTGATCACGGCAGCGCCACCTACATCGTAAGCCGTGTCTACAAAGAGAGATTATTACGAAGTTCTGGTCGTCTCGCGTACTTCCACAGCCGAGGAGATCAAAAAGGCGTACCGCAAACTCGCAGTTCAACATCATCCCGATAAACACAAGGGAGACAAAAAGGCCGAAGAAAAGTTTAAAGAGATCGGCGAAGCGTATGAGGTGTTGTCTGATCAGCAAAAACGGGATGCCTATGATCGGTACGGACATCGCGCCTTTGCCCCCGGATCAGGTATGGGTGGCGCAGGAGGGTTTCATGATCCTTTCGAGGTCTTCCGCGAGGTCTTCAACTCGGGAGGTGGTGGGGCCGGGATTTTTGGAGACATCCTTGAGGGAGCATTCGGGGGTGGAGGAGGCGGTCGACGCGGGGCTCGCTCCAACCAGGGCTCCGATCTTCGGTACGATCTGGAGATCGATTTTATGGAAGCCGTTCGGGGTTGTGAAAAGGAGATCACGATTCGTCGTCCTGTTCCCTGCTCCCCTTGCCAAGGCACAGGAGCAGCAGCCGGTTCGAAGGCCACAACTTGCTCCACATGCCGTGGACAAGGACAGGTCGCTGTCAGTCGGGGTTTCTTTTCTATCGCCCAAACCTGTCCAAAGTGTGGCGGCTCAGGCCAAACAATTCAGAACCCCTGTAAATCCTGCCGAGGAGAAGGGCGCGTTGAGGAAAATGCGCGTATTAAACTAAAGATACCTGCAGGAGTGGACACAGGCTCACGACTACGATCGGTCGGACAAGGCGAGGCGGGTTCGAGGGGTGGTCCAGCAGGCGATCTTTATGTGGTCCTATCCGTTCAATCCCACCCGGTCTTCGATCGCGAGGAGAATGACCTCGCCTGCAATATTCCCATCTCCTTTAGCCAGTTAGCTCTCGGTGCTGAAATCAGCATTCCCAGTTTGGATGGGGAGATGAAACTCAAGATTCCCGCTGGAACCTCATCCGACAAGGTTTTCAGGATTCGTGGACAGGGTGTCCCCTCCGTCTCAGGACGTACAAGAGGCGATCTTCATATCCGAATCCAGGTTGAAATCCCTAAACACCTGAACACGGCCCAAAAAGAGGCTTTGGAGAAATTTGCAAAACTGTGCGATGAACATACTCACCCAGAGGGTCACTCGTTTCTCGAAAAAGCAAAGAAACTGTTCAAGGGCTAAGCTCCATGCCAGGCCACCGCTTTTACAATCCCAACCTCTCCTCGGGTAAATTCTCACCGGAAGAGTCCCACCACGCTGTGGATGTACTCCGTCTCCGTTCAGGTGATTCGGCTGCAATATTTGATGGAAAAGGTACGGAAGCACGGGTTCGTCTAACCCAAGTCTCTGCCGACGAAGTCTCCTACGAAACCCTTTCCACCGCTCGTACCCCCCCGCCGTCCTGCCAGATCCGCTTTGGTCAGGCCCTCATCAAGCCCGTCGGGATGGATCTGCTCATCCAGAAGTTAACTGAGCTGGGTGTGAGTGAAATCTGGCCCATCGCATCGGAACGATCCATCTCCAAGCCATCGGGAGAAAAGCGAATATCGCATCGCTGGGAGTCGATCGCCCTATCTGCCTGTAAGCAGTCGGGACAAAATTGGCTCCCAAAGATTCACGAAGTAGGCCCCCTTGATAACTTTCTTTCTGCGCCAAATCCTGCCCCCCCCGCAGGAAGGATCATTGGTTCACTCCAACCCGAAGCAAAACCTCTGCCCGCTCTTTTGGCGGCTGTTCGACAAGCAGGAAAACCCCCGGCCTTAGATCTTCTCATCGGCCCGGAGGGAGATTTCACCCCTGCGGAAATCGGTCGTGCCCGCTCGGCTGGATTTCAACCCGCTTCTCTAGGACCCCTCGTCCTCCGATCCGAAACCGCCTCCCTCTTTCTCGCCTCCATCCTTCACTACGAGTTCAATCTCCCCCATTGAAGGCGCAACTCGTCTGCACTGATTTCGACGGGACTCTTGCGGGAGAAAATCCGGATGAGCCGCTTGCACCCGAATTCTTTCGCTGGCTGGGCAGTTCCAGAAAAGTCAGTGAAATATCCTGGGTGGTTGCCACAGGGCGATCTTGGGAGAGCCTTCGCGAAGCTCTTGTATTCCACAAAGCTCCCGTCATGCCCGACTGGATCGTGACCGTGGAAAGGGAAATTCACCAAGTTAAAGAAGGTCAGGCTCACTCTCTCGAGGCCTGGAACAAGTGTTGTACCGAGACTCATCAGGCCCTCTTCGGCCGCCACGGAGCCCTTTTGGAAAAGATCGAACGCGAGATCGGATCAACCGATGAAGTCACCGTCATTCCAGACGCAGGAGCCATTGGCTTAGTCGCGGGTTCTCAAAAAAGCATCGACCGAACCCACGCACTGGTGACCGAAATTATTCGGGAGCACCCCGAAATCTCGACCGTCAGGAACGGCCCATACTTTCGTTTTGCCCATGTGGATTACCACAAAGGCTCCTGCCTGGCAGAAATCCAAAAGCTTCTGGATCTTCCCCCTTCCTCCACCTTTATTGCGGGCGATAATCTGAATGATCTGCCCATGCTCCAACGTAAATACGGGCACTTCCTTGCTTGCCCATCCAACTCCGTCTCAGAGGTCCTTACCCAGGTCAAAAAAGAGGGTGGCTACCTCGCCACTCAGGAAGCTGGCTCCGGAATTGCTGAGGCCCTTTTTCACTGGTTCCCCTTGTCCTCCTAATTTTTCACATCTAGTGCCACGATTCTGTAATTCTTTCTTCTAGAACGTTCTCTTTTCTTTATTCTTCAGTCCATGCCACGCCGGACCGACCTAAAATCGATTCTCATCATCGGGTCTGGACCCATCATCATCGGCCAAGCCTGCGAATTCGACTACTCCGGGGTCCAAGCTTGTAAAGCCCTGCGCGAAGAAGGCTACAAGGTCATCCTCGTGAACAGCAACCCCGCAACGATTATGACCGATCCTGAGTTTGCCGACCGCACCTATATCGAGCCCATTACCCCAGAAGTCGTCGAAAAGATCCTCGCAAAGGAGAAACCCGACGCCCTCCTCCCGACGCTCGGTGGTCAGACCGCCCTTAATACCGCTATGGCCTTACATGAGTCGGGAGCCCTCACCAAACACGGAGTGAAGCTCATCGGGGCTCAAGTTGAGGCCATCCGCAAAGGGGAAGATCGCCAGCTTTTCAAGGAGTGTATGGCCAAAATCGGTCTCGAATGTGCCAGGTCCGTCACCGCCCACACTATGGAGGAATCCCGGGCAGCGATGGAAAAGATCGGCACTTTCCCGCTCATCATTCGGCCCGCGTTCACCTTGGGCGGCACGGGCGGGGGCATCGCCTTTAACCGCGAAGAGTTCGAAAAATTTGCTGCCTCAGGTCTCGACGCCTCCCCCACCTCTGAAATCCTCGTGGAGGAGTCCCTTCTCGGTTGGAAAGAGTACGAAATGGAGGTTATGCGAGATCACGCAGACAACTGCGTCATTATCTGCTCCATTGAAAACTTTGATCCAATGGGAGTCCATACGGGTGACAGTATCACCGTTGCTCCTGCCCAAACTCTTACGGATCGAGAGTATCAACGGATGCGCGATGCCTCATTGGCCGTCATTCGGGAAATCGGGGTGGAAACAGGAGGCTCCAACATCCAGTTTGCCGTTTGTCCGCAGACAGGACGGATGATTGTCATTGAAATGAATCCCCGCGTCTCCCGCTCTTCCGCCCTCGCCTCCAAGGCCACCGGTTATCCCATTGCCAAAATCGCCGCGAAACTCGCCGTCGGTTACACCCTCGACGAACTGAAAAACGATATTACCCGCAATACTCCTGCATCCTTCGAGCCCACCCTCGACTACGTGGTAACCAAGATACCGCGTTTCACCTTTGAAAAGTTCCCTGGCGCGGAAGCCGTTCTGACAACCTCAATGAAGAGCGTCGGCGAGGCCATGGGTATTGGCCGAACCTTCCAAGAGTCATTCATGAAAGCCCTTCGATCTCTGGACATTAAAGGTCTGGAAGGTCGCCTCGATTTCGGAACCCGCACACCCCCTGTTTCTGAGGATCAGTTAACGGTTCAACTCCGCACACCTCATCCCGCCCGAATTTGGTATGTCAGCCACGCCTTCAACCAGGGATGGTCGGTCGAACGAGTCCACGAAGTCACAAAGATTGACCCGTGGTTCCTAGATAACCTGAAACAGATCACAGAAGTCGCTCAATCGATCGAAAAACAGAGTTGGCTGGGAAACCCGGCCTCCCTCCCCCTTCTTCTCCAGGCCCGACAGGCTGGTCTGTCGGATATCGACCTCGCCCGCATCCTTCCCGGCCCCGCCGAAGAACTGGTGACCCGAACCCGCGCCGTTCGGGCATGGCGCGAAAAGATGATGGTTCACCCCTCCTATCGCTTGGTTGATACCTGCGCGGCTGAATTTGAGGCCTATACCCCTTACTACTACTCCACCTACGACGTGGATGACGACGAATCCCGCCCGACCAAGAAACCGAAGATCCTCATCCTGGGAGGAGGCCCGAACCGAATCGGCCAAGGGATCGAATTCGACTACTGCTGCGTCCACGCCAGCTTTGCCCTCCGGGAAGACGGCTATGAGACGATCATGGTCAACTCCAACCCCGAGACGGTATCCACCGATTACGACACTTCCGACAAACTATATTTCGAACCCCTTACGGCCGAAGACGTCATTCATATCTACCGGGCTGAAAATAAGGATGACCTAGTCAAGGGAGTCATCGTCCAGTTTGGCGGACAAACCCCACTGAACCTTGCGGCTGAACTTCAGGCCGCTGGAGTCCGCATCCTGGGAACCTCCGTCGAATCGATCGAACGCGCCGAAGACCGAAAACTCTTTTCCGCCATGTTGGACAAGCTGGGACTTCACCAACCCCCAAATGGTACGGCAACCACAACGGAACAGGCTCTCGTAGCCGCAAAGGAGATTGGATTTCCCCTACTGCTTCGCCCTTCGTTCGTCCTGGGAGGTCGAGCCATGCGAATTGTGTACTCGGAAGATGAAATCCGCACCTACATGAAAGAATGCACAGAAGTCGCTCCTGGTCGCCCTATCCTTCTCGACCGCTTTCTTGAAGATGCCACAGAGGTGGATGTCGACTGTGTGTCGGATGGCAAAGATGCCGTCATCGGAGCTGTGATGGAACATATCGAACAGGCAGGCATTCATTCAGGGGATAGCGCCTGCGTCATCCCCAGCCGTTCCTTATCTAAAAAGGTTCTGGAGGAAATTCGTACGGCCACACTCTCCCTTGCCCGAGAGTTAAAGGTCCACGGCCTCATGAACATCCAGTTTGCCGTTCAGAAGGATAAGATTTACGTCCTGGAGGTTAACCCACGTGCCTCACGGACCGTTCCTTTTGTCAGCAAGGCGATCGGGAAGCCCCTTGCCAAGATCGCGTCCCGAGTCATGTCGGGCAAAACCCTGAAAGAACTCGGATTCACCTCAGAAATCATTCCTGAGTTTTTCTCCGTCAAAGAGGCAGTCTTCCCTTTTGCCCGATTCCCAGGAACGGACATCCTGCTCGGACCTGAAATGAAATCCACCGGAGAAGTTATGGGCATCGACCGCTCCTTTGGCCTCGCTTATGCCAAAGCTCAAATGGCCGCCCAACCACCCCTGCCCACCTCTGGAACCGTTTTCTTAAGCGTCCGAGATATGGACAAAGAGTCTGCGGTCAGAATCGGCAAAGGCCTTCATGAACTCGGCTTTAAGATTGTTTCTAGCTCCGGAACAGCCCGTAAATTGGCAGACGCAAAGATTCCTGTCACTCCCCTCCTTAAACTTTCAGAGGGACGTCCCAATGTCGTTGACCTCATCAAAAACAAGGAAATTACACTCGTGATCAATACTCCTGCGGGAGCCATCGCGCGGTCAGAGGAAGTCCTGATTCGGACATCCGCCTTAAGAAACAAGATCCCGGTTATGACAACAGTGGCCGCTGCCGAAGCTAGCGTTGAAGGCATTAAGTCGATCCGTGCCCATGGCCTCTCCGTTCAAGCGCTGCAAGATTACCACGCTTAAGAACTCTCTCTCTATCGACTCTTCCATTGATCCGAAATCTCATCTTTGACTGGTCCGGAACGCTAGTCGACGACCTCACACCCGTCCTGACCGCCACCAATCACGTCTTCGGACTCCACGGCAAGCCTCTCTTTGACCGGGAAACTTTTCGTGAAAAGTTCTACCTCCCCTATCAAGGCTTTTACGAAGAACACCTGCCCGGAGTTGCCCTAGAGGGCCTCGAAAAGATATTCCGTAAAGTCTTTCGTGAGCATCACCATACGGTTTCCCTCCTGCCCGGAGCCAAAGAGATTCTTCAATACTGTCACGACAACCAGCTTCCGACCTTTCTGTTAAGCACGGTCACGCATGAGGATTTTCTTCATCAGGCCAAGCGTCTCGGGGTTGATCACTACTTCCACAAGGCGTATGCAGGGATTTTGGATAAGCGGGAGGCAATTCATTCGATTCTGGCCGACCACCATCTTCGAGCCGACGAGACCCTTTTTGTGGGCGACATGGAGCATGACATCGAAACCGCTCGTTACGGTAATATCCGATCCTGTGCCGTCCTGACAGGCTACGACTCACTCAAGAAACTACAGCGAGCCTTTCCCGACCACGTTGCTCCCGACATGTTCGCCGTCATGGAGATCCTTCGCCGCCATTCCGAACCCGAGGCAATCCCTCCCACCCCAACTGTTGGAGCGCTGATCATCGGTCCAGACAAGAAGTTGCTGATGGTCCATACCCTGAAATGGTCTGGTCTCTGGGGAATTCCCGGAGGAAAGATTAAGGCTGGGGAATCCTCTGAAGATGCACTCCGACGTGAAATTCTGGAGGAAACTGGCCTCCCCCTCTCCCAGATTCGTTTCGCCATGGTTCAGGACTGCATTCAATCGAAAGAGTTTTATAAACCGGCCCACTTTGTTTTATTGAACTACCTCGGTCATACATCGAAGACAGATGTCACTCTCAATGAAGAGGCGGACGAATATCGCTGGTGCAGCCTTGAGGAGGCCTACCAGCTGCCCCTCAACACCCCCACCCGTATCCTTCTCGATTGGTATAAGAAGAATCGCTAGGACCCGCCCTCCCGCCTTCCACCTTAACTTTCCACCTCCCGCATTTTGCCCTTTCATTCTCCAATGACTGTTCAATGATGACCCCATGAGCTGGCAAACCTCTCCCTTCAAAATCGATGCAAAATCAGGTCAAACCCTCGCTTTCTGCAGCTGCGGACAAACCAAGAATCCTCCCTACTGCGACGGCTCCCACAAAGGTTCAGGCAAAGCCCCCAAGGTGATTACGATTGAGAAAGACGGCCCCATCTGGGCCTGCGGCTGCGGCAAAACAAAAAACGCGCCGTTCTGCGACGGGTCACACAAGTGCTGAGGGATCGGACTCCTTCCATCCCGCTTTGAGTTGTCTCTAAGCTACAACCTGTAGCCCAGCACCCGCTTTTCACCTATTCCGAGAACGGACAAGTTACACTTACCGAAATCAGCGCGTTCCCATTCCGACACCCTGCACGGTCTGGAACAGCTTCCCCTCGGTCTTGATCGAAGGTGCGATAATGATCTCCGTTTCCTGAAACTCCTTCAGGGTCTTGGCTCCGACGTTGCCCATACACGTGACAATCGCTCCCACCAGATTCTGCGACCCGTCATCCAAAGTCGCAGGTCCAAAGAGAATCTGCTTCAGGCTACCCGTCACACCCACCTTGATTCGGGTGCCTCGGGGAAGATTTGCATGGGGTGTGGCCATCCCCCAATGATTCCCGTTCCCCGGAGCTTCCTGAGCTCGGGCAAAAGCACTTCCAATCATCACGGCATCCGCACCACAGGCGAACGCCTTACAAATATCCCCTCCCTTGTTCATCCCACCATCGGTGATGATCGGCACGTAACGACCCGTTTTTTTGTGATACGCATCACGAGCCGCCGCACAGTCCACCGTTGCTGTTACTTGAGGTACGCCCAACCCTAAAACTCCACGTGTTGTACAAGCAGCTCCAGGACCTACACCGACAAGCAGACCCGAGATTCCTGCCTGCATCAGCTCCATGCTCACCCCGTAGGTGACCGCATTTCCGACCATTACAGGAATCTTCATCGTCTTGCAAAACTTCGCCAAATCGAAGGTTTTATACTCAGAAGAAACATGACGCACCGTCGATACGGTCGACTGAATCACAAAAATATCGGCACCCGCCTTCTGTGCGATCGCTCCGTACCTCTCCGCCTTTTGGGGAATCGCGGATACTGCAACCACAATGCCCGCCTTCTTCATCTCTTTAATCCGTTTTGCAATCAGTTCCTCCCGAATCGGAGGGACGTACATCTTTTGAATCAGATGCGTACAGGCATCTTTATCCGCCTTGGCAATCTGCTCTAAGACATGGGCGGGATTCTCATAACGGGTTTGCACACCCTCCAAATTCAAAACTGCCAAGCCCCCCATCTTGCCCATCGCTACAGCAAACTTTACATCCACCACACCATCCATTGCCGATGCTAAAATAGGTACTTGGAAGGTATGCTTTCCGATCGAGAAACTGCAATCCACCTCGTTCGGGTTGACTGTCACGTCCCCAGGAACAAGAGCAATCTCATCAAACCCATAGGTCACCCTAGCTTTCCGATTTCGTCCGATCCACATGCCCATAATCAACTCCTTTCAGTTACTTCAGATTGAAAACGACGTCTTGCGCCACAGGTGCCGCATCGCAAAGAAAACCATGCGTGACCCCGTGGGGTCTGCGCTCCGCAAACAGGACAGGTTACCTTCTCGATTGCCCTTCTTTGTGTACGCGATGCTTTCCATCCTCCAACCATCCACAAAATAAATACGATGCCAAGAAAAAGACATAAGTAGAGAAGAAGAAGTTGTGAACCAGTCAGCGTCATAATTTCCCCCCATCGGGAGGTTCGACCGCCCATAAAATCCTTACTCTACCCCACTCAATCCAGTGGCCTAGGGAAGGCTGAAAACGCCATGTACGAATCAAGCTCGAGGCCTCCCGATCAACCGACGCATCTCCTGTCGAGCCCTCTAAAAACACAAAACGTACCGCCCCATCTTCATCCACACCGATCCTTGCCGTGGTCGGCTCTAAAGCGTTCGCACTTTTCATGGCAGACAGTTCAATCGTTTTGGTGGGCTTTCTTTTTCGCAAGTCTCCACTTAGCTCCCACCAAGTCTTAGCAACTCCATCCCCTTTTCTTGAATGCGCAGTCGAGCTCTTGATTCGATAAAAGGGGCTCGCAGTTGTTGCTTTCACTGCCAAGGGTACATCTTGGCCCACTTCATTAGGCCTGTACTTAGGTGCTGGGGGGATCGGCCTCTCAGGCCAGGCCATTCCCTGCCATGGCAGGGTCACGGAAGAGGCCAATTGCTTCGTTTGATCTGCCGGAAGCACAATTGCAGAAGGATCAAAAAGATCTGCCAAACCCGTATCCCCGCCAAGGGTATTCGATAGAATCACCTT
Source organism: Methylacidiphilales bacterium (assembly GCA_044358595.1). GTDB lineage: Bacteria > Verrucomicrobiota > Verrucomicrobiia > Methylacidiphilales > Verrucolacustridaceae > Verrucolacustris. The sequence continues at coordinate 143,016 of JBIKNP010000004.1, forward strand.
ACCCGCTCCTTGAGGATAAAGTGGCGAGCTCTCGCCTGGATCACGAAAGAGCGAAAAAGCGGCCGCATGTGCCCCTAAAGAAAGCACAAGGAAGCCCATCAATCTGCGCCCCATCGAGGATGAGGAACCCCACTTCATGGCTCTACAGCACCCGAACGCGATGCCAACACAGCTGAAAGACCATTTTGAACGACGCAATCCAACAGCTGCGCAACTACTCCATGACGCAATTCCCGATCCGCTCGAATTACCACGACAGCCCGAGGTTCAGCCTTCGCTAAACGCCCCATCTCTCCACGTAATTTCACAAGATCCGTCACGCGGTCATTGAAAAAGATCTGGGGGGTCGCCCCAGCCGTCGCAGTAATCACATAACGAGTATCACTGACGCCGCCCTTTGACTGCCCTGGGGAGGGCGGATCCACCACGATTCCAGGCTGAAATACAAAGGTAGAGGTCAGTAGAAAGAAAATCAGAAGGAGCAGGACCACATCGATCAACGGAGCCATATCCAAAGGGCCCCGCAACATCCGGACCGAAGTCCGGACCTTCATGGCTTGGGCTTCTCCGAACGCAACTCAGTCGTGACCGGAGTGCTCACCTTTGTAGCAGGACGAGAGCGACCTCCCTCTTTCAAGATTTGAATCATCTCGATTCCAGCACGCTCCATATCGTTCACCTCTGAACCCATACGAGATGCCAGATAGTTGTAGGCCACATAAGCAGGAATTGCCACAACCAGCCCTGCCGCTGTTGTGAGAAGAGCCTCCCAGATTCCTCCAGCCAACTCCCCCACAGGCACGGTGCCTCGCGCCCCACTCACCGTTTGAAATACATGGATCATTCCAGTCACCGTTCCTAACAGACCCAAAAGAGGCGAGACGTATCCAACAGTGGCCAAAATGGAAAGGTTCTTCTCAAGTCTCGGTACTTGCAGTTGGGCGACTTCCTGCAATGACTCCCGTAAATCGCCTAGAGGCATATCCCGTTTCAGTAGCCCAGCTTGAATGACTCGGATTGCAGGCCCATGCGCCTCATCACATCTCTCTAAAGCTTCCTGAAATCTCTTCTCCTTCACCAAAGAAGCTATGCCATCTAAAAAAGGATCCAGCGGTACCCCCATCCTCCGGTATTCCAAAATTCTTTCTGCAAAAACAGCCACCGCCACAATGCTCGCTCCGAGGATAACCCACATGATCGGGCCACCCAAACGCATTAACTCAAGTAAGGTAGAAGGCATAACTCGTTTCTAACTCCTTTCCTCGCTCAATGCCACTCTCCGGGCGATCTCTTTTGCCATTTCTTGAGTCCCCACCTTTTTCTCACCAGACGCCGCAATATCCGCCGTCCTCCATCCATCTCGGATCGCTCCTGCCACAGCACGACGAATCGTTTGGGCCGCCTCCGGTTGTCCTAAACTCATCTCAAACAACAGAGCAAGGGACAGGATCTGCGCAATCGGGTTGGCAATTCCTTTCCCTGCAATGTCAGGAGCCGATCCCCCAGCTGGTTCGTACAAGCCAAAGCTCCCTTCCCCCAACGAAGCACTCGGCAACATTCCCAACGAACCCGCCACTGCCGCCGCCTCATCACTTAACATGTCTCCAAATAGGTTCTCACAAAGAAGAACGTCGAATCTCCCCGGATCCCGCACCAACTGCATCGCTGCATTGTCGGCATACATAAAGTCCAACGTAATATTCGGATGCTTGGCAACCACCTGCTTCACCACTTTTCGCCATAGCAGGCTCGTTTCCAAAACATTCGCCTTATCCGCCAGGGTAACCCTTTTCTTGCGGAACGCCGCCGCCCGAAACGCCACCTCTGTCACCCGCTCAATCTCGTGGGTTTCATACACCATTGTATCGACCGACCGCTCCCCCTTCGCTGTCTTCGTCGTCTCCTTTGGCTGACCGAAGTAGAGACCTCCGGTCAATTCGCGAACCACCAGCACATCAAATCCACCCGCAACCCGATCCGCCCGCAATGGAGAGCATCCGACCAGTTCGGGATACAAGACCGCAGGCCGAAGGTTTGCATAAAGTCCGAAGATTTTCCTTAAAGGAAGAAGAGCTGCCCGCTCCGGCTGCTCGTTCGGAGGCAGGGTCTCCCACTTCGGCCCACCCACACTTCCGAAAAGAACCGCTTTGGCCGACCGGCAAAGTTCGACCGTTTCCTTAGGAAGCGCCTTTCCTTTCGCATCAATCGCCGCCCCCCCTACCAACCCCTCTTTCCACTCCACAGTGAGACCATGCCTCTTTTCGACCTCTTTCGCGACCTGCATCGTCGCACCCATCACCTCGGGCCCAATGCCATCCCCTGCCAAAACCGCGATTCGATTTAACTTTTCAGCCATACTCTATTCCTAAATCGTTACCTTCGCCGACTCAAGCATTCGACACGACAACCGTACCTCCCCTATCTTCAGTTATGCCCCTTTCCCAAGCGGAAAATCTCATTTTCCAGGCACTCCAAGAGTACCTTTTGACTGTTTCGGCACAAAAAAATCCCAACCCTCCCGACCTCATCCACCACTGTCTAAGACTCGAACAGCTGGAATCTGAACTCTCATCCCAGATCAACCCTCGCCTACACCACTTTCTCGAATCCAAAAGTTATCGGAAAGCTCACGACTTCCTCACCGCCCTCTCTACATCCCCTCTAGCCAATCCGAAAAATCCTGCTCAATCTTGTGCCCGATGATCACCCCCTCCCGCTACTACTACGTCGACGCTCAGAACCAGGCCGCTGGTCCCGTTGGTTTGGCTGACCTACAGAACCTTCGAACCACGGGAACGATCCAAGATTCCACCCTTGTCGTTCTCGAGGGAGGTCAAGATTGGGTTGCCTACTCCACTCTCTCCCCAACCCCCTCCCCCTCCGCTGCCACAGCCCCAAGTTCCGCTTCTAAACCAGCGGATACTTCTTCGCCTACAACATCAACCGCCCCGTCATTAGAACCCGTCTGGGCTCAAAATCTCCTTCAAAAAGTCGACCAGCTAAATAAAACAGTCGAAAAAATGGCTGTGGCGCTAGAAAAAAGTATCGCCGTACGCGCTCCACAAATGCCTGTTCCTGCCACTGCCACTCTACACGCAGAAAAATTCAATCCAACCGTAGCCCCAAAAATGGGTATTGCTGCCACCCTCGGAAACACTCCCAGACAACCCTCCACCCCTGGCCACCCCAGCAGCTCAAGCACCCTTAGCCCCTTGGCCGTCCCTGCTAACGCAGTAAAATCTCCCCTTCCGCTTCCCTCTCTCAATGTGAAACCTGCCCCACTTCCCACACCCCAACCTGGCGCAACCCCAGCCAAACCAGGAAATCTCTTTAGTAAATTTCTAAAAAAATAAGTCTTCTACGCACAAGGCCTGAAGCCTTGTGCATTGAGTTAGCGAACTAAGACCGTTGCCGACCACGGACCAGCAACACCAGAGGCCGAGATTGACCTCACCTTTGCGGATAGGGAGTCGGCGGTTGGAACCGCCCCACTGGTTCGAGTGCTTGTCCCAGTTACAAACCTACTGGCATACACCGAGGAGCCACTAAACACACTCACCTCATACCGAGTCGCCCCACTCACTGCCGACCAAGATACGTCCACCCGATTGCGAGTATCCCGCACCGCGTTCAATCCTACCGGGGCAGCCAATACCAGCTCGGGTTGGAATGTGCCCGCCAAACGAATCGCCCCTTGCTCCCCACCATATCCATCCACCGCGATGCGATAGGTCGTTCGCGCCACCACTGAAATCGACACTCGACTCGTTCGCACGGAGGCCGATTCATCGTCGTTTGACCCTACCCGAGCCAAAGATCCCACAACGGAACCTGTATAAACTCCGAGCAGGGTATCGAAGGTGGAGGAGGTGGTTGCGACCGTTAACGTTCCACTGCTCGGCGCCGTCCAGCTCCACCAGACCGACTTTCCTCCCCTTTGCCCAGCGTGACGAGGTTCACTCAATTCCGAGGTAGCACCAACATTACTACCCGACACGGTGAAGGTGTTTCCACTCAGTAAAACTGCATTCGCAAATGTGTCATTCGTAGGACCAGGGACTGTGACCGATCCGCGCAATGCAATTGAACCGGAGGCACCACTTTTACCATCCACCGCAATGCGGTAAACTGATCCCAAAGTCACAGGAAAGGATACGCTGCTGGTCGTTACCCCGCTCGCACTGTTATCGTTCGACGCTACTGCACTTAATGCCCCGACACTCGTCCCTTGATACACTGCCAATAGGGTGTCGAACGCGGATCCAGAGGTTGAGAGGGTGCAGGTTCCGGTGCTGGGCGCGGTCCAGACCCACCAAACCGATTTTGCCGGGGCACTACCCGCGTGGCTGGGCTCTCCAACCTCCGAGGTGCCATCCACATTACTTCCCGAGAGAGTCCAAGAGGAGCCCGTCGCACTGGTCGCACTGGCAAAAGAGTCGTTTCCAGGCCGGATGGGCTGGGGCGGTGTCGCGGTGCCAAGAGATTTGGCCAGATTCATTCGCCCACCCGATTTGGTCTTTCCCGATAGGGATCCAATCTTATCCGTTCCACTCAGCAGCCGACTAATAAGAGAGGTGTAACCTTCCGTCGGGTACTGGGCGGCAATCATAGCCAATGCTCCTGCTACGTGAGGGGTCGCCATCGAGGTTCCACTATATGTCGCATATGCACTGTTCGATCCGGATACCGTTGAATAGATCCCGTCTCCAGGAGCCCCTAGATCAACACTCGTAGCTCCATAATTGGAGAAATTCGCCAATGCATCCGTACGGGTTGTTGCTGCGACGGAGATAATATTATCTGTCGTGTAACTCGCAGGATAAGAGGCCCAACTATCATTGTTATTCGACTCATTTCCTGCTGCCGCTACGAAAAGAACCCCCGCTGCACGGCACCTTTCAATCGCCGCAAGGAGAGATGAATTAGCTCCCCCGCCACCCCAGCTGTTGCTTAGAACCTTCGCCCCCTTCGCTCTGGCATAATCGATACAACGGATCGCATCACTGTCCGTCCCGCTTCCCGTATTAGAGAGAAATTTGCACGCCATCATTTTCACGCCCCAAGCCACCCCTGTGATCCCAACTCCATTATTGCCCACTCCTCCAACTGTCCCAGCGCAGTGAGTCCCGTGACCCTCATCATCCATGGGATCCCCATCGTTATTATACGCATCGAATCCATAGACATCATCCACTACGCCATTCCCGTCGTCATCCACCCCATTTCCTTTAACTTCGCCAGAATTCACCCACATATTGGCAGCTAGATCTTGATGGGTGTAACGAACCCCAGTATCAATCACCGTCACCACCATTGAAGCCGCCGTCGTTCGCACATCCCAACCCTCAGGCGCGTCCACGTCCACATCCGAGGTTTGATTCAATCCCCAAAGTGTTCCATCGAGGTATTTCGGATCGTTTGGCACAAGAAGCCCTTGGCGAATGTAATCTGGCTCGGCCGCAACCACCGTGTCTTGGTCACCTGCCAGATCAAGCTTTGTCGGCAAAGACTCCAAAGTGGGGGATGACAAGTGCACCCGAAACAACGGTACGTCGGACGAGACCCTTTCCACACTGCTGACGCCATCGCCCAAGGTCTCGGCCAACATGGCAGGGTCTTGCCCGCTCTCCAAAGTGACCAGCAAGTGGTCCGCAACCATCTCCTCCCGTAATAGAACCTCGCCAGTGGATTGCTGAATCACCTCCTCCGTGCGGACATAAGGATACTTAAAATCGGTATCTAAAATTCGAACACGCGTTGTCTGGTCTTGACCCGGACCCGAAAATGATCCTGATTTCAAAACTTTTGCAGTGGGAAACCTCCTTAACTCCTCCGCAGAAGCACGATCCATAGGGGATGCCTGTTCAGGAACTGTTCGATTTGGTCTCTGTGAGACAGAGGAAGCCTGACCACCATCCACCTTTTGGATAACGACTGAGCTTTTACTCGTTGAACTTGATTTGGACGTTGCTCCAATCACCTTCTTCGTCGTCAATCCATCACTCGCGCCGTTTCGAGTTAGGAGTGCATTCAAACCAAGGTTCTTGCCGAATGGAGAAAAAAGGAGGAAGGCCAAACCTAAGCAAAAAAGTGACAGTAAAATGTATAACCTGCGCACCCGGTAACTATAACACTGGAATCACAGAAAGCAATAGAACTAAAGGAAATATAGTAACTGATATTCAGTGCTTTATGAATAATTTTTGGCCACAATATTTTTACCGAATCTTTAGCCGAATTCCCCAGTTTAATCCTGTATGAATACACAACTAACCTATCGTGGCGCGCTCGCCCTTGGCTTGCTCGCCTTCACCCTACTCAACCCCAATACACGTCTCCTTGCTCAAGCCTGCCAAGACGGAGACAAAAGCGCAAAACTGCGCAAACGCTTCGATGCGAACCAAAATGGTCAGCTCGATCCCGAAGAGCAGAAAGCCGCCGATCAATCCCGCCAGGAGCTCTTTCAAAGACTCCACGGGAAGTATGACACCGATCAGGACGGCAAATTAAGCGAATCGGAAAAAACCGCTCGTCGGAGCGATTTGGCGAACCAAAAGCAAGCCATGGTCGCAAAATTCGACAAAGACGGCGATGGTCGTCTTAATCCAGAGGAGAAGAAAGCCGCTCAATCCGAGCGTCATGCAAAGAAAGCAGACAACACACCTAAGAAATCTGGGGTCTAATCCACGAAGGCTGCCGTCCGTAACCGGATACGGGCGGCGGCTTTTGTTTGCTCCCACTTACCTATTTTCAACATTTTCGCCTGTCTGCTGAGCTGTTTGAAAAACACCTCCGCACGCCTCGCCTCCCGAGCACTTCGTTTTCTCCACGCTGCAATTAGACCAACCGGCAAGCGACTCCGCGTGTATTTACCGCCTCGCCCCATTTGATGGGTTTGAACACGCTTCTCAAGTTGGTTCGTCCAGCCCGTATAAAGCGACCCATCCCGACAGCGCAAAACGTACACCCAAGCACTCACCCCTCGCCCCGCCACTTTCCCCGACCCGCCTTAATCATCGCCCGTTTCCTTTTTCCCTCGACCAACTCCCGGGTCGCACCCCAGCTTCTTTGCGCTTTCAGACTCCGCTCTCGCGACCGCTCTGCAGCCTTCGCCAAACGGATCCGTCGCTCCCGCTCAGCTAAAGCCTTCACCATTCGCCTCCGTGCATGAACCCTATTTGCCTCACGAAACCGCTCCTCTTGCGCAACCACAGTGATTCCCGTGGGAAGATGCCGTAGCACCACTCGGGTCTCCACTTTTTGAACATTCTGCCCTCCTCGACCGCCCGACCGCGAAAACTCCTCCACCAGATCTTTCTCATCCAGCTTCATCCCATTTTTCCCATCTCGTCCGGCTACTTTTTTCTCCATTTCCCGTTCTCATCCTGCACCCACTCACCGGGATAACTCGCCTGCCGCGCCCGCTCCGCAAACTCCTTTGCATACTGAGCCTCACTTTTACCCTCCAAAGCCGCTTTCTCCTGAAACAGCCTCGCCCGTGTTCCATTTTCTTTCGTCACCACCGTCTTGGCATAATCCGCGTAAGCCTCGTCTTTTGGAATTTCCTTCAAGATTAAAGTTCCATCCGCTGCCTCGCCCACACGATGATCATTTTTTAAGACCTGCACCTGATGGGACAGCATTCTCCTCTCCTCAGCTACCGAAAGGGTCTCGCTTTTACCTTTTCCCTCAGCCCCGCCTTTCTGCTCCACATCCACTTTCATATGAATGTCCACTTGCAAGGGTTCCGGCGTGTCGAGTCGGACCGTGGCACACCCCACCCAACAGATTGCCAAACCTAAAATCCATCCCTGCCTCATCGCACAACTCTATCTTACTTTTTCCTACCCTCAATCCACAACCCGCCTGTCCTAGAACTGCTCGTCCCCTCTCCCAACTCGTCCTAAGGTCAATAGGTGATCCGTCGCCATCTCCTCATCTCTTTAGGAGCGATTTTGTTCCTCTTTTTGGCCCTCCCCTCGATCCCCCTCCATCTTCTTCTCTTTGTCGCCAATCTCCCCACTTCTTTCTCCTCAGCTAGTTGGTGCGGAATCGGGGAGATTGAAGTCCGAGGCATCCAACATGGTTCGGCCTTGCGCATCAAAGCAGTCTCGATCCGCCTCGGGCCATCTTTTCTTCGAGGACACTTTGCCAATCTGCGCATTTATGGGGCAGAGGGTTGGTTGAGCCGCTTGGAAAGCCCAACCAGCAGTGGAAAAAGCCTGCCCATTCACATCGATCACCTTCTTGTCTCAGACTCGACACTTTATCTCGATAATCTGGGCCCCGGAATCCCAACTACCCCCCTTCGTCTTGGGGACACCACCCCCCTGCTCTTTACCGATGTTCACTTTGGATCCTCAAATAAGAGGGCAACCCCCATTCTGCAAAGCGCTACGATAGAGAAATTAATTTTCTACTCCCCCAATGATCTCCTCGCACCCGTTCTTTCCTTCCCCAAGATCGATGTTGTCTTTACCTGGGACGAACTCATCCAACACCGCATCCGCTCTCTCATCATCACGCACCCCACCATTTATCTCGGCGATGATCTCTTTGCTTTTGTCGATCGGATCCAACAAAGAAAATCTGATCCCCAACCCAACTCCGCTCCTTACAAAATCGGCGATTTCCGCCTGAACGATGGCCAACTGTCCGTCTCGATCAATGGACAGCCCGTCCTCCCTCTTCCCGTCCGTTTTGCCGCCGAACAAAAGGACCTGGAGCTAACCGACTTCACCCAGCTTCAACTTTCCACCCGCTTCACGATCCCCTCTTCCGATATCAATTACCCCGCCTACGATCTTTCTGTAGCCAACCTCAGAGGAAATCTTTTCTTTAGCCTTGGCCAAGATTCCAAAGGACAGCGCGCAAAGAATGTTGTCCCCACCCTATTCGCCGATCAGATCACCTACCGCAAACTTACCGCCCAAAATCTTTCCATCGCTGTCACCGTTAACTCCGATGGAATCTACGGACGTGCCAACGCCCTCCTGGGTGGTGGCTCTCTGGATGGTGGGTTTACCCTCGAATTTCGACCCGACCTACCATGGTCCGCCTGGTCCTCCACCTCCGATATGGAAAGCCATGTCATTACCGATGCTCTCACCCCTGGGACTTTCCAGCTTCGCTCCAAGGTGGATGCAATCGTGAATGTGAATGCCCAAGGCAAAAACATCCGTGGGGGATACGGAACCATCTCATTCCACCATGGCGGCCGGCTCGAAATTCCTGCCCTTCAAGCCGCCGAAGACAGAATTCCATCCGACTGGAACTGGATCAAGAAAGGCTCCGCCCGCGCAGCACTCAGTGTCATTCGCAGTTACGGTTTTTCGGAAGGTGAAATCCGTGCCGTCTACAATCCGCCCGCAGGACGCCTCACCCTCAACCTTCGAGGCCCCGAAGGAAAGCGCGATATCACCCTCAACTGGCTTCCCCCCGGCTCCTAATCAATCGCGACTAGCTCACTTCAGTTGACTTGATAGAAAAGTCCATGGGGTCAGAGGTCACTTTCAAAAAATTACCCTATAAACCCCTGACCCACAATTACTTCCATGGGGTCAGAGGTCTTGGAAATCATTGTCTATTATGGGTTTAGAAGTCGATTTTTAAAATATGGGGTCAGAGGTCCGTGCCAATCCATAGCGATCTTTAGAAATTAAATTTCTTACTGAGAGTGATCTGAAGAGGACACTCCCGTAAACTTAGCCGACTGCTCCTCCGCGTGATACGAACTGCGAACAAGCGGTCCGCTCTCACACACTCCGAAGCCCAAAACCAACGCCCTTTCTTTCCAACGAGCAAACTCCTCGGGAGTCACCCATCGTTCCACGGGTAAGTGCTTTTCTGTCGGACGCAAATATTGACCCAAAGTCAGGATATCGACTTTTTCAGCGGCCAGATCTCCCAAGGTCTCCTCGATCTCCTGCTCTTTCTCTCCAATCCCCAGCATCAGCCCAGTTTTGGTGACAAACCCCCTAGCCTTCGCTCGGCGTAATACTTCCATACTCCGATCATACTGCGCCTGCACCCGCACAGGCTTCTGTAAGCGCCGCACCGTCTCCATATTGTGATTCAAAATATCAGGATCCGCATCCAGTACTGTGTTCAGGGGCTGCTCCTGACCTTTAAAATCAGGAATCAAAACTTCGATATGGGTCTCAGGATTGACATGCTTCACCGCTCGGACGGTTCTTGCCCAGATTTCCGCTCCACCGTCGGGCAAATCATCTCGTGCCACAGACGTAATCACCGCATGTTTCAACCCCATGATCCTCACCGCATCCGCCACCCGTGCAGGTTCTCCAAAGTCCACCTCCCCGGGTTTGCCTGTTGCGATGGCACAAAAGCGGCAACTCCGGGTACAGGTCTCCCCCAAAATCATGATCGTGGCAGTTCCTCGGCTCCAGCACTCTCCGAGGTTTGGGCAGTGCGCACTTTCGCAAACTGTATGCAGCCGGTTCTCCTGAACCAGATCCCGTACCTTAGTATAGCCGGGTCCTCCGGGGATCTTGGCCCTTAACCAAGGGGGTTTGCGCTCCATCAAAATATCCTAGCAAATATATGCCCAACGACCAGTCCACCTTGCCTGAATGGAAGCCACCTTCGAGTACGGGGTGGCCGGCCTTGGCGTGCATACCATTCTCATCCTCGGCCACTCGAAGTGCAGCGCCGTCACCGCCACTCTTGAAGGCAAACCCGTTCCCGGAAACATTTCCATTCTAACCAAGGCCCTCTAACCCAGCATTGATAAGATCCATCAGGAACACTCCGACCTACCTGCAAAAAGCCAAGGCAGACGGCAAACTGCAGGTCATGGGTGCCGTCTACGACGTGGAAACTGGCAAGGTCCGTTTCCTCAAGTAAGACCTCTCCGCTCGTTTCCCCTACCTAATGAGGCTACCCTTGGGGATGGCCTCGTCACATAAACCAGAACTCCTAGCTCCGGCAGGCGATTGGGAGTGCCTCAAAGCTGCCGTTACCGCAGGGGCCGATGCCGTCTATTTTGGGCTCCCTGCATTCAATGCCCGTCTCCGAGCCGAAAATTTCACTGAAGCTGATCTACCTCTCGTCATGGATTACCTCCATGCCCGCGGTCGCCGAGGATACCTCACTTTCAATGTACTGATCTTCCCCTCGGAACTTGCCGAAGCCGAACGGCTCCTTCGCTGGGTGTGGGAATCCAAGGTCGATGCCATCATCGTTCAGGATCTCGGACTGGTCCGATTGGCCCGGGAGGTCTGCCCGCAAGTAGAGATTCATGCCTCTACCCAGATGACCCTCACCTCACCCGAAGGCGTCGCTTTTGCCCGTCGCCAAGGCATCTCCCTCGCCGTTCTTGCCCGTGAACTCTCACTCCGTGAGCTTGCTAAATTTCCGACTGCGAGCGATCCCTCCGGCCTTCCCTTGGAAGTTTTTGTCCACGGAGCCCTCTGTGTCGCCTACTCAGGTCAGTGTCTGACCAGTGAAGTTCTTGGGCGTCGTAGCGCCAACCGCGGGGAGTGCGCCCAAGCCTGTCGCCTCCCTTATGGGCTTGAGGTCGATGGACAACCCAAAGATCTCGGCGATCGCGCCTACCTTTTATCTCCCCAAGATCTCGCCGCGGTGGATGAAATCCCCGAACTGATTAAACTCGGTCTTCACTCTTTCAAGATCGAAGGACGACTCAAATCTCCCGACTACATAACGGCCGTCACCTCTGTTTATCGAAAGGCCATTGATCGCGCCTTAGCCAATCACCCCTCCCCCGCCTCCAAGGAAGATAAGTACCGACTCGAGATGACTTTCAGTCGCGGCCTTTTCTCCGGCTGGTTCCATGGCGTGGACCATCAGCAACTCGTTCACGCTCGCTTCGGGAAAAAGCGTGGCCCTTTCGCTGGAAAAATAGCAAGGACTGGACCCGACTGGGTCGAGCTCGAGGAAATGCTCACCCCTCTTCATCCAGGCGACGGAGTCGTCATTGATCGAGGTTCCGATACCGAGAACGAACCTGGTGGTTTCCTTTTTGGTGTTCATGGAAACCGAATCAGCTTCCGTCACGGATCGCTTCCTCCTCACTCCACCCGCCCAGGCGACCGAGTCTGGAAAACCAAGGATCCACAGCTGGAAAAGCAGTTAAAAGCCGAACGTTCCAAGGAAGCTCCAACCGAAACGACTCCACTGCATCTAAAAATATCCGGTCAGGCTGGGCAACCTCTTCAGATCCATACCGTGTCTGGAAACCAAGAGGTTAAGTTATCGTCCGCCATCCCCCTTGCTGCAGCGCGGAACAGACCTCTAACACTTGAGTCGCTCCGGGATCAGTTAAGTCGGCTGGGCGGAACCCCGTTTCATCTCGGCGACCTATCGGTCGACCTTCCCCAGCCTGTGATTTTACCTGTGTCTGAGCTCAACCGCCTCCGTCGCGACCTCGTCGCCCGCCTATCTGCCACGGCTCCATTATCCCACAATCCCGGGAATGTGGGACAATCCGTGGGTCCGATTTTACCGCAGCTTCTTGCCCCCATATCCGCCAAGCAGACATTTCGACATTCTGCAGAAAGTCGAAATGTCGTAAGCGAGGCAAGACTCTCCGTCCTTTGCCGTAATCCCGCTCAGGCGGAAGCACTGCTACCGGAGAACCCCGACCTCCTCTATCTCGATTTCGAGGATCTCCGTCGTTTCACGCCCACAGTTGAAACCATTCGCCAGAATTCAAAGGTTCCCGTCTACCTTGCCACCCCCCGAATCCAAAAGGCCGGTGAAACCGGATTTTTCCGCCTGATCGAGAATGCCAAGCCCGACGGAGTCCTCATCCGCAACCTTGGCGCTCTCGACTACTTCCGATCTGCCAAACTCCCAATGATCGGCGACTTCTCCCTCAACGTGGCGAATGCCATTTCCGCCGATCTTTTCATCTCCGAAGGCCTCCAACGCCTCACACCCAGCTACGATCTCGATATCACCCAGCTCCTTGAACTTCTCCGCTCAGCTCCACCCGCTTGGTTCGAACTCACCCTCCACCAGCACATCCCCATGTTTCATATGGAACACTGCGTCTTTGCCGCATTTCTATCCCAAGGCAAAGACCATCTCACCTGCGGTCGCCCCTGCGACCATCACCGAATCGCCGTCCGTGACCGTGTCGGCGAATCTCACCCCATTCGCGCCGATGTCGGTTGCCGCAACACGGTGTTCAACTCCCGCCCCCAATCTGGCGCTTCTCACTTACCCCAACTTCTTGCCACAGGCCTGCGCCACTTCCGTCTGGAGTTGCTAGATGAATCTCCTGAAGAAGCCGTCCGCTTGCTCCGCTCGTATCGCGAAGCCCTAGCTGGCCAGATAGATCCCAGTCACCTCGCCCGATCCCTCGGCGCCCGAGACCAGCTCGGCGTCCTAGCCCGTTAAAACCTAGCCGCTGCACTAATGAACACGTTCTGACTGGATAGATCCGAGTTTGCCGCCGACGCATTCCACAACACCGATACCTGCCAGTTCTGCCCAATCGCAAAGCCCACACCCACACCCCCGTAGAAAAAGTCCCTCAAGGGTGCCGAGCTCTGGAAGTTAAATGATTCGCTCGGACCCCCCGTCGCAAAGGCCGACTGAATCCCGTACGAGTTTTGCAGACACTCATGCTGCCAGCTGGCCGATGCCATCGGAATCACCGCAAGCTCCTCGTCCACCTCGATCCGGTACGCCCCTTGGCCTCCCAAAGTGAACATCATGCTGCTGGAATTAAACGAATCCACATTCAGATCCAACGAATCCGCACCCGTCTCGTTGAAGCTTCCTACTCCCAAGTAGGTGTACTGCA
>JBIKNP010000018.1:0-41274 GCA_044358595.1 Methylacidiphilales bacterium
TCTATCAAACGCCGCACAAGCGACTGTCAAGTCGTTCGCCGTCGGGGACGTATCTACATCATCAACAAAAAGAACCCGCGCTTGAAGCAGAGGCAGGGGTAAATATATGCCACGCGTACTAGGTGTTGATATTCCCGGAGAAAAGAGGGCTGAGTTCAGTCTTCGGTATGTTTATGGTTTGGGTTCGACCCGTGCCCGTCAGGTGATTGAAGAAGCGGAAATTCCTGCTGATCTCAGGGCCAAGGATTTGACCGACCAACAGATCAATCGGATCATTGGTGTGATTCAACGAAATCGTTTTCTCATCGAGGGAGATTTGCGAAGAGACACGCAGCAAAACTTAAAACGCCTACAAACGATTAACTGCTACCGGGGAATCCGTCATCGCAAGGGTTTGCCTGTTCGGGGTCAGAGGACTTCCACAAATGCAAGGACTCGAAAGGGACCTCGTAAGACCGTGGGCGTAATCCGAAGTAAGGATGCGAAAGCGGCTAAGACTTAATTGTATGAGCGAAAACGAAAAAAAGCTTGAATCTAAACCAGCTGCCAAACCTGAGGCCAAGGCAAAAGCTCCTTCCTCTGAGCCAACAAAGACAAAGAAAGCAAAGAGCGGCAAGTCGACTGGCGGTGGTAAAGACTCTGGAAAAAAGGAGGAGGTGATCCTCTCTCCTGAAAGTTTGACTTTAGATGGATTGGAAGACGCTTCGAAGATCAAGATCCCTAAAATTAAGGGTGCGAAGCAGATTCAGAATGGAGTGGCTCATATTTTGGCAACGTTTAACAACACGGTTGTTTCGATCACCGACTTAAAAGGTAATGTGATTGCATGGTCCAGCGCAGGGAAAATGGGTTTCCGAGGATCGAAAAAGTCGACGGCTTACGTCGCTCAGGTTGTTGCACAGGATGCAAGTCGCCAGGCGATGGCTCACGGGTTAAAAGAGGTAGAGGTTCGCGTGAAAGGCCCAGGCATGGGGCGTGAGTCCGCTGTACGTGCGCTGCAAGCTGTCGGTTTGGAAGTCAGCATGATTCGGGATGTGACGCCTGTACCTCATAATGGTTGCCGCATGCGTAAGGCACGAAGAGTTTAAGGAGAAAATTTATGGCACGCTATACAGGTTCTCGTGACAAGATTAACCGACGCTTTGGTCAGCCCATCTTTGGGCCCTCCAAAGCACTCGAGCGTCGCAATTTCCCCCCTGGAGTCCACGGTGCGAAAGGTCGTCGCAAGCAGTCTGATTTCGCAATTGCAGTTGGGGAAAAGCAGAAAATGAAGTACGGGTATGGAATTTTAGAGAAACAGTTCCGTCGTTATTATCAAAAGGCAGTGCAGAGCCGAGGGGTTACAGGCGAAAAGCTTCTTCAACTTTTGGAAACTCGACTGGATAGCATTGTGGATCATTTGGGTTTCGCCTCAACTCGCAGGAGCGCCCGCCAAATGGTATCTCACGGACATATTGCCGTGAACGGGAAAAAAGTTTCGATTCCGAGTTACGGGTGCCGCACAGGAGATGTGGTCGAGGTTAGGGACACTCCAAAGTCTAGGCAGCTGGGTACGAATGCTCTCGAAAAGACGCAAATTCGTCCTGTTCCGGATTGGCTGACCCTGAATAAGGAACAATTTAAAGGCACACTCACAAGAATTCCGACTCGCGAAGAACTCAACCCGGTGGCCAACGAGCAGTTGGTCGTCGAGTTGTACTCGAGGTCGTAAAACAGCTTCATCATCTGCTACCGATGATGAAAATCAACGAAAGTTAACATCGGCCGTCGGTCCCTTTCCCAGGTAGCGGGGGAGGGGAAACCCGGCCGGAAAGAGAGAAAAGATTATGCCCCTACGACTTGGAAGATTCGAAGTGCCAAACCGGCTCCAGAAGAACGAAGATACCGCAACGGATACCTACGCTCAATTTACAGCTGAGCCTTTTGAGGCAGGCTATGGAACAACATTAGGTAATTCTCTTCGCCGCGTGCTTTTGAGCTCGCTCGAGGGTGCAGCGATCACCAGCGTAAAGATTGCTGGTGTCCAACATGAATTCAGCACGATTGATCACGTCGTGGAGGACATCACTGAAATCGTTCTCAATCTCAAGAAGCTGAAATTTAAGCTACCGAATCGTGAGCCCCGCCTTTTGACCTTAAAGGTGAATAAAGAAGGCCCCGTAACAGCTGCGGATATTGAATTGGATGCAGGAATTGAAGTTTTGAACCCAAAGGAAGTCATCTGCACGCTGGATAAAAAGGCTAAATTTGAGGCTGAATTTGAAGTGCGTATGGGTCGTGGGTACGCGACCTGGGAAGACAATAAGCGGGAAGATTCCCCGATTGGGTTGATTCCCGTAGATTCCCTCTTTTCGCCCGTTACCAAAGTTAAGTACGAGGTCAAAAACACCCGTGTTGGACAGCGCACCGATTACGACAAGCTCGTGCTCGAGTTGTGGACGGATGGACGTCTAACTCCGGATGAGGCGTTGTTGCATTCGGCGGGAATCTTGCGCCACCACTTAGATATCTTTGCCAACTTTGACAAAGAGCCGATTGAGTTCGAAGAGGTGAAATTCGAAGCTCCTGTTGAAAATACCGCCCTGAAGAAGCTTCTTGCGATGAGCGTGAACGAAATTGAACTTTCCGTTCGTGCCGCGAACTGCTTGAACAATGCGAATATCACCACAGTCGGGATGTTGGCACTGAAATCTGAAGCGGAGATGCTGAAGTACCGGAATTTCGGCAAGAAATCCCTTAATGAAATTAAGGACAAGTTGACGTCCTTAGGGCTTTCCCTCGGCATGAAGTTTGATGCTTCCATGCTCACGATCCCTGTGGCACCTGTTGAAGCGGCTGGGACGAATGGGCAGGCATGAGACACCGTCAAAACACGACGAAGTTAGGTCGTACGTCTCAACACCGGGACAGCATGCTGGCCAATTTGGTCGGCTCGCTAATTCGGCACGAGAGAGTGCGAACGACTGTTTCTCGGGCGAAGGCTGCTCGTCCTGTTGCTGAGAAGCTTGTGACCTTGGGCAAGAAGGGAAGCCTACATCATCGTCGGCTTGCAATCTCGGCCCTCCATGAAACCGATCTTGTGCATAAGCTTTTTGCAGAGATTGCCCCACGGTTCAAAGATCGAGCAGGTGGATATACAAGGATCTTGAAGCTGGGATATCGACAAGGGGATGCGGCTCCTACCGCCTTGTTGGAGTGGGTTGTGAGGCCTGCACCTGTGGTCGAAGTTCAGCCTGAAGCGACCAAAGAGAAGGCAAAGGCAGAAAAACCTGCCAAACCAGCGAAGCCCGCTAAATCCGAAAAGAAAAAGTAGGGATGGTTCAGGCGCCTAGCCTGAGACAAGTCGAAAGAGTATCCACGCCAGCATCATTGAGATGATGGCAGCGATAATGACTTTGCGTCGGGCTAATCGGCTTTCCACAAGAAGCGTAGGTGCTTGTTTGACCTGGGACATCGGAGATACAGAACGGATGGGCTGATGGCGTCCGGAGGTAACCATGGAAGCCTCTTCGACCAAGCGGCGTGAAGTTTGGCCTAAGCGGGACGATTCACGATTGATTCGTCGCATCTCTTCACGAATGGGGTCTCTCTTTAAGCCTAAAAAGCTCATTTACCTATATGACGGAAGAAGTTCGTCCAAATCAAGATGGAGATGAGAAGGATTGGGGAGAAAGTTCGAATAAAATCAAAGATGGGGTAAAGCCCCTATCCGTTTATTTCAGAAAGTGGTACAGAATCAGGCCAACCAGGAAGGCAATGATCAAGGGCAGGTTGAAAGCTAGCCCACGAATCAGATTTGTTGAAAAAGATTCTTGAGCATTTCCGCCGCTGGAATTTTCACTGTCTTGAGAATCTTGCGAGGTAGGATCCAGATCACGACCTCGGAGCGCATCGATTTTAGCACGAGATTGGGTGTAGATTGCTTGGGCTTGGTCTACTTTGGCTAAGGACTTCGAGAGTTCCTCCTCAATGTCTGTTGCAGACCATTCAGAGGGGTCAATGCTTGTGATGAGAGCCAACTGTTCGCTAAAAACCTGTCGCGTTTCGTGCATCTGGTCGACTTCTTTACGGCCTTGTCCTTCTGCGCGTTCTAGGATTACGACACCGCGGAGGAGATTATCTCTTATCTCTTTCTGCCCCTGAACAAGCTCCTGACGCCGAGTGCTTAGCTCTTGGAGTTTTCTTTTTCTCTCCTCGAGATCTTGCTGTTGGCGTTGAAGTTGGATCAGCTCATGTTGGCTTTGCTGAAGCTCTGCATTGAGATCCTCGAGCGGACCTCCTGAGGGTAGTGGTAGATCTTGTTGATCTTCTGAGGAAGAGCGAAGTCGACTCATGGGATCGTAAGAACGGTGCCAATTTTGAGATTACGGTCGTCTAGGCCAGGATTTGCCGCTTTGATTTTGGCAATTTCTTCGTTGAGGTCCAAAGAGGCTGGATAGTATTTCTTGGCTAGTTTCCACAGTGTGTCTCCGCGACCGACGGTGTGCTGTTTTGCATTTGCTGAGGGCGTGGCGGCCTCTGCAGGCGCGGCGGGTGGCGTGGCCGCTGGCACGGAGGGAATTGAGCTTGCCGACTCTTGTGATCTTGATGCTGTGGCTTTAAGGGGTTTTGCTTCGGCAGGGGATGCAGGGACAACTGCCGTGGCTTTTTGAGGAGCAGCGGCTCCTGCAGCTTGCGAGACTTGAGCTTGCTTGGCTGCAAGGGTTCCCTGGAGTTCGGTGATCTGCTGTTTAAGGTCGATGTTTTCTTTGCTCATTCGGGCAATTTCAGCCGCATTTTGGATTCCGCTATTTGTTAAGGTAAGAGCGAAATCTATTTTCGCTTTTTCCATTGCAGCCACGACTTCCTCTCGATCCGAGGCGTTTGGCCGAGCCTCGAGGTACTTTTGGTAGAAGTAGATCGCACTGATGGGATCGCCGAGCTTGTCACCATACAGAAGCCCAATTTGTAGGTAGGCTTTTACGACGGTGGGATTGACTGAGACCGCTTTTTCAAACTGCTTAATGGCGGCAGGGTAGTTTAGATCAGCGACATCTTTACTCGCTTGGCGAAAGAACGGGTTGCGTTCGTCCTCGGCATCAGAACCAGAGGGATTCTGCTGGCAGGAGGTTAGAACTAGGGCGGATAGTAGGGTCAGAAGGATTGTCTGCTTCATATCGACACAATGGTCACAGAGATGCGTTTGGGCAAGCCAAGGGTTTGCCTTGGCGGGGTAGACATCTTCGCATAGGATTTTGTTTTCTCGGGGTCATAGCTCAGTTGGTAGAGCGCCTCAATGGCATTGAGGAGGTCTGGGGTTCGAATCCCCATGGCTCCACGCAATGCGTGGACCATAAATTCAACATACCAGTGGCGAGATTGGGATAGGTCGGGGCTGATTTGTGTGGGTCAATCCCCATGGCTCCGAGGTGCCTATAACAACACCGGCCTACCTTTGAGGAGGTTTTGATGTGGAGGACTCTTGGTCTTCTCAAGAATTCATCCTATAAAAGGTACGTGGAAGATCCTTTGGTATCGATGAAGGGGAAAGTTGTCCTGATTACGGGAGCAACCCGTGGAATCGGGCGATCGGGGGCGATACGATTAGCTGGGTTGGGAGCACGACTTATTTTAGTCGGGCGGCATCGGGGGCGCTTGGAGGAAGTCGCACGTCTTTCTCGACAGACGGGTTCCCCTGAGGTTGCCCTTTATGTGGTAGATCTATCCCTACGAAAAGAGGTTATGGATCTGGTTGAGAAACTCATTGCCCGAGGGGAGAAGTTGGACGTCCTATGGAACAACGCTGGCGGGTATTTTACGGAAAGGAGGGTTACAAAAGAGGGTCTCGAGCGAACCTGGGCTTTGAACCATATCGCCTATGTAGATTTGACTCAGGGGCTGATTCCTTTGCTTGAAAAAAGTGAGGATCCAAGAGTGATTTGTACAGCCTCCGAAGCGCATCGGATGGGAGTGCTTCGATGGGATAATTTGCAGGGCGAGAGAAGTTGGAACGGATGGAAAGCCTACTGCCTGACCAAATTGGCTAATATCCTGTATGTTGCAGAGCAGGGGCGTCGATTGCAGGACTCCAAGATCCGAATCTGTGCCGTGCATCCCGGGTTAGTGAACTCAGCACTAGGGGATGAAAACCAAGGGTTGAGTGGTGTGGCGTTTCGACTACTGAAACTCTTCTTTGGAAAAACTAATGAAGAGGGGGCTGATACGGCTGTGTGGCTAGCCTCTCAGACGTCGCGACCCACTCAGGGCGCGTACTATGCATACCGAAAAGAGCGTATCCCTAAAGCCTCTGCACAGAGTTTGGAAAGTGCTCAGCAGTTATGGGAACTGAGTCAAAGGGCGTGATGAGTCTGCGAATCGGGTCTTTAAAGTTGGCCACTCCCTTGTGTCTTTCGCCATTGGCGGGATACACAAACTTGCCTTTTCGCCGAGTTGTGCGGGAGTTGGGTGGGTGCGGAATGGCGACGACCGATCTTGTGAACGCAAGATCGCTGCTTGAAAATAATCGACGAGCGCTGGAGTTGGTTGCGACATCGCCTGATGATCGTCCGTGGGCGATACAGCTTTTTGGGGCAGTGGCGACGGAGATGCGTGATGCAGCTAAGAAGTGTGAGGATTTGGGTGCGAATTCGGTGGATATCAATATGGGGTGTCCGGTAAAGAAGGTGTGCAAGGTGGGCGGCGGATCCGCCATGATGACAGAATTATCGAAGACAGCCGAACTGGTGCGAGGAATGGTTAGTGCGGTGAAAATTCCTGTGACAGCAAAGATGAGATTGGGTTGGGATGAAAAAAATCTGACTGCACCCGATTTGGCGCGTGCACTGGAGGAGGCGGGTGTTGCAGCTCTTTTTGTCCATGGTAGGACCCGGCAGCAGGGCTTCTCGGGGCGAGTCAGTTTACATGGGATCGCATCTGTCGTTGCTTCGGTGAAGTTGCCTGTGATTGGAAATGGGGATGTGACGACTCCGGAGGGGGCGAAGCGAATGATGAGTGAAACAGGTTGCGCCGGAGTCAGTGTGGGAAGAGGCGCTTTTTATAACCCGTGGATATTCCGTGCGACAGCCCACTACTTGGGGACGGGAGAGTTAATGCCCGAACCTGATTTTGAAGAGCGGGTGAGGGTGATGAGTCTGCACCTAGAGCGAAACATCGAATTCTTTGGGGAGGAGAGGGGGTGTGTTCTTTTTCGAAAAGTGATTCCTTGGTATGCGAAGAGGTTCGGCCCCTCGAGTGAGTTTAAAAAAGCTGCTGTGAGAATCTCAAGCCGCATGGATTATGAGAAAGCGTTACGTGAGTATCGTGAGTGGCGGAAGCAGTTCTTGGATGAACAAGGGGTTTTGCTGGAAAAGTTCGCACCCACAAAACTGGAGGCTGTTTTTTCAGGGGATACACCTGTTGAGAGATCGGAGATTCCTGTTCCGCAAGGGCCGGTGGAGAACTGGTAGGCAAGAGTTTGACTAGAGCTTCAGTTTGCTGAATGTTTCCTATTGTCCTTATGGATAAATATTCCCCTCTATGGCTCTAACCGTTTTCAATCAAGTTCCCATGGCGATTTTCGCCTACTCGATCCCTGTGATCTTGGGCTTGTCGGTAGGGATGTATTTACTTCTGAGGCTGGGCGAGTGGATTGGTAGAAAGCATTTAGAGTGCGGTGCAGGCAAATTAAAGGACACCCTCGGTGTTGTGGATGGCCCCATCTTTGCCCTTTTTGGGCTTTTGGTGGCTTTTACCTTTTCTTCTGCACTAACTCGATTTGAGGGAAGACGTGCACTGATTGTTCAAGAGGCAAACGCGATTGGAACTGCCTATCTTCGTCTCGATATGCTCCCGCCGTCTGATCGTGATCCGCTGCAGGGCTATTTTAAAAAATATGTGGATTCACGAATTCGAACCTATGAACTGATTCCTAATATGAACGCGGTACTTAAGGAGTGTGAGCGAAGCCAAGGGCTTCAATCTCAGATCTGGAAGGGAGCCTTGGAAGGGGTAGCCAAGTCCCCGAACACTCTAGCGGGGATGCAGTTGATCCCTGCGTTAAACGAAATGATTGATATTACTACTACCCGATCCTCCGCGATGCAGTTTCACACCCCGATGGTGATTTTTGGAATGTTAATGGCTTTATCGCTTATCACCTCTCTTTTGGTTGGATATCAATTCGCAGGTCTTGAGAAAAAAAACCGACTTCACCCTGTGCTCTTTATTATAACGATCAGTATTACCTGTTACGTAATCCTTGATATGGAGTATCCAAGGCTAGGATTCATTCGCATGGATTCGGCGGATGCAATCCTGCGTGATGTTCGGACGAGCTTTGGTCCGTGAAATTGGTAAGGAGAGAAAAATTACCAACCGCTGTTGGCCATTGAGCTGACCATCGCCTGAGCTGCGCTGACTGCGGCTAAAGGGTAAGCTTGGCGTTGAGACTCTGTTTGGTCTCCCTGAACGAAAAAGGTTGTGGTGCCTATGACGGTCGAATTTGGAATCGCATCCTTTTTTTCCTTCATATTGTATAGTCTGTACTGAACGGTGACGAGGAGTTGGAACTGAAGGGTGGTTAAGAACTGCTCGGTGGATTGACGGATTGCGGAACGTTCCACCTTCTTAATGGTAACCTCCAAGATCGCATCGCTCTCATCCTTTCGGGCGTGGCGGTAGGTTCCGTCGCGATCCAGTTCTTGTAAGATCGCATTGGTCATAATGCCGGGTAGATCTGTCTCATCTGTCTCGTTTTGAACTGTTGGCACGTAGATGACTCGGACATCTTTAAGCTCCTGCTTTTTTGGGGTGCTACCCATCTGGTAGTTGGCACAGGAGCCAAGGCAGAGGGGAACGAGCAGGAGGAGAGGCCAGTTCATGGATTGGGTACGTTACGGGGTTGGGCCTGAGGATTCGATCTAAAACTGATCTTCGATTTGTCCGGTGTTTGAGTCTGCTGCTTTGTCTCAGAGATCAGATCTTCTAAAACACGTTTTCTTTGGCGGGCTTCTTGGCCTGCAGGAGAGTCCGGGGTTTGGGTGATGACCTCATTGTAGTAAACAAGGGCAGCTGGATAGTTGCCCGCCTTATCATAGAATTTGGCAACGGAGAGGGAACCACCGCTCAGGCGCTGTTGTAGCATGGCAATATTCTCTGTGGCCTGCTCTGTTTTGTCGCTGCGCTTAAAACGAGCCAAGTAATCTTGAAAAGCCTCAATCCCTTTTTGTGCGGCAGTTTGGTCGTATTCCGGTTGTCGAGCTGCCTTGGACCAGACATATCCGATTTGGTACTGTGCGTCATCGATCAGGTCGTTTTTTGGGTACTTGTCCAGAATCTCGTCGTAATATTTGACGGCTTCAGGCCACTTTTTCTGTTTTTCCCTTGCAAGACCGCAATGAAATGTTGCAAGAGGTGCATAAGGACCAAAGGGAGCGGCCTTAATAATCGTCTGGTAGATTTCCACTACTTTATTCATGTCGGCAGGCATGGGAATCTTCCACATCATCTGGTGCTGGCCTGCCAGGTAAACGTTTCCGATGGCAAACATTCGCTCGATCGCGAGGTCCCAGTACTGGTTTGAGGCAGTTTCTTCGACCATCTTCTTGTAGGCCTTATAGGCGTCCCAATATTTTGTCAGGTGTTCATACATCTCGCCCACCTTGTATTGTGCTTCCGCACGGCGGAGGTCGTCCGGGTTCTCTTTGACGAAATCCTGGTAGATCTTAAGAGCTTGATCGAAATATTTGATCGAATTTGCGTTTGCCTCACCTCCGCGCCTGTCTGTCTCATCCCGAAGTCGTTTTGCTTCCTGCTGTTTTTCTTTGCCTAATTGACGTGCGGCTTGGGCGGCTTCGTTATCACCTAGCTCTGCCATTCGATCCGCGGACGCAAATTGTTCGTCCGCATCTCGCTCGATCTGCTCGACCTGCTCGTACGCCTTACCAATAGTTTCGGCGTTTTTTGCCGTCTGGAGAACGTCACTGGCCGTACCTCGGTTACCTAAGATGTCTGACTCAAATGTAAAACCTTCCCCTGGGGTATAGTTGGTGAAATTAAGGGGAATCTTCGTATTTCCCTCTGCTAGCCAATTACCTTTGAGATCGACATAGCCCCATGAGGGCCCTTGGGAATCTCCGTTCAGAAGACGTGAACCGATGCGAACACGGGCTTTCCCGTCACGAAATCCGTTTTCCACCGCCTCAATCTTTGCCGTGGTGTCTTGTCGTCCATCTGTTCCAACTCTTGAAGGAGCGCCTTTTTGGGGGAGGGCAGCTGAGATCATAACTTCATCGATGATGACTTTCCCTTGTGGATCGACGAAGTTCCAAACCCCTCCTGAAAATTCATTATCCTCGCGTTTTCCTCCAATGTTGACCGCAGCAAGGCCCTGGGAGAAGGGAAGTGCTTCGGCGTATTTTGGGGGAACCGTGAATGCACCTGTGCGGTCGACATAACCCCAAAGGCCGTTGACTTGGGCTCCAGCGCGATCTTCTGAGAAAAAGTAAACTTGATCAAATTTGGGAGGTACCACCATTTCCCCGTCTTTGCTGATAAATCCCCATTTTCCTTCCCATTGAACAGCCGCAAGGCCTTGGCGAAAAATTCCTGCGCTTTCGTATTTTGGTTCAACGAGAAATTTCCCTGCTCGATTGATAAATCCCCATTTGCCGTTCTCTTCAACTGCTGCAGCTCCATCACTAAACAGGAAGGCATTTTCAAAGCGGGGTTCGATGACAAACTTTCCTTCGCCGTTTATGTAGCCCCACTTGCCATCTTTTTTAACTCCGGCAAGGAAGTCGGAGAAGGGGAGGGCTTGTTCGTACTGCGGTTCGAGGACGAATTTTCCTGTTCGGTTTACGTAGCCATATCGTCCCCACCACGCTTTTTTTGGAAGTAGATCTACCCCGGTATCGGCCTGTGGAAGAGACGTGCTTGGCAAACCGAGAAATAACCCTACCGATACGATTGATAGGCAACGGCTTGCAATATTTCTAAGTCTCACAGCTTCAATATTTTAACGAGATCCATGTGGGCGTCAAGTTGCCCAAGTTAGAGTTTAAATATGAATAATATCGAGTAGGGTAACGATTTATGAAGCATGTCTCTCTGTTCTGTTTTGCGATCGGTTTCCTTGGAGCCCCATGTTTGCGAGCAGAGCCAGCCAAGGATTTTACTGTGATGGTCTACAACGTGGAGAATCTTGCCGATGTGGATCGGGTAGCTCCGTATGATGATTATGTTGAGGCACCCGAAGACGCCAATAGTTATGGGCCGAGCAAACTGGCGAGGAAACTCAAGACCATTGCAACTGTAATGAAGAGCATTGGAAATGGAGTTGGTCCTGATGTGGTGATTCTGAACGAGCTGGAGGTGGATCATACCCCCGAATCCACAGTGAAAGATGTTCCGGAGTTCCTAAAAAAATATTCGGAGACGACTTATGAAAAAATGCTCTCGTCCGAGCTGAATGATGAGTTGAGGGGGCTGCCCGCCGAGATTTGGTTGTTGAAGGCTCTCGAGGACGAGGGGCTGAAGGGATATACGATCATAGTCGGCGAGGTTCCAGATGCGGCCCAAAAGCATCAAGATGCGATAACGAATGGGCTGCTAACCCGTTTTCCGATTGTTTCAAAAAAAACATGGGAGACACCTTCTGCCCGAGGAATTCTTGAGGCGAAACTTCAGGTCGGAGATACAACATTCACGGTTATGGGGAACCATTGGAAAAGTGGAGCCGGCAACCCAGCGATGGAGAATACGCGCCTTGGAAATGCGAAAACCGTACGAGATCGCCTCGATCAGATCCTGCAAGAGGATCCCAAAGCGGATGTGGTCATAGGGGGGGACTTCAATACTCAATACAACCAAGGCCAGAGGTACTCCTTTATGACCAAAACAGCGATTCAGGATGTTTTAGGTTCTCAAGGAGACGCCGCCATGTTCAAGGGCGAGGGGAAGCCTGATTTGTATAATCTTTGGTTCGATCTCACCCCCGATCAAAGATTCTCGGATGAGTACAACGGGGAGTGGGGGACTTTAATTCAGATTCTTGTGACTCGTGGCCTGGGGGATGGGAAGGGTGTTGATTATGTTCCTGGTAGCTTTCATCAGGTTCGTGTTCCTGGTGTGAACTCCCGCGAACCCTTGGGATTGCCTTGGCGATGGACAAATTATGGTCCGGGTTGGGGCGCGAGTGATCATTTTCCTGTG
Organism: Methylacidiphilales bacterium; assembly: GCA_044358595.1. Taxonomy (GTDB): domain Bacteria; phylum Verrucomicrobiota; class Verrucomicrobiia; order Methylacidiphilales; family Verrucolacustridaceae; genus Verrucolacustris. Next base: position 12,190 of record JBIKNP010000018.1, read on the forward strand.
ATTGCAACGTTTCGGGTGGAAAGCGGGGATTCATCAAGTGGGAAAGTTCTACCCCAAAGCTCTTTCCCGCAAAGAGAGGCTGTGAAAGTCGGTTTCGAAAAGATCGATCGCACCAAACTTCGAAATGCCTCAGTGCTAAAAAATGCGACGCCAGAAGAGTTGGCGAAATCGATGGGTGAAATCTTTGTTGTTGAGGGGACTTTGTCGAAGATTCGGCCTTTAGAAATCGATGTAGATGGTAAGCCTTACTCGCTTCACTCTTTTGACAAGAATCTTAAGGACGCCGTCCGTGTTATGGCCAAGGGAAGCCAAGTTAAAATTCTGGGTGAATTGGGGTTGTTTAAAGGCAAACTTCAATTCGTGATTCGAGATTCAAGCTGGATTAAGTAAATTCAGTTGCGGTTGGCTTCTTGGGTCAGTCTGTGAAGGCGTTGTTCAATCTCTGGGGTGAGTTGTTCCCATTGGAATCTCCAAGACCAGTTTCCCTCCTCTCGTCCGGGAACATTCATACGGGCCTCCGAACCTAAACCCAAGACATCTTGCAGTGGATAGACAGCCGTATTTGCTGGGGAGCGTAGAGCCAAGGAGATCATATCCCAGTGTATCTGGGATCCGTCTGAAGAGAGGTAAGTTCGGGCGTTGTGATTCTCTTTTGCAATCTGCTCTGCGTTACGAGTGGAGTCTTTTCCAGGTTCACTTCGATACCATCCCACGGTCGTGTCGTTGTCGTGTGTCCCCGTGTACACTGCGCAGTTGGCGGGATAACTTTCGGGTCGGAATGACTCGGCTTTAGGGTCGTCCCCGAATGCAAATTGGAGAATTCTCATCCCAGGAAAACCGAGGGAGTCCCTCAAAACATCGACCTCCTTGGTAATGACCCCCAAGTCCTCAGCTAAAATAGGGAGGTCTCCCAATGCGTGCCGAGAGGCATCGAAAAGTTTCCGGCCGGGCCCTGGCATCCAGCGACCTCGGATGGCGGTCTTCTCATGGGCAGGAATCTCCCAGTTCGCTTCAAAGCCTCTGAAATGGTCGATTCGAACAATGTCGTAAAGCTTTAGGGCACTTTTCAAGCGTGATATCCACCAGGCAAAAGACTCTTTTTCGTGAATCTCCCAGCGGTAGAGAGGGTTTCCCCAGCGTTGCCCTGTTTGACTGAAGTAGTCGGGGGGAACACCTGCAATGACAGATGGCTGGCCATCTTTTTCCATGAAGAAGAGGTCGGGCCGGCACCAGACATCTGCACTGTCGTGTGCAACAAAGATTGGAATATCACCGACGATGGAGATTCCTCGTCGGGCAGCCTCTTGCCGAAGGGATTCCCATTGATGGAAAAAAAGAAACTGAAGAATCTTTGAGTGCTTAATCTCTGTGGCGTGCTTCTTTCTCGCGGCATCGAGTGCTAAAGATTCTCTGTTTCGGAGGGGTTCTGGCCAAAGAATCCAGGGTCCGCCTCCGTACTCTTTCTTCAGCGCTGAGAAAAGGGTGTACTCCTCCAACCAATCGCTTTCCGCCTCGCAGAATTGCATCCATCCTGCCTTCAAAGAGGGGGAGGCGCGTCGTGCGAAAGATTGTGCGACTTTATGTAAAAGCGCGGACCGTGCGAGAAGGACGGGACCGTATTCGACCCTGTTTTCAGGAAAGACGGGGAAATTGCGTAGATCTTCATCCTTTAATAAGCCCTCATCCCGAAGTGAATCGAAGGAGATGAGCATCGTATTTCCAGCAAAGGTGGAAAGTGTTTGATAAGGGGAATCCCCATATCCTGTTGGTCCGAGGGGAAGGACCTGCCAAATTTTCTGGCCCATCGTGTTGAGGTGGGCCAACCAGCGATGAGCTTCGGGGCCGATTTCGCCCATCCCATAGAGACCCGGAAGGGATGTGGGGTGAAGTAAAATTCCGGCTTGGCGAGGAAAAGGCATGGGAAACTCTAGCGGGAAAGAATCCAGCCCGCCAAGAAGAGGATGGGAATGAGAATTGGGATGCTATACTTCAAAATATAGCCAAAAAAGGTGGGCATTTTAATTTTTGACGAGTCTGCAATGGATTTCACGAGAAGATTGGGGCCATTCCCAATGTAGGTGACTGCACCAAAAAAAACTGCTCCAAGAGAGATCGCGGCCAACGTTTTTGGACATTGGTTTGCAAACAGGGCTACATCGGCGGGGTCGAGGAGGTGCAGTTGAGGTTCGTGAAGAGTAAGGGCGAGGGTCAAGAAAGTGAGGTAGGTAGGGGCATTGTCCAGCACGGCGGATAAAGAGCCCGTGAGCAGATAGAGTTGAAGATCGGTGGGGTGCAGAAAACTTTTGGAGTGGGCTGTCAGAGCGTGAATGATCGGAACGAGGGTTGCAAAAATGCCAAGGAAGAGCCACGCGACCTCTTTGAGGGGTTCGAATGAAAAATCGTTTTGCTGGCGAATGACGGGGTCAGTAAGGCGATGCGAGATCCACGCAGCTCCGGCCATAATGATTTCGGGTATACCCCAAGGTACGCCAGCACCCCTGAGAAGAACTGCACCCAGGATGATGGCCACAAACCAGGAGTTACGGATTCCATCGATTCGAAAGGTCTCTTCTGCTGTCTCTTTTTGGCGAACGGGTTCTGGTGCGCGGCGGAAGTTAAGCAAATCAAAAATGTAAAAGGCTGTAAGTAGCAGCCCTGTGACGATCAACCAGTCAGGCCAAAGATGAATCAGGGTCCAAAAAAAAGGAACACCGTGTAGATAGCCCAGGAAAAGCGGGGGATCCCCGATTGGGGTAAGGCAACCGCCTACATTCGCGACAATGAAGATAAAAAAAACTATATGAAATCCGGTTACCCGATACTTGTTCATTCGAATCCAAGGGCGGATTAAGAGCATGGCTGCCCCTGTGGTCCCAAGAAAATTTGCCAGAATTGAGCCTAACGCCAAAAAGGCAACGTTACGACTTGGGGTAGCCTCACCCGAAACTCCAAGACGAATCCCTCCCGTAACCACATAAAGAGATCCGATCAAGGCCATAAAGCTGATGAACTCCTGTAGGGCGTGGATGAGGGGGTCAGCTTGCCTTCTTCCAATGAGGTAGTAGACGACCACCACAGCAGCCAATCCGACTGAAAATATGTGATATCTATCATGCCAGATCTTGGGTGCTAGCAGGGGCCCAATGGCTATCCCCCCTAATAAAAGAATAAAGGGGGCCAAGATCCACGGAGGAGGGGGGGCTCCCATGTCCAGAACAGCAAAGGGCATCCCTCTTGGATGCAGAGAGTTAATAGCAGGGTCAAGCGGGACTGATTCCTATCCTACGGGTCTTGCCCTGCGAAAAACCGTGACTAACTTCACCTATGTCGATGAGCACCAGCGAAATTGGCTATAACTCAAAGGTTGAGGGCAATGTTGTCCTCACCACATTGGATGCTGCAGTGAATTGGATGCGCAAAAACTCACTTTGGCCAATGCCGATGGGGTTGGCTTGCTGCGCGATTGAGCTTATGGCCTCTGCTTCCAGTCGTTTTGATATTGCGCGATTTGGAGCGGAAGTGATGCGCTTTTCCCCTCGCCAATCCGATCTCATGATCGTGGCGGGTACGGTGACCTACAAGATGGCTCTTGCGACGAAAAGGGTATGGGATCAGATGGCGGAGCCGAAGTGGTGCATTGCCATGGGAGCTTGCGCAAGCACGGGTGGGATGTACCGGAGCTATGCGGTCCTACAAGGAATCGATCACCTCATTCCTGTGGATGTTTATATTTCGGGATGTCCTCCACGACCTGAAGCAGTTCTTGAGGGATTGATGAAACTTCAAGACAAGATTGCTCATAGTCGAGGAGTTGTGTTGGGACAAAAGCAAGTGGCATGAGCGCAAGTTTGGAATCCGCAACCGAGGGTTTTCTCCCTGGGACTGAAAAGCTACCCGATTTTCGCGGGGAAACCTCTTGGTCTGTAGAGAAGAGTAAAATCCAAGAGCAGCTGGCGGCGCTCAAGGCCAAGGGATTTACCTACCTCGTCGATCTCACGGCAGTGGATCATCATGGCGAGGATCCCCGTTTCGAGGTGGTGTACGAGTTATGTGATATCCAACGCAAAAAGCATCTTCGGATTAAAACCCGAGTTTCAGAGGGGGACTCAGTTCCAACGGTTTCGCATATTTGGAAAACAGCCGAGTGGCATGAGAGAGAGGCGTGGGACATGGTGGGAGTTCGCTTTGCCGGACATACAGATCTTCGGCGAATTCTGATGTGGGAGGGCTATCCGCATCATCCCTTAAGAAAAGATTTCCCCTTGGCAGGTTTATCTACCGAGATGCCGGATATCGCCTTTACCGCAAAAGCTCCCTTGGAAGGGGGACCCTTCGTCACAAACTCGGCTTCCCTGACTCAGGATCGCGAGCCTCGGGCGCACCCAGCGGAGGAGAGGAATCTGTGAGTGCGACCACACTTGAATTTGGAGATGCTGCGACTCGAACCGCTGAAATGGAGGATGTGGGTGAGAAATTGATTCTCAATATTGGCCCCTCGCATCCCAGCACTCACGGGGTATTGAGATTGGTTTTAGAGTTGGACGGAGAGGTGATTACCAAAGCCGATACAGATATTGGTTATCTTCATCGTGGGGATGAGAAGATTGCCGAAAATATGACATGGAACCAGTTCGTGCCCTACACCGACCGATTGGATTATATGGCTCCGTTGGCTAACAACGTGGCCTACGCATGTGCCGTCGAAAAGTTGATGGGATTCGAACTACCTCCTCGAGCCAAGGTGACTCGAGTTATCTGTTGTGAGCTTGCACGCATTTCGGCGCATCTTCTCGGGTTAGGGGCCTTTGCGATGGATGTAGGGGCGATGACGATGTTTCTCTACACCTTTACTGAAAGGGAAAAGATCTACAACTTGATCGAACTACTCACAGGAGCGCGCTTCACCACAAGCTTCACGAGAGTGGGTGGGCAGACTCGGGACATTCCGCCAGGTTTTCTTGAGGGCGTGACCGAATTTTGCGCGCAATTTCCAGGTCGTTTAGATGAATTTGGCTCAATGCTGAATCGGAATCGAATCTTTGTGGATCGGACCAAGGACTTAGGGATTATTCCCGATGATGTGGCTCTGGATTATGGTCTTACGGGACCCAATCTTCGTGGGTCAGGCAACGCGTATGATGTGCGTAGAGCGTTTCCCTATCTTGATTACGAGACGTATGACTTCGAAGTCCCTGTTGGCTCGACAGGGGATTGTTACGATCGTTTCGCCGTAAGGATGGAGGAGATGCGGCAAAGCGTGCTCATTCTCCGACAAGCAGTGGCCAAAATGCCTGGGGGAGCGTGGCAGGTTCACGACTCAAAGAATGTTCTACCCCCTAAGGACAAGGTCCTTACCAAGATGGAGGAATTGATCCACCAGTTCTTGGTGGTGACACAGGGCCCAGATGCGCCGGTAGGGGAGATTTATTTCGGAGCGGAGAATCCAAAAGGGGAGCTGGGCTTTTATCTGAATAGCCGAGGAGGTGGTGTGCCCCACCGTCTCAAAATCCGTGCTCCGTCCTTCTGTAACTTGAGTATCTTGAATCATCTTTTGCCGGGCCATACGGTAAGTGATGTACCTGCGATCTTGGGAAGTTTTGATTTTGTGATGGGGGAGTGTGATCGATGAGCACTCCCTTGCGTGCGGGGACGGGGAATTGTGCCTCTCCTGAAAAGGGCGAGATTTCATCTGAGATGGAAAAGCAGGCGGACGAGCTAGTATCTCGCTACCCAGTCTCAAAGAGGAGTGCGGTTCTTCCTCTCCTTCACCTTTGGCAGGAAACCTTCGGATACATCGGGCCTCGTGGGGTGGAGTGGATTGCGAAAAGATTATCTCTTCAGGAAATTCAGGTGCTTGAGCTGGTTACCTTTTATCCTTGGTTCCGTCAGAGACCGTATGGAAAATTCCACTTTCGGGTGTGCCGAACCCTTCCTTGTGCTTTGGGGGGTGCGGGAAAGACTTTTGCCGCATTACAGAAATTGATGAATCTGAAAGCGGATGGGCATGAGGGAGCGATGGTGAGTGAGGATGGCAGATTTTCTTTGGAGTATTCCGAGTGTCTTGCGTCATGTGGTACCGCTCCCGTCATTCTTAGGAACGATGAGTTTTATGAAAAAGTGGATGAAAAAAAGGCCTCCGAACTTGTAGCGGGATGTAAATAGGGAAAAATATGGCCATTTCTGAGCAGCGTCTGATTTTTAAGCACATCGATGCACCTGGATACACTCGGGACATGGAGTGTTATTTGAAGCACGGCGGGTATGAGATGTTGAAAAAAGGCCTTGCGATGGGCCCTTCTGCGATTCGTGATGAAGTAAAAAAGAGCCAGTTACGTGGAAGAGGGGGCGCGGGTTTTCCGACAGGCACCAAGTGGAGTTTTATTGATCCGTCAAAAGCAACAAAACCAATTTATCTGATCTGCAATGCGGATGAGTCGGAACCAGGAACTTTTAAGGATCGCCAGATTATCTATAAAGACCCGCATCAACTGCTTGAGGGAATGATCCTTAGCTGTTTTGCAAACGGGGTGAAGCTGGCTTATCTGTATATTCGGTGTGAATTCACCTTCGGTCATAAAGTTCTCGAGAAAGCGATTCAGGAGGCGAAGTCGGCAGGTTTCTTGGGAAAGAATATCTTAAAAAGCGGCTATGATTTGGAGATCTATGTCCATCGTGGAGCGGGGGCTTACATTTGCGGCGAGGAGACAGGATTAATCGAATCTTTGGAGGGAAAGAGAGCTTATCCCCGGATCAAGCCTCCCTACTTTCCCGCAGTGTTGGGTCTCTATATGAGTCCTACGATCGTCAATAACGTCGAGACTTTGTGTAATGTGAAACACATCGTCGAAATGGGCGGAGATGCATATGCAAAGATTGGTCGACCGAATAACACGGGAACGCGTTTGCTGTGCGTAAGTGGGGATGTCGTCAAACCCGGATATTACGAGTTTCCCTGTGGGGGCATTACCTTAGGGCAGTTAATCTATGGCGTGTGCGGCGGAATTCGGAATGGGAGAAGGCTCAAAGCAGTTATCCCTGGTGGATCCTCGGCAAAGGTTTTACGGGCTGGAGAAGTGTTCAAAGTCAAAGAGAAGGATGCGCAGGGGAACATGGTCGACCGTGAGGTAAAACTCGAGGATCTACGGATGGATTTTGATAGCCTGGCAGCAGCTGGAAGTATGGCGGGGTCAGGTGGAGTGATTGTGATGGATGATACTCGGGACATGGTGGAGTGCTTGGCAAATATTTCTACCTTCTATGCTCACGAGTCGTGCGGACAGTGCACCCCTTGCCGAGAAGGGGTGTTGTGGTTGAAAAAGATTCTGGCGCGGATCGCGGAAGGTCATGGAAGGGATAGCGATCCGGGTCTCTTGAAGGATGTGGCAGACCGGATTGCGGGCCGCACCATCTGTGCATTTGGCGAAGCAGCGGCTTGGCCCGTGCAAAGCTTTATCGGCAAGTTCAAGGAGGAGATTCAACTGCGCATTCGTAGGAATGGAACTGCAGCAAAAAGAGATACAATCTCTTTAACCCATTGAGAAACCTATGAGTTGTTGCTCCACCCATTCAATGAATCCCTGGAATCACGATGTGGCCAAGGACGAGAAGGATTTGATCGATGTTCAGGTTGACGGAGTCTGGATGCAGATGCCCCGCGGATTGAACGTGGTCGAGGTTGCGCACAGGTCTAAAAAGTTTATCCCGCACTACTGTTACCATCCCAAGTTGTCTGTGGTTGGAAACTGTCGGATGTGTCTCTTTGAGATGGGAACACCCAAGATGGGGCCTGACCGTAAACCGATTTTGGGTCCAGACGGAAAGCCTGAGATTGCTTGGATGCCCAGACCCCAAATCGGGTGTGCGACAGGAGTGACTCCTGGAATGGGTATTCGAACGGACTCAGCCCTTGTGAAAGATTGCCGAAACGGGGTGATGGAGTTTCTTCTGATTAATCATCCTTTGGATTGTACGATCTGTGATCAGGCCGGGGAGTGTAAGTTGCAGGAGTACTCAGTGGAGTACGGGACAGGGGAGAGTCGTTTCTTGGAAAACAAGGTAAAGAAGCCTAAAAACGTGGACTTAGGAGAACGGATCGTGCTGGACGACGAACGGTGTATTTTATGCTCTCGCTGTATTCGTTTTTCGAGTGAGGTGGGCAAGGAGGATGTGCTTGGGTTTGTAAACCGGGGGAGTCACAGCACGCTTACGGCTTACCCTGGAAAGAGGTTTGATCATCCCTATTCACTTAACACGGTGGATATCTGTCCTGTGGGAGCTTTGACGAGCAAAGATTTTCGTTTTCAGATGAGAGTCTGGTTTCTTAAAGAGTCCAAGAGTTTGTGCACCAGCTGTGGGACAGGCTGTAATATCACGGTGGGCTCGCGCGAGGGGAAGGTGCATCGACTCACTCCGCGTGAGAATGAGGCAGTCAATTCTCACTGGATGTGTGATTTTGGAAGATTGAACTTTCACTATTTAGATTCGAAGGATCGTTTGACCCGTCCTCTTCTTCAAGCTGCGGGTCAGCAGTTCCCAGGGACTTGGGCGGATGCGATTCAGAGAGCAGCCGAGGGTCTTAAAAAAGTGAAGCCAGAGGAGATGGCTGTGGTTGCATCGGCTCGCCTGACCAATGAAGAGCTTTTTGTACTCAAACGCTTGCTGGCCGAGCTGGGGGTGACACGAGTGGATGGGGTTCAGAACCTAGGACAGGCTGATTCCTTTCTTCGAAGTGGGGATGGGAATCCGAATAGTCGTGGGGCGGAACTTTTGGGGCTGTCGTCCGGGGGGAGAAAGTTTAGCAGTTGGGGGGAAGAGATTATTTCGGGCAAAATTCGAGGCCTTTTTGTTTTGGGTGGCGAAAATGTGATCCCAGCGGGAATTTCCGCAAGTGCTTTAGCGAAATTGGAGGTACTTATTGTATCCGGAATATTACAAAACGAAACAACACGGGCGGCTCATGTTGTTCTCCCTGCTGCTGCCTCGGCAGAGAAGACAGGTTCAATGGTGAATGTTCATGGGCGGCTTCAACGAATGACGAGGGCAGTGTCTGCACCAGGGGAGGCTAGGGAGGATTGGATGATCTTGCGGGACCTTCGAGAGGCTTGTACGGGCGGCAACTCCCTTCACTCGGTCGAGGATGTGTGGAAAGCGATGTCGATGGAGGTGCCTGCTTTCACTGGAATGAGCTGGGCAAAAATAGGGGATTTGGGAGTCCAGTTGGAGTCCTCAACGCAATCAGCTCCCTCCATACCCAGCTAATACGTGCGTCTCTGTTTATTACTCCTTTATTTGAGCATCTCCTCGGTTGGGTTGTGTGGGGACACCTCTACAAACGTTCCTAAGGAGGTCAGTGTGCTACGAGAGTGGTTAGGCGATGCTGAACCGGGAGTGGATAAGAGTGCTCCTCTGGTTATGATTCGAAATCGGGATGAGTATGTGAAGGCTTGCTCAGAGTTCGGACTGGAAAAACATCCCCTCGAGATTGATTTTTCGAAGGAGTTTGCAGTTATTGCCACCTCCCGGGGTAGCCGAATCTCGTTTCGAAGCCGCGAGGAAGGGGAGGGAAGGTTGAAAGTTATGTCGATATCAACTCGGGACATTCGCCCTGGGTTACGTGTTGGAATTGGTGTTTTTTCAAGGCAAGGAGTGGTTTTCGTCAATGACACAAAACTGTAAGCCCGACTCTTGTATCAGTTTAAGATTTAAGTAGTTTAAGCCATGGTCACAACGCTCTCCACGCCTCGCAACTTCACTCCTGGGGAAACCAAGGAGGAACAGATCAAGTTGGCGAAGGATGGTCTTGATGTAATCAATGACCTTCCTAGGTACGTTAAGTCTGGATTTCAATCCATTGAGGCAGATGACTTTATGCGGTTCAAGTGGTACGGCGTGTACCAGCAGAAGCCAAAAGAAGATGGCTACTTCATGCTTAGGACGAGAATTCCTGGCGGTCAGTTAAACCCTGCACAGCTTCAGGAGATTGCGGCCTTAACAGACAAATTTGCTCACGGGTTTGGAGATGTAACGACTCGACAGACGATTCAGTTGCACTGGTTGCGAATCGAGCAGTTTCCTGAAATCTTCAAAAGGTTGGAGTCGGTCGGGATCACTTGCAAAGGAGCTTGTGGTGATATTGCAAGAAATGTCGTGGGCTGTCCCGTAGCGGGAATAGACCCTGACGCAATTTTAGACGCATCGGAAGAACTTCGTGCCGTGGATGCTCATCTCATGAAGAACAATGAGTTTTCGAATCTGCCACGGAAGTACAAAATCTCCATTTCGGGGTGTCGGATCATGTGCACCCAGCCCGACATCAACTGCGTGGGGGTCTTTGGCTTGGAGAGGGGCAAGGAGAAGGGGTATGGAATCAAAGTGGGTGGAGGTCTTTCCTCTGCTCCCCACTTGGCTCAAACCCTTCCTGTGTTTCTAAAGCCTGAAGATATTCTCCCGATGGTGCACTACACTTCGGTTATTTATCGGGATCATGGATTTCGTGACAAACGAGCCAGAGCGCGGCTCAAATTCTTGATGGCGGATTGGGGTGCAGAGAAGTTTATTTCCGAGGTTGAGCGGGTTGCCAATAGGAAGTTCGAGCGTCACTCGGAGTTCGTTTTTCCTGAGAACCCGGAGTCGGATCACGTGGGTGTCCATGCGCAGATTCAAAAAGGGTTTTACTGGGTCGGCATCTGCTTGGCAGGAGGAAGACTGACCGGGTCTCAGATGAAGATCATTGCAGATCTCTCTGAAAAATACGGAGAAAAAGGGAAGGTTGGGATTCGAGGGACGAACAAGCAGAATTTAATTATCGTCAATGTCCCTGAGAAAAATGTGGACGCTCTGAAGAAGGAGTTAGTGGCCTCAGGACTTGTTGTTGAGCCAAGTAATTTCCGCAAGGGTTGCGTCTCTTGCACAGGGATTGAGTTTTGCAATTTAGCGGTCGGGGAAACAAAGAATCGCATGATTCGCATGGTGGGTGAGCTTGAGCAGTTGTGCTCGTACTACAAAGATCAGGTTCGGGTGCACTTTAGTGGTTGTCCAAGTTCCTGCGGACAGCATCAGATTGCGGACATCGGTTTTCGTGGAGCTACACGAACGGTGGATGGAGTGAAGAAGGAGTGTTTTGATATGTTCCTAGGTGGAAAAACGGGTGCGGATGCCCGCTTCAATGTGCTTATCCAGCCCAAGGTTCCCTATGAAGAAGTGCATCAATACATCGACAAGGTTTTGCGTGCCTATCAATCCAAGAAGAGTGGGTCCGAAACTCTCACGCGTTGGTTGGGGCGCAGCTCGAAAGATGAGCTCAAAGCGATTTTCGCTGATTCAAACGGCACGGCAACGGTTTGACCCCAACCCCTCTTAGCGGGATAATCGAAATCCCTTAAGTAAGGGGAATATGAGCTTGAGTGCGACTTTGCCTGTGCCATTAGATCTACGGCCTCATCCCGTTGATGAAGTGGGAATTCGTGAGCGAGTCGTTCGTTTGGCAACGAGGAGTATAAAAAAATCTTCGAAGATCGAGGGTCTTAAGCTGGCTCTCTCCATGGTCGATCTAACCACCCTTGAGGGTGCCGACACCCCTGGTAAAGTCCGCCAACTCTGCACGAAGGCGATTCACTTGCATTCGGGAAGAGATGATTTGCCGATGGTTGCAGCGGTTTGCGTTTATCCGACGATGGTGCGTATTGCCCGGGAATCCCTTCAGGGAACTCCGATACAGGTAGCGGCGGTTGCCACTGCATTTCCCAGTGGAATGAATCCTTTAGACGTGAAGCTGGAGGACACGCGATTCGCTGTGGGGGAGGGGGCGCACGAGATTGATATGGTAATCTCCCGTGGGGATTTTCTTCGCGGGGAGTATGAGCGCGTCGCGGATGAGATTCGCCAGGTCAAAGACGCATGCGGGAAAGCGCATTTGAAAGTTATTTTAGAGACGGGAGAGCTTGGAACTTTGGATCGGGTTCGACTCGCAAGTGATATCGCCATGCAAGCAGGAGCTGATTTCATCAAAACAAGCACGGGAAAAATCCAGCCTGCAGCTACACCAGAGGTAGTTTTGGTGATGTTGCAGGCCATTGATGACTACTATCGAAAGACGAGAAAAAGGATCGGAATGAAGCCAGCGGGGGGCATTGCCAATTCCAAAGCTGCCCTGAATTTGCTGATTATGGTCCGCGAAATCCTCGGGCCTGCTTGGTTAACGCCCGATCTCTTTCGGATTGGGGCTAGCAAACTTCCCAATGACATGCTGATGCAACTGGAAAAAGAGCGGACTGGGGTGTATCAAGGACAGGACTACTTTTCCAATGACTGAAACAAAGAATCCCACAAAAGGTTCCAATTGGAGCTATGCCCCTTCGCCTGAGAGCTCGGACCACTTCAAGCTAAAGGATCAGTACGGTCTCTTTATTGGTGGAAAGTTCGTTCCTGCGGCTTCTGGAAAGCGTTTTGCCACGATCAACCCTGCGACTGAAAAGGTTTTGGCTCATGTGGCAGACGCGGGGGAAAAGGATGTGGATAAAGCGGTTCGTGCCGCTCGGACTGCGTATGAAAAGATCTGGCGTAAGATGTCAGGTCGGGAGCGATGCAAATATTTATATCGGATTGCACGAATCATCCAGGAGAGGGCACGTGAGTTGGCGGTGGTGGAGTCGATGGACGGGGGAAAACCGATTCGGGAATCACGCGATGTGGATGTTCCTCTGGCTGCTGCGCACTTCTTCTATCACGCGGGTTGGGCGGACAAGTTGCCATATGCTTTTCCCGGAAAGGCGGTCCGACCGATCGGGGTAGCTGGACAGATCATTCCTTGGAACTTTCCTTTACTGATGGTCGCTTGGAAAGCTGCCCCAGCTTTAGCTTGTGGAAATACGGTCGTGTTGAAGCCAGCAGAAACTACACCTCTCACCGCACTGCTTTTTGCTGAAATCTGTCAAGAAGCTGGGCTACCCGAAGGGGTTTTCAATTGTATTACAGGAGCCGGGGTGACAGGCGCTGCTTTAGTGAATCACTCAGGGCTGGATAAGATTGCATTTACGGGTTCAACGGAAGTCGGGAAAGCGATCCAGAAGTCTCTCGCTGCGCGATCCACGAAGCTGACTCTCGAACTGGGGGGTAAAGCGGCGAATATTATTTTTGAAGATGCCGCGATTGACCAAGCGGTGGAGGGGATTGTGAACGGAATCTTCTTCAACCAAGGCCACGTGTGCTGCGCGGGTTCGAGGCTTTTGGTTCAGGAAAGCGTGGAAAAAGAGGTGGTAGCCAAACTAAAGGCGCGGATGGCACATCTGATTGTCGGAGACCCTCTGGATAAGAACACCGACATCGGAGCGATTAATTCCAAGGCCCAGTGCGATCGGATTCAGGATTACCTCAAAGTAGGGCAGGAAGAGGGAGCGGAACTATTTCAAACGAACTGCCCGATTCCTGATAAGGGATATTTCATTCGCCCCAGCTTTTTCACAAAAGTAGCCCAGTCTCACCGAATTGTTCAGGAGGAGATTTTTGGCCCAGTACTGGCGATCCAGAGCTTCCGAACCCTGAATGAGGCCTTGGAAAAGGCGAACAATACGCCGTACGGCCTTTCGGGAGGTGTTTGGACCGATAAAGGTGCTAAAATCTTTAAGGTTACACGTGGAATTAGGGCGGGTGTGATATGGGCGAACACATTTAACAAGTTTGATCCTGCATCCCCGTTTGGTGGGTATAAAGAAAGTGGATATGGGCGTGAAGGGGGACGGCACGGATTGCGTCCGTATGTTGAGCTGTCATGAGTCGTAACGGAACCAGCGCAAACAACGGACGCTTGGACGTGCGCAAGACGTACAAAATGCTCATTGGCGGAGCTTTTGTCCGGTCGGAGTCTGGTCGGGCCTTGGATGTGGAGGCACCAGGTGGCAAATGGTTGGGGCATGTGTGTCGTGCTTCGCGAAAAGATTTTCGGAATGCTGTAGTGGCGGCTCGAAAAGCGGCTGACGGCTGGGCCGGTACATCTGCCTATTTGAAAGGTCAGATCCTCTATCGGGCGGCAGAGATGCTGGAGGGGCGGGCGTCTGGTTTCCGTGAGGTTTTACAGTCGATTGGGCTTTCTTCAGCCGCCGCGAAGGCGGAGGTATCCGCAGCGGTTGATCTGCTCGTATATTACGCGGGTTGGTCGGACAAGTATTTGCAGATCTTTGGATCTGTGAATCCAGTATCCTCTCCTCATTTCAATTTTTCTGTTACTGAGCCAATGGGGGTTGTGGCGTATGTTGCTGGTGAGAAAAGACCTCTCCTTGATTTGGTTTCTGGAATCGCTCCGATTGTCGTTGGAGGTAATACCGTGATTACGCTCTCGACGGGTCGTTCCGCGGTCGCAGCGATGGAGTTGGGGGAAGTATTGGCGACTTCGGATATTCCTCATGGAGTCATCAATCTTCTTTGTGGCCTTAGGGAGGAGCTAGTCGGGCAGATGTCCAGTCACATGGATGTAAACGCTTTGGTCGTACAGGGAGGCGACGAGAAGGAACACACGGCCACTCGCGAGGCCTGTGCCCTAAACTTAAAGAGATATTTCCCGAGGGATCAGGGGGTCAAATGCGACGAGGACCCTTACCGAATATTAGACACAGTGGAGATCAAGACCACTTGGCACCCGGTTGGCGGTTGATCCTTAGAATGGTGGTTGGGCGGGCGTAAACTGATTCGACACATCTCCGGCAAGATCCAGGCTTCCCGGATTTAAAGACATGGGGGAGTGGGTCTTATCTGGCGGGAAGTCATCAAACTCCACCCAAAAGAAGTTCGGAGTTGTGGTGAGCTCAAATCCGTAGAACCCGTGACTCAGGTCACACACCGTGCGGTACTCGGTATTATAAACAGGAAATCCGTCACCTAGTTTATTGTACGGAGTTCCAAAGGGAACGGAGACGCTGCGAATTGCAGCCAAGATAGTGGCAAAAGCCTGCTGCATATTTTCGGGATTTGGAAAAAAGCGTGAAAAATAGGTGGCTCTCTGGAAACGATCCTGCGGGGAGATGTTTCCTGGGACGGGCGTGTCCTGCCCTGGTTGAGAGAAGTCCATCTTGGAGAGTAGATCCAACTGGTCATGGTAGGGCGGGTCGTTGGTCATGATCGTATATTGGCGTCCGTGGTGAATCTTCGGTTTGCCATCCAAATATTCAATAATCGCAGAGTCCCCGCTACGGTCTTCCAGGGATAAGTGAACCGTGGCGTCGTGCCCGTGGGCTTGAATCATTACGGGTTGAACCCTCTTGAGAAGATCCAGTGCCTCCTGGACTGTGGAAGCCTGATCCAGAACGTACTGAAGCCATAGAATGGCGGAAACGCCCTTCTTCTTGGGGTCTCGTGTTCCAAATTCGGTTTTTGCCAAATAGAGCAAGTGTCCGCCTAATCCTTTCTCGTTCATTCCATCTGCGGACCCGACCCCGTAGATCGAAGTCACCAAGCTGGCATATTTTGAAGTCCAGCGCAGGGGATTCTCCTTCACCACTGTTTCCGTTCCGCATTTGGATCCGTCCCGTTTCATCGCACGGGGGAGGAACCAAAGCACGGGTTCGGTGCTCTCCGGCCAATCCATGGAACGTGCCGCGAGAACTCCGAATTGGTTGTTATTCCAAAGAATCCGTGTGCAGGCGAAAGAGGTGGAAAGGACGCTCCCAACAATAAGGATTAGGAGGAGGCTACGTTTCATATATTTAGTGTGAACAGAGTTTAAATGCGGTTGGTTCGCTTTTTATACTCGTTGATTAGCTGGTTCGTCGACGAATCGTGTGAGTTGATTGGACCAGAGGCTGTCAACTCAGGCTCGATCTTCTTGGCGAGCTGTTTGCCTAATTCGACGCCCATCTGATCGTATGGGTTGATATTCCAGATGGCTCCTTGAACGAAGATCTTATGCTCGTAAAGGGCGATCAGACTGCCAAGGGTTTTGGGGTCGAATCGTTGGGCTAGAATCGAATTTGTCGGTCGATTGCCTGTGAAGACCTTGTGGGGGATGAGTTTTTCCAGGGGTTCGCCTTTCAGTCCTTCTTGGGTGAGCTCGGCACGGGCTTCTGCCTCGGTCTTCCCCTTCATAAGAGCTTCCGTCTGCGCAAAGAAGTTGGCCAAGAGAATGTCGTGATGAGACCCCATCGGATTGAAAGTTTCGGCCGAGGCTAGAAAATCGCAGGGGATCAGTTTGGTGCCCTGGTGGATCAGTTGGTAGAAGGCGTGCTGGCCGTTGGTGCCAGGCTCTCCCCAAATGACTGGCCCAGTGCTCCAAGTGACTGGTTTGCCGTCACGATCCACACCCTTGCCGTTGCTTTCCATATCGCCCTGCTGGAAGTACGCGGGGAAGCGGTGGAGATACTGATCGTAAGGCAGGATGGCGTGAGTCTGGGCGTCGTGAAAGTTGTTGTACAAAATCCCGAGCAAGGCAAGGGTCATGGGCAGGTTCTGTTCAACAGGAGTCTTGAGGAAATGCTCATCCATGGCATGCGCACCCTCGAGGAACTCTGTAAAGCGATCGTAACCGATGGATAGGGCAATACTGAGTCCAATGGCCGACCATAGGGAGTATCGTCCGCCCACCCAATCCCAGAAGGGAAACATGTTTGCGGGATCGATGCCGAATTTCTTTACAGCGGTCTCGTTCGTGGAAAGCGCAACGAAATGTTTTGCGATGTGTTTCTCGTCATTCGCCTCCTTCATAAACCAAGAACGCGCAGAGTGAGCGTTGGTCAAGGTCTCTTGGGTCGTGAAAGTCTTTGAGGCAACAAGAAAGAGGGTGGTGGAGGGTTTGCAGACCCGAAGGACTTCGACCAGCTGGGTGGAGTCGATATTGGAGACAAAGTGCATCTTCAGATCTCGGCGAGCAAAGGGCTTGAGGGCTTCCGTGACCATGACGGGCCCGAGGTCAGAACCTCCAATACCGATGTTCACGATGTCGGAAATAGGTTGGCCCTTGTATCCTTTCCACGATCCGGACCGGACTTGTTCGGAAAAGTCCTTCATATGTTGTCGGGTGGCCTCCACCTCAGGCATCAGGTCTTTACCCTCGACGATCAGGGGTTGATTGGCAGGGCGACGGAGAGCGATATGAAGGACGGCACGATTTTCAGTTAGATTGATCTTATCCCCGCGAAACATTCGATCTCGGAGTTCTTCAACTTTGGCCTCTTTGAGAAGCTGGCGAAGGAGTTTGAGGGTCTCTGGGGTGACGCGGTTTTTGGAGTAATCGATGAAGAGATCGTTCCAGCGATGGGATAGGGTGGAGGCGCGATTAGGATCTTTAGCAAAGAGTTCACGCATGGGTGGAATTGTTGGGGCATGGCTTGCAAGAGCTTTCCAAGCCGGAAGGTCAATCGGAATACGCATGGAATCAGATTGGCTGAAACATTGGTGCAGGTGAAGGCGTTTTAGGCTTTAAGGCGTGCTTGTTTACCCGGAGACAATTGAGGAGAATGAAAATATGACTTCGATCGTTTCCGTTAAGTATTTGGGTCACTCTTGTTTCTTAATCACGACCCCAAAGGCCAAGATTTTGATCGACCCTTTTTTGACAGGGAATCCTAAAGCTGCGGCCAAGGCGGAAGACGTTGAGTGTGATTTTATTTTGGTGAGTCATGCTCATGCGGATCACTACGGGGACGCAGTTGCGATTGGGAAACGGACGGGAGCGACTCTGATAGCGGTTTATGAGCTGGCTCTGCATGCGGGAGCTCAAGGGGTTAAGGTCGAGCCGCTTGGGTGTGGTGGAGGAAAAGATTTCTCCTTCGGCAGGGTTCAGTTGACGATTGCTCATCACACTTCGTCTGTGGAGGGACCAAGCGGTCCGGTGATGCTGGGCTCACCCGTAGGTTTCCTGTTTCGGATTGAGGGAAAAACGATCTACTTTGCTGGGGACACGGCCCTGACCATGGATATGCAACTTCTGGGGGAGCGAAAACAGATCGATCTCGCGATGTTGCCGATCGGTGATCATTTCACAATGGGTGCGGAGGACGCAGCGGAAGCGGTCCGGATGTTGAAGCCGAAACTTACGGTGCCGATGCACTATAACACTTTTGAAGCGATTCAGGTGGATCCTGGAGTGTTTGTTCGTGAAGCAGGTAAGCACGGATATCAAGTCGAGGTGATGCAGCCCGGCGCCTGCATCAATCTGTGAAAACGATTGAAGTTCGAAGTCCCTTCGACGGGAGGAAGGTAGGAGAGGTTTCGATTCATGATCGAAAACAGGTAGAAGAGGCGCTTGAACGGGCGAGTGCAGTTTTTGCAGATCGTTCAAAATGGCTCACCATTCCCCAGCGCGTTGAGATTCTGGAAAAGTTTGGGAAGCTGCTTGAAACAAATCAGGAGAAACTGATCCAACAGGCCGTGGCAGAGGGCGGAAAGCCACTTCTCGACACAAAAGTAGAGCTTCTGCGGGCGATCGATGGAGTCCGGGTCGCGATCCGTACGATTCCGCAGCTGCTAGGTCGGGAGATTCCGATGGGATTAAATGAGGCTTCGATGGGGAGAATGGCCTACACCTTTCGTGAGCCACTCGGCGTGGCATCTGCAATCAGTGCCTTTAATCATCCGATCAACCTGATCATTCACCAGGTCATTCCGGCAATCGCCTCGGGATGTCCGGTCATCATCAAACCAGCCTCAAAGACTCCACTTTCCTGTTTTAGCCTAATGGAGCTTTTGTATCAGGCGGGACTACCCAGGGAGTGGTGTCAGGCTGTGTTCTGCTCGAATGGCGATGCGGAAGTATTAGCGACGGATTCACGGGTTAGTTTCCTGAGTTTTATTGGATCGGCAAAGGTGGGTTGGGGGTTGCGGAGTAAGTTGGCCGCAGGGGCAGGGTGTGCTTTGGAACATGGGGGTGTTGCTCCTGTCGTTGTGGAGGCGGATGCAAATCTGGAAGAAGCAGTTCCTCTTTTGGTGAAAGCGGGATTTTATCATGCGGGGCAAGTTTGCGTTTCGGTTCAGCGGGTTTATGCCCATGAATCCCTGGCCAAGAAGCTGGCAGAGGAAATGGCTCTCAAGGCTGGGAAGTTGGTGGTGGGTGATCCTGCGAATCCCAAAACTGAAGTTGGGCCCTTGATTAGCCACTCGGAATGTCAGCGGGTATCAGATTGGGTGGATGAGGCGGTTAAAAAGGGAGCCAAACTCTTGTGTGGAGGAAAAAAGATCTCGGATAGTTGCTACGCTCCTACGGTGCTCTGGAACCCACCGGAGGATGCGAAGGTTTCAAGGGAAGAAGTGTTTGGTCCGGTTGTCTGTGTTTACAGCTATAAAAAACCTGAAGAGGCGGTGAGGCGGGCAAACTCTTTGCCTGTTTGTTTTCAGGCGGCGGTTTTCACAAAGAATATCGACCAAGCTTTCTACTATGTCCGGAATCTTCAGGCGACGGCGGTGATGGTGAACGACCACACGGCCTTTCGCGTGGATTGGATGCCATTCGGGGGGCGGATGGAATCAGGTTTGGGAATGGGGGGGATTCCCCAAAGCATGAAGGACATGACTGCGGAGAAGATGTTCGTCGTGAAGACGAGCAGTTAACTAACGGGATTTTCCGAACGAGGCAGAAACCTTGAGGGCCACGCCCCCTCGGGCGGCGAATTCCCCCGTCACGACGGCATGAGCAGGAGAGATAGCTCGAACGAGGTCATCCAGGATCCGGTTGGTGACCGCCTCAGCAAAGGATCCAGTATTTCTGAAAGAGTGTAGATAAAGTTTCAGGGATTTACTTTCCACGCACTTCTTTTTCGGGGTGTAGCGAATCGTGATGGTGGCGAAGTCGGGTTGGCCGGTGACGGGGCAGAGGGATGTGAATTCAGAAGTAGAAAAGGTGATTTCGAAGGGGCGACCCGGTTTTGGATTGGGGAAGGTTTCCAGTCGGGCAAGGGAAGGGTTCGCTGGTACGGAGACTTTGCGACCGAGAAGAGAGAGATGGGGCATATTTAGAGAATATCAAAAAAGTTGGGCGAGAGAAAGACACTAGGTGTGAGCGTAGTGGCGTCCTTTCCAAGGAAGTCGCCCACGAAGAGCCTGAAGCCATGAATTAAAAGATATGGCTAGGACCAGAAGTTGTCCGAGGGGGTGAAAGAGAGCTCCCAGATAACTTTGGCGGAAGCGTTTCGCTAACGAAAAACGGAGAGCGAAAATAATGCCGATTTCGGTCCAAACAATTGCCCTGCTTGAAGGAGTCGCGAGAAGAGCGAAGGGAAGGAGAAATAAAATAATTTGGAGAGTCTGAAAAAAGAAAAAGGCGAAAAAGTTTCCGTCAAAACTGGGATAGAGATTTTTCGTGAAACCTTCCCAAACTTCGGAGAAGCGGGTGTACATCCTGCATTCGACAAGGGCATTCCTGTGACCCGGGTTGGTGCCGTCGAGGTTCAGGACCTTGAATCCGGCCGCACGCATGTTACGGGCGATGGCGATATCCTCGACCATATGGTTTCGGACCGATTCATGGCCTTTGATCTTTTCGTAGGCATCTCGGCGAAACAGGACGAACTGGCCGTTCGCGGCTCCAAAACATCGCAGGGATCCTTTGGCCCAGTGCGGTAGGTAAAAGAGGATAAAGAGGTGGACGAAGGGGATGACAAGTTTTTCGCTCCATGTGAGAGATTCCAGATAGGGCCATAAGGAGATCAGGTCGGCCTTCTCGTGATGGGCTAGGTTGACGGCATGGGCAACGGTGATGTCGGAGAAGCGGGTATCGGCATCCACAAAGAGGAGGTAGTCGCCCTTGGCTTCCTGCGAAAGCTGATGGCAAGCCCAGGGTTTTCCGACCCATCCCTCGGGCAGAGGCTTGCCGGAGAGTAGACGAATTCGGGAATCACCTTTGGCCATTTGATGTACGAGTTGGGCTGTTCCATCGGTTGAGTGGTCATCCAGGACGAGAATTTCGAGGATCGGATAATCGCTATCGGAAATCGTGCTCAAACATGGGCTGAGCCGAGATTCTTCGTTCCTTGCGGGGATGAGAACGGAAACTCGCGGGGAGGGGTGATGGAGAGACGTAATTTTTGGGAAACGAAAGGTTCTTAGGTTGAAAAGGTAGTTGAGAGTGATGATGAGAAGGCCCCCAAGGATAAAAATATGGAGAAGTTCGAACGAAAACACCCCACTACCTTAGCAAGCCACAGTGCCATGAACCAAGATTATGCAACTGCATTGGAGACCTAGATTACGACTTTTTATATATATAATCTTAAATATGTAAAATACTGATAAACAACACTATGCATAGTGAATTACTAAAACTTCTTGCCAGAGTGGGGGTTTTTCACATACTGTAACCACTAATTTATGAATAAGTTTTGGAAGAATCTTAACTGCTTGGCTTCGGATCACCCGTTGCCCCCCGCTCTAGTTTCCATTTTTAAGAATGCTTTAGGGGAGGATTCTACCTCTTTGAAGTATCTGACCTTTGTTCTCTCTCCGAATGGTCCTGGAGGCCAGATCGATCGAGATATTTTGGAGGAAAACTTCAATATGGTGGATACGGCTCGTAAATATCACCTTTCCTTGCCTGAAGTTCAGAAGGCGATTCAGATGTTTGTGGAGCGTCGGGCCATCCCTGTAAGGGAAGGTGCGCCGACCAAAGAGGTGGGCGGATTGAATGGGCGTAATGGCCATGACAATGACGCTTCCCGTAGGTTGCCACCTCCCTTGGGACCTTATCCTGTTTGTGGTGCAACCATCTCCCGCTTGGATTCTCGCCGTAGCGATGGAGGGGAAGTTGTAGAAGTGGGTGAAGGCTACGCCATGGTGTACTGGGCCAAAGCAGCCAAAAAGACCAAGGTATCCATCGCGCGCCTACGGGACGTTCGGCTCTTTAAGGTAAAATCTCCTGCAGGTGCAGATGATGGCAGCGCGGGTAAGGCGAAGCGAAATGGCCACTCCTCAAGCAAAAGCAAGCGGAATGGGCTGATCTCGAAAGTGCGCGCACGTTCGACTGGTAAATCGGTCGTCCGGCTTGGTGCCAAAAAGCGCCGCTAAGCCGTTTCTGGGGGAATCCCCAGATCCTTGGCTCTCCTCTCAAAGATTATATCCACCCTACGTCTGGTCTGAGGTCTTCTGGCGTTCTTCTCCCGTCGAGGTGGATCTAGGTGCTGGAGACGGGGTTTACGCGGAGGCGCGAGCAAAACGGGAATCGGATAGAAATTTCATAGCGGTCGAGAGACTTCTGGGGCGTGCCACAAAGATCGCCAAGAAGGCGATTCGAAATCAGCTCACCAATCTCAAGATTCTAAGGCTCGAATCAGCGTACTTTATAAAAAATCTCTGTGCTGAATCATCGTTAGACGCGATCACAGTCCGATATCCAGATCCTTGGCCCAAAAGACGGCACCACGCAAATCGTCTACTTCAAAAAGAGTTTTTTCAGGATGCGGCAAGGGCCGTAATTTCAGGGGGTTGCATCAAGCTTACAACCGATGATCGCGAATATTTTGAGTGGGCCCAAAAAGAGGCGGAAAAGTGCTCCGCCTGGGTACCAGACCTTTCATGGACAGGCGTCGATGAGCCTACGAGTGAGTTTGAGGAGCTTTTTGCGAAAGAAGGTCGGAAAGTGTATCGCAAAGCTTGGCGTAAACGCTGATTAGGTCGACTTGCTTAAACGTTCCACCTTTTCCCCTTGAAGCAGATCCCGCGCGGCAAGAAGGTGGGAAAGAGTTTTTTGAGGATTTGGACAGCGAACTAAGGCAGGAAGAATCTCTTCAGGTGTGAGGTTACCCATCGGACGTCCGGGGAACCAGTGGCCTCCTTGACCGAGGAGGTTGTATCGCATTCTTGCATATTCGACCAAGTCGTAAGAACAGGCCAGATTGTGGAGACGTAAAATTTCACGGAAGTTGGCCTCTTTTGGACACTCTTCCCAACTTGGTAATCCTTCGTCCCAACTACTACTCCAATCGGCAGTGTGAGCCTCACTCCAGAGGTGCTGAAGTCGGTGTTCAATGGGGGGCAGAAGAGAAGTTGTCTGATCGAGCTTGGAAAGCGCGCGTACGTGTTCATCGAAGTCGGTCGGTCGGGCGGCCCCGATGGAAAGGGTGTGGATGTGGGGGTTTTGAAGGCAGAAAAGAGTGTTGAACTCCATCGGGGAAAGGGGAGACGTGGCTTGGGTAAGCTTTGCAGGGGGCTGATAGAGCATTCCGCCCTTGTCATTCGGGCTGATAATAAAAATCCCCATGTCGTTCTTCTGTGCAGCGGCAAGGGAGGGGGTGTGTTCCTGAAAAATGTAGTACCAGTGAAGATTCACATAATCGAAGCGACCGCCTTGGCACAGCTCCTCAACCAGTTCGGGAGATCCATGAGTTGAGAAGCCAACCCAGCGGCAAAGACCCTGCTTCTGGAGCTGACGGGCTCGATCCAAGCAACCCCCGGGTCGTAGAGACCACTCCAAAAGCTCCCTTTGATTGATTCCGTGAAGTGAAAATAAATCCACGAAAGGGAGATCAAGCCGGGAAAGAGAGGTCTTAAATATCTTCTCGAAATCGTCTGGGTTGGGTTGGGGCGATACTTTGGTCTGAAGAATAAAGTTATCTCTTGGAATATCCTTTAGAACGGGGGAGAGCTGAGCCTCCGAGGTCCCATATCCACGTGCCGTTTCAATATGGCGAATTCCCAGTTCAAGGGCGCGATGGATGGTTTTTTTAAGGTTATCCTGATTCTCAGCTGGAATGGGTTTAGGGGGTTCCTCGTCCCACCTGTGCTGAAAGCGCATGCCTCCGCACGTAAGAACAGGCATCGGTAGTTCGGTTCGACCGAACCTTCGGGTTGGAATCATTCTCCAGCGAATTCCATTAGAGCGTGAAACTTGATTCCGATCTTTTCGAGCCGTTTCCTTCCGCCGAGGTCGGGAAGATCCACAAGGAACGATCCCGCTTCCACCACCGCGCCCAAGGTCCTAAGAAGCAGAACGGCAGCTTCAGCCGATCCTCCCGTTGCAACCAGATCATCGACCAGAAGAACCTTTTGCCCTTTCTGGACGCAATCCTGGTGGAGTTCGAGGGTTCCTGAGCCATATTCCAGGGCGTATTCACGCTGGATTGATTTGTAGGGAAGTTTTCCAGGCTTACGGATGGGGATGAAGCCGGCCCCGAGAACATGAGCGACAATACCGCCTAAAATAAATCCACGCGCCTCGATCCCGGCCACAAAGTGGGGAGGATTCGGTAGATAAGGTTCGGCCATCCGTTGGCAGGCACTCTTCAGGGCTTTTGCGTCCCCAAGAAGAGGGGTGATATCGCGGAACATAATTCCTTTTTTCGGATAATCCGGAACGGTTCGGATATGGGTAAGCAGAGGGTCGGTCGTCACAAGTTTTTACAATCGCCTGAAGATAAGATGTGGCAAGGATTCAGGATAGTTTGGCTCTCGACACCTTGGGATGATTTGGGGATATTGTTCTTATGAGCGTACAAATTCATACAAGCAAAGAGGGAAACGGAACGGTGGTCCAACTTCAGGGTAAGGTCGATGCGACAAGCGCCCCCTCTGTTGAGCAAGCCTTGGTGGGTGTGATCGATCAAGGGGAAAAGCGTCTTGTTTTGGATTGTGCGGGTTTAGATTTTATTAGTAGTGCCGGACTTCGCTCTCTCCTTCTTGCCGTGAAGAAGATGAAAGCTGCGGGTGGTGGCATCTCGTTGGCGGCGCTCCAGCCCAACGTGAAAGAGGTGTTTGATATCAGCGGCTTCTCAGCCCTCTTTACGATTCACGGCTCTCGGGCCGATGCCCTGAAATAAGTTCCCTACTGCCACTGGGCAGTTTCAAAATGGGTTAGACGGCGTTGTCGGCTGTTTTCTTGGTTTTTCTAAGTAAAAGGATATTTCGATCTCCGTCTCGACGATACTCGGCTAGGTCGACCATGTTTTTGACCAGATGAATCCCTAGGCCTCCTAGCTGGCGGTCTTCGATTGGTGTTTCCAGGTCAGGTTCAGCAATCTCGAGCGGATTAAACTCTCTCCCACGATCTTCAAATTCCATTTCGATGGTGCCGAGATGGTGGCGAAACGTGATGTGGATAGGGTGAACTCCCGTCTCATCGAATCCGTATTTGATGATATTGGTCAAAATTTCCTCAATCGAAACGAGCAGGTGATAACGCAAACGGCCCCCAATATCGTGTTGCGTCGCAAAACTTTCAAAGATGGAGTTCACGCGAAGGAGATCCTCAATCCGGTTCTTCACAGTGAGTTTGACCTCGGACTGTTTCATATGGAGGAGAGGATCAGGGATTGGAGGCCTGCCAACCGGAAAATGTGGGCTGTTTCTGGAACGACTTTCTCCAGTCCAAAATCGGATCCATGCGACTTGGCGGTCTTGGATGCATCGATACACAGGTGGACAAAGGCCGAGGCTGCGTAAGGAACTGCGCCCACATCAAAGCGAACGGGGCCTCGGTGGGTCGAGACGATCTTGCGGACATCAGAGCGAATTTCCCCAACCCGCAGTGCATCCATTCGCCCCTGAAGAAAGATGCGGAGAGTCCCATCCTTGATTTCGTGAGTGAAGGCTGGGCATTGACCGCCGTCCACCAGGTGATCCATTCCTGTGAGGGCAAAGACACGCTGAATATCAGGCGAGCAGTGGGTAATCCGGAAAAGCCCGTTGCGTCGCTGGAGTTCACGGGCGGCTTCAAAGATTAAGCGCAGAACAGCGGATCCAATATAGGTAACATCCTTGAAATTGCAGGTTAGGTTGGTGGGTTGACGGTCCAACTCAGCCCTGAGGGGGAGTTTTAGTTCTTGGCTGGCGACGGTGTCGAGCCGTCCTCGAAAGGTCAATACGATCCCAGAGCCATCGTGTTGGCTGCTCATGAACTCCATAACCAGATTATGATGGTCAACGTGGGTAGGGGCAATCCCCTGTTTTGAGGGATAGGGGAGAGTTGAGGAGGGGAGAGGCGAGAGGAGAGCTAGACTCGCGATGCGTCCACGAGCTTTTTATTCATCTCACGGAGGCGACGACTGAGAATGGTACCTAATCCAACGAGAAACATGCCGCTAATCTGATGATTGTTGTTCATGAGGAATTCGAGTTGGGGCCAAGAGATTCCCCAGACAAGGGATGAGGTGGTGGGAAAGATGCTGGCGGAGGTGGGGCCTGGATCAAAAATGGAAACTTCACCGAACGTGTCTCCCGGTTTGAGTTTGGCGAGTTCGAGCTCGGAAGTTTGGCCTTGGCGGCGGACCGAGAGTTCTCCGGAGACTAAGATATACATTTTTCCGAGCTGGGCTCCCTCATCGACAAGGTTGTGAGGGGGTTCAACATTTATAAACTCCCCGTAGCCTGCCAGTGCGGCACGAGCTTCATCAGAAAAGTGCTCCGTGATTCCGCTGGCAGGAAGAGTGGCGTGTGCGAG
Source organism: Methylacidiphilales bacterium (assembly GCA_044358595.1). GTDB lineage: Bacteria > Verrucomicrobiota > Verrucomicrobiia > Methylacidiphilales > Verrucolacustridaceae > Verrucolacustris. Next base: position 38,531 of record JBIKNP010000018.1, read on the forward strand.
GGGATCGGACATAGGCGGTGATTATGCTTAGGAACGAGGGATGGTCAACTGGAAGGGGCGGTGGCTTTTATTTGGGTGGGACGGAAGGTTGCGTGGGAATCAGTTTCGCTCTCTCTTGTTGGAGGTTGGCGGGTTTGGAAGAGGAGCTTCCAAGGTCTGCCTTTCGAAGGTGGGACGGAAGTGTTGATGGGGCGGGGTCGACATTGGCGATCCAGGAGGTGCGACGTACGGACTCGGGTTTTACCGACCCATCGGTGTTCAGCTGAAACTGAACGACGGAATCTTGGCCGATGCGGGTGGCTTGCCGGCGATCGAAGCCATCAATTTCCCAAGAGCCTTTTTCAAAGGGATCTGAACCGGCCTCTTTTTTCCAGATCGTTCCAAAGGTGTCTTTGCGCCACTCGTTTCCGTCGCTGTCATATTTCCAGAAGGTGGACTCCTTGGGGGTGCAGTAGAGGTAGAGGTTGCGCCCGACCTGTCTTGGTATGGCGGATGTGCGGGGATCGTCTTCACGGAGGAGTTCTCCTGCCGAAAGAATTGCGGGGAGGTGAAGAAAAATCAGAGAGGCTAGGGAAAGCCGACGCACAATTGAATTTTAAGAGAGATGAGGGGCGAAGCAATAGGGAAGCTTGAGAAGGCGCGAGGGGTGCGTATGATTGAAAACGGACGGGTGGCAGAGCGGTTTAATGTACCTGACTCGAAATCAGGAGTAGGGGTAACCCTACCGTGGGTTCAAATCCCACCCCGTCCGCGTTGTTGTACAACGATTTATGAAGAAAAAAATTGCTTCGTGACAGATTCGTGACAGATTCGTGACAGTTTTGGGGTTGTGACGACCACCAAATCCGAAGATTCCGGTTCAATTCAGATCTCCATTGGAGCCGTTTCCGCACGCATCTTTTCGGACAAAGACGGGTGGTACACGTTGGCTTGGTATGTCGGGATGGAGCGGAAACGAAAAAGGTTTTCCACGATGTCGGCCGCACGTGAAGAGGGTCGTAGAATTTTAATGAACCTTAGCCGGGGTCGATTGGATGCGGCTTCCGCTCCGATGACCGATATCGAACAGATCGCCGCCGCCAAAAAGATTTTAGCTAATCTTGATGTGACGATGGAGACGGCAGCGTATCAGTACGCTCAGGCCAAAGGGTTAGTGGGGGATCGGGATCTGGTGGAGTACATCCGGGCTCATGTGAAGCGTGAGGACAATCTAAAGCCTTGGACGTTACCGGAAGCTCTCGATCAACTTTTGGATGAGAAGGGGAAGTTGAATCGTCCGATCGATTATCTATCTGAGATTCGGAAGATGTTAAAGCCCTTCGTGGAGTTCTACTCCGGTCCCGTGATCACCCTGACTCGTGATGACGTAGAGCGTTACGTCAGCCGCGGGTTCAACCGAAACGGGAAGCTGGAGAAGATCAAACTCCTGCTGAACTTTTGCCGTGGCAAAGCACTTCCAAGAAATGAGTCCACCGTTGCCGATGACATTCCCAAGGAAGTGATCTTCAAACCACGGGAGACGGAGATTTTCACTCCGGCTGAGGCAAAGAAGATCTTGGATGCTGCAAGACCGGACGAAGTTCTTTGTATCGCACTTGGTCTTTTTGCTGGGGTGAGGACTGAGGAGATTGCGAGGATGGACTGGAAGGATATCCGCTTAAGTCGTCGTCAGGACGAGTCGGTCGTGGAAATCACCAAGGTGGTGGCAAAGAAGCGTCTCCACCGCCGTTTAATACCGATTTTACCCCCTTTGCGTGCCTACCTGCAGAAGTTTAAACCACCCACGTCGGGGAAGATCAGCCCAGTGAAGACTCTTTCGGATCGTTTTGAGTACTTAGCCAAAAGGGTAGGGATCGAATGGAAACACAACGGCATGAGGCACAGCTTCGGTTCCTATCGCTTGGCGTCTTTGCAGAACATTCATCAACTCAAAGAGGAGATGGGAAACAGCGAAGCCATGATCCGACAGCACTATCAGAAGACGGTGACTAGGGCAGAAGCCACCAAGTTTTGGGCTATTCGCCCGGGTTGAGGAATTTCGGGGTAATTTTGCCCTATTTAAGGGGTATTTAATTAAGCTTCTCGGTCGGGTTCTCGGTAAACGTTTGGTCGGCAGTGCGGTAAAATCTCGGTACAACTCTCGGCAGGAATCGCCTCCTGACCCAAAGGGCAAAAGCTAAAATCCGTAGATGGCCCTCAGACGGATAAAGCGTCGACTGGAAGCATTCATTGAGGTCAGGTCTCTGACGGTTACCTGCTCTCTGGTTGCGTCTAAGGGAGTGACGGATGTTTCCAAGGTATACACAGGGCCCGAATTCCAGGTCACCAGGTCACTGGAGACTTCCACGACAAAGTCGTAATCCAATCGATTTTTCAAGCGTGGAAAGGTGATGGATAAAAATCCCCCTGAGTCAAGAATCACTGGGTAAGGGTTCGAGATGCCGCTCATAGAAGTTAAGGGGCTCAGACCCGAGCCGTACGAAAAGAGATTGGCAAAGCCATCCCGATTTGCGTCTGCTGAGGGGCTACTTAGATTTACATCAGCGATTTGTTGAGCTGTAAACCAGTGGTTCTGAAAAGAACTCCAACTGGAGGTGCCCGAAGGTAAGGCGATGATGTCGACATTTTGGAAAGTAGCGGTGTTGAGCGTGTCATTTTTATGGGATGTCACCGCGAGGCCAACCTGAACCGCAGCATTCATCGGGAAGGTGACGGTATGTTGATCTGTCCACGTTGCCCCATCC
>JBIKNP010000019.1:0-41132 GCA_044358595.1 Methylacidiphilales bacterium
CAACCCTTCCAGAACCGCTTGGGATGCAGGCCCACCCAAACTGGCTGCCGTTGTCTCAATGAAAAAAAAGCCAATCAGGATAAGGGCCTGATGGGCCAAAGTCAGACCAATGAGATCCATGAAACGAGTTACCGTCATCCACGCAACAGGTAGACAAAGCAAAAGCACAATCATCAAGGAGACAAATAAGGTGAGCCACGGATCATCCCAACCAGGTCGAAAGCCTGATATTCCTTCAGGCTTATACCAGCCCGTCCAAAACGACAGAGGAGCCAGGACACCGAGAAACGATACAATCAGGCAAAAAGGACGAGCCCATGACAGGACTCGATGGGAATCCCAATCTGATCCAAGGTCCTGTTCATGGCGATGAGCAATCATACAAAAGGGACTTAGAGAGACGAACCGACCCCAAGTACCTCATAGACAACAGTAGCCGAATTTCGGAAATAGATAAGCTAATTAGGTAAGGTCTTAGTCATTTCGAAAGATGAAAGAAAGTGCCCCGGCAAGACTGACTCCCAAAAAACCATAAAGAATGTCTGTCCACTGAAGCCAGCGCTCAGGAAGCATGTTTTGCGCTGTCTCAACCCCCACGACAAGACATCCACATAAAAACAGAATCAACCAACGAGGCCCACGAAAAGCAAAGAGCACGGTGAGGGTAAAAAGGAAATAAGCGCCTGTGTTTCTCCATGCATCCGGATCCTCCCCGCCTTGCACCAGCCAGCGAGGTAACCAGTCCAGCTCCCAAAGATTCGCGCTGGTCCTAAGACCAAAGAAAAGAATTAACCCCAAAAAAAGAAGAAATGGAATGAAACGCAAAAATCGCATGCGGAACCATAATGGCATAGATTTCCTGTCCAAGCGATGATGTAGGGCGGGGATTCTTCCCCGCCATCAGGCTTCATTACCAATGACGGCCAGGATGGCCGCCCTACATTTACCTCAACGGTATCATTTACCTCAACGTTATGTAGGGCGGGGATTCCTCCCCGCCATCAGGCTTTCCTGCCCGTGGCGGCCAGGATGGCTACATATACCTCAATGTTATCATTTACCTCAACGTTATGTAGGGCGGGGATTCCTCCCCGCCATCAGGCTTCCCTGCCCGTGGCGGCCAGGATGGCTACATATACCTCAATGTTATCATTTACCTCAACGTAATGTAGGGCGGGGATTCTTCCCCGCCATCAGGCTTTCCTGCCCGTGGCGGCCAAGATGGCCGCCCTACATTGGAAACTTCCATTCCTCTTGGTATCCAAGATCTAGGCAAATCTGGATTCATCGTTCCCCACTGATACGGCCATTCAACCCATGAATCTACGAATCCGGCTCTTTGCGGATTCATTCGAATGTATTGAAACTTTTCCCATCCTGATACGACATTGCGAATCAGGTGATCAAAACAACCTTCCTGCCAGGTCCAGTCTTCATAAATTAGTTTGCCTAGTTTTCTTTTAAAACATGCCGACCATATGGATATACTTGCTGAAGGAGTAATCGGAGAAATTAGCAAGTGAAGATGATCCGGCATAACGACTCCAACCGGGTGAATCCAACCCGGAATTCGATCCAAAACATCCCGAATTCTTTGGAATATCTCGTTCCGACATAAAACACGGTGCCGTTTCTTAACACAAAGGGTGATAAAATAATATAGAGGCAGTGGAAGGCCTTTATCTGGGATGATCCTTGGTGGTCGAGCCATATAGATTAAACCAGGCTAATTCAAAAAAGGTTCGGTGATATTGTGATGGCACAAACTTGAACTTTATGTGGGGCGGGGATTCCTCCCCGCCGTCAGGCTTCTTGACCCATGGCGGCTAAGATGGCCACCCTACATCTCATTCAACGTTATGCCTTCAGGCTTCTTTACCGATGGCGGCCAAGATGGCCGCCCTACATATGCTTAATGATCGTCATTCCAAATATTTGGAATTAATATGGGCTCTTGTTCGCTCGTCCTTATTCCCTCGAACTATTCCGAAATCAGCTTTGGCAAACCGGGAACTTCTTCGCCAAGGCCCTGTTCCTCGCTGTCCTCACACCGTGGATGATCAGGCTTTGGGGATTCGAACAGTACGGCCTCTTTGCCCTTTCCAGTTCACTCTTTGTTTCCCTGGCTCTACTGGATGGTGGGGTTAGATCCTTAACTCGCGTCCGTCTTGCCCCGCTCCTCGCGAAAGGCAAAACCGAGGATGCTATCCGCATCCTGATTCAGGGGCTCCTAGCCTTTATGCTCGTTTGTGGTTTTGCCCTTATCATCGCTCTTGGACTTTGTGCAAACGACTTTCTTGCTCATGTCCTTCATCTACCCCCCGGAGGACAAACCATCCTCCTGGTCAGCGGTATCCTAACCTCCTTATGGATGACCAGTGTGTTGGCCCTCGAAATTCTTGCCGCAGACGGACGCTTGTCCGATGTGAAAGCTGCCAACACCCAAGGAATCCTCTTGGCCCTACCTGCCTGCTCTGCCTGTCTTTTTCTTGGTACCGGTCCCCTTATCACGATTGGGGCAATGATCCTTTGCCTTATCATTCCTAACCTGTTTCTTCTTTTTCGGAACCTGCCCACAAAGTCACATCATCTTTGGAGGAAGTCTTTTCCGATCCGTGAAGCTCTCACCACACTGATTCACGGCTTCCCCTACTATGTAACGACGATCGCCCTGATAGGAAAAACGCACGGGCTCACTTTCCTCATATCCGCCATGGCCGGACCTACCGAAGCGGGAATCTTTTACATCCTCCTCCGTCTTTCGGAGACATTAAGTAACGTTGCCTCCACCTCCAGCGAAACCTCCGTAGCCACTCTCGCTTTTGACACCACCCGCTCCCAACGCATTCTCCTTTTCCGCCAATCGTGGACTTGGGTGCTTCTTTTCAGTCTTCAAGGAGCTTTGGCTCTGACATTGATCGGACCCATTTTATGGAACTGGTGGCTTCCCTCTTTCTCCTCCCTCCCTCCCATGGTCTGGCCAGCCTTGGCTCTTTTTGGCTGGATGGGCGGATGGAGCCAGATGACCACCAATTCCTCTATGGGACTCGGTCTCATTCAAAGCGCTGCTGTCGTTTGTTTGGCGGAAGCAGCTCTCACCATCGTTTTGGCATACTTAGGCTTCCTTCATGGGGGATTTGCCGGACTCTTTTTTGGCGGTGCCATGGCGGGTCTGATCACGGGATTCCAAAGCGTTCGAATTGCCAAAAGCCTTCAGGAGCCTTTTCTTCGACTCTGGCTTTACCCTTTGCGCGAACTCATGCCGGGCATCCTCCTTTCCGGGTTTATTCTTTTAGGGGCTTCCTTAATTCATGCCCCATGGGTATGTATTCTTGCTCTGCTCATTCCAGTTGCCCTAGTCCTGTGGCAAATGAAACAACTATCCAAAGCACCATGACCCAACCCAGAAAGCTTCGCATCCTTTTGGTCAGTGAACCCGGATGGACGGGCGTCTTTCGGCATGTGGAAGGCTTGGCTGATTTTCTTCATGAGGCCGGCCAACAAGTCGCCCTTGCCTATTCAGATGTCCGTGGAAGCGAGGGTCTCACCAAGTTGGTGGAGCGGGTTATTTCCAGGGGAGGACCTGTCCGCAACCTCCGCATCTCCCACGCCCCGCAGTTGGGTGACCTTCGCGCCTGGACCCGTCTCCATTCGCTCATTGAGGAATTCCAACCCGAAGTCATCCACGCTCACAGTTCGAAGGCCGGAGCCCTCACCCGACTCCCGGGACTTCTTCACCTGATCAAGACCCCCCTCTTCTACACCCCCAATGCCTATTACGGGATGGCTCGCCAAGGCGACATCGCCGAGTTCGTCTTTACTTCCATCGAGCGGCTTCTCGCCAATGTCGGCTACACGATCAATATTTCCAAAGACGAGTCGACCTTCGCACGGAATATTCTAGGCCTACGTCCAGAGCACCAGTTCATCATTCATAATCCCGTTCAGATCGACTTTTTTAAACCAGCATCGCAAGAACAGAAATTTCAAGCTCGGAAGAAATTCGGCATTCCGGAGGATTCAATTCTTTTAGGAACGGCGGGACGCCTTTGTTTCGAAAAAGATCCCGAAACTCTTTACCAGGCCCTTCAACCCGTTTTTCGAAATAATCCGAAAACAAGACTCCTTCACATGATCTCAGGCGACGCAGATCCACGACTTGAGGCCTTGGCAAAACGATTAGGAATCATTGAGCAGATCCACCTTCTTCCTTACCAAGAGGATTTGCGGCCCGCCTATCACACCCTCGACGGATTTGTCATGACCTCACGTTACGAGGCTGGCTGGCCGATTGTTATTCTTGAAGCACTGGCATGCGGACTTCCCCTTGTTTCCAGCACAGGCCCAGGCATGAGCGATATCGGACAAGGAGGACTTAGCCACTGTTGGACCGCTGCCGTTGGAGACGTCAAGGGCTTCACCCAAGCCATCTCTGCACTGGTGACTGGCCTGACTCAAGGTCGCCCCAATAATCATCGCGAGATTGCCGAGACTCGATTCAGCCCTGAGCGGTGCTACGGAGCAATTCTGAAAGCCTACCAAAGCCAACTCATCAGCTAAGCTTCGTTCCCCCCACCTCGTTTCGTTCTCCACTGCGGACAATTTCGTAAAAGCATTCCGTGGATCTTCCATTCGTTTTGATGAGCAATTTGAATTGTCTTCTTGGAATCCCCGATCGTAGTTTTCCCATACTCCCCAACGAGAATTATCTTTCGACCGGTTGGGAGTACCAGCGGAAGTTCATTTCGCCCAATGAGGTCGGGGCAGTTAATCAGAATGTAATCCCACGCCTTTCCTTCCGTCGAGAGAGCATCATCTAGGGATCTTCGGCCTATAAGACTCTGCAAACTTCCTAAATCTTTCCCTGGGGCGAGTAGTGCCAACTCTCGAATGACCGAGAATGCGACACAATCCCTCAAAGACTTCTCGCCTTTAAGCCATCCATAAAGCCCCTCGCCCTCTACCACAGGTATACCTAGAACATCGGAAAGCCTTGGATGTGAAAAGTCTAAATCGATGATCAAAACCTTTTTTTCAGACTCGGCAAGGAGGATTGCTAGATCCGCTGTCATAAAGTGGGCCGTATTCTTCATACCGGACGCGACGAGGGCATAGATATAAGGTGCTTCATGTTCTTTCCGAATATGAACTACGGAGGCACGAAGAACCCCCAGTTCGGTCGAGTACCCAGGATGCTCATACAGCTCTGAAGTCATATCTAAATTCTTGGTGGAGAGTTCGAGTGGGAAATACCCTAAGAATTCGATCCCTAGCTGTTCACGAATCTGTTGACTCGTTTTCAAACGGGTTTTAGAGGCGGAGATAAGAATCGGTAGAAGCAACCCAACGGACATACCGAAGACTCCACCTGCGATAAGATTCAGCCACAAAATAGGACGGACGGGTCGGTGATTCGCGTGGGCATAATCCAGTACGACCAAAACGTTGCTACTGATCTCTTTGCTGGTTTCCGAGCGGGCCGTTACCTGGGATCCAGTCGGATTCGCCATCGCATCTAGAATCTTCGACCCCTTTCGATCCGTCTGATCCATGTTTTTCCGCATCTCCTCCAAGTCCCTGACCATCTGCTGACACCGGATTTCCAGACTTTCACCTCGGGAGCGTAAGGACGTTTCCAGTTTTTTCGAATGTCCCATGATTTGGGACTTCAATCCATCCACCTCCGCCGCTTTGCCCTGAAGGCGCGGGCCACGGGTGCTCTGGGTCGCAATTCTATCGTATTCCGATTGCACGAGCATCAACTGGGTCTTGAGATTGTTTAGTGTCGGATCCGCCTCGAACGAGGGGAAGTATTCCAAAGGTTTTCCCTCGCCGATGTACTGAAGCAACAAGGCAACTTGCTCTCGGACTTTGGCGGCCTCGATCTGGAGATCGGCATACTGTCGGTTCAGGACATCAAACTGATCTTTCTGCATCGCCTGGATGCGCAGGTACTCGAGCATTTGAGACCCAATCACGTTCAGAATCTGCCCCTCCCCAAGAACGGCGTTCGCCACCTCCACAGCAAATTCAGGACTTTGAGACTGCACACGAATCAATCCCATTCGGGTATTCCGAATCGAGGAGACCCGGACATTTGCACGAGTTTCAGAGGAATAAAGCGACACCGCTTTTTCAATATCCCGAAAAGCGATCCGATCTTCTGGAATGCCCAATTTTCGAACCACACCCTGTTTCACCCTGTCAGAGGAAAGGCTCAGGATAAGAGTTTGGACAATTTGACGTTGGGTTTCGGCGTCGATCGTTCCCTTCTCTAGATCGAAGGGGAGTTGATTGATGGTGAACTTGGCATCGACCTCGTAGACGGGACGAGTGAAAAACTGAACAAGTAAACCGAGGAGCAATCCCGTCGCCAATCCACCCAGAATGAAAAACACATTTCTTCGCAAATAAACAAAGACATCATCCAAGCCAGCCTCATGCGCGACAGGTTTGGTCGGTACGTCTGGATCTGGCGAGAAAGGCGGCAAAGGCATGGTAGTTTAGAGGAAATTCCTCGGCACGGTGATGACATCTCCAGGACGAAGGAGAAGATTCTGTTTCATCCCCTCCCCCTTCATCATCTGGCGGAGATCCAACTCATACACCTCAACCCGCCCCGCATTTTGCCGCACCAACTTGACCCTGCGTTGGTTCGCCAAGGGAGTGAAGCCGTTGGCTGCTGCAATCGCGTCCATCACCCGCATCGGACCGTCGGCCAACTCCGAATTCAGCTGATGAAAGACCTCGCCCAGTACAGAGATTCGATTGGGACGAAATTCCTCCAAGTAGATCATCTTTGCCCCAGGATACCGTTTTTTCGCTAAGGCAAGGAAGTCATCCCTTTTCATTCCCTTCACTGGGATTTTATCGCCCTCAAGATCAATGACACCCTCCTGGCTCACTTGAAAGATCTTGATGTCACCCTCGGGCAAGGTCACATGCAGCCGATCTAGTAGGGCTACCTGATAAGAGAGAGTGGAAACCTCGCACGGTAGATCGGCACTTTCGACATCGATCTCAGTTGGCGGAGAGAGCTTCTTTTCTGCAGTCAGCCCAACCATCGGCGCGCAGGCGATTAGCAGAAAACAGGCTGTTTCCTTGACTATGCCCAGATTGGAATGTCTTTGTCTTTGATGAATCAACTTATTCATAGATTACTCCTTTTAATTCAGAATTTCCACTCGAAACCCGCGGCCACGCGGATCCCGCTGATGGAAGGTCCTGTTCCTTCGGTTATGTCGAAGCCTTGATAGCCAAATTTCATAAAAGCACGGGGTTGGCTGCTCTTGCTGCTGCTGGGTAGTGCATAAGCCACCTCGATTTCAGGTCTTATCTGGAAGGCATATTGGCTCCCCAGTTCATATTCAAAGAAGCAGAAGGCGCAGTACGGAGTCACATACCAGTTGGTTCCTAGAAAGGTCTCCGCCCGAAGTTGGATCAAGGTGGCAGTATAGTTGTCGTTAATCCCGAACTCTGTGAATACGTAATCCCGGTCATATTTCAGGGTTGGCCGAAAGCGCGGGCTCCAATCAAAAGTCGTGTAGCCGTTGAAACGAAAGCCAGAGAGATCCTTACGGCCCTGAAGGGATTCGTTTTGAAGGATGAAATCATAGCCAAAACGCATTTCAGTATAGATGCGAGGATCCGGTCTCCCCCGCCACCCTGTACCGAAAATGATTTCCGAAGCGCCGATCCCCTGGGAAGGATCCGAATACCGGTACTCACCCCAAGCGAGGACCTTGAGATCATGCAGAATGAAATAGTTAACCTCTTGGCGGGTGTCATAGGATTGCAGATTGATGAATCCGTTGCCGTCGGGGTGTTGGTAGGAGAAAAAGCTGAACGCTTGATTCATGCCCGTCAGCTGGGTGAACTGATAATCCCCGATGATGCCGGGAAGAATTCGGAGTCGGCGTGTTCGGTTGGTCTGCTCGTCGAGCAACAGATTGCTCCCCGTAAGATCCGAGGCGGCCAGATAGGGTCTCCAGATAAAATCATCCCGGCCAACCCGGACGGCCAAATCGAGCTTCTGATTAAAAGCATTAAGATTGGGGTTTTCATAAAACATGTCTTCATAAGCCTCGTAGGCGACTTGAAATCCGAGAATGGTGTCGGGTGTTCCAACAGATACCTCGATGCCTCCCCGTGGAGTGAAAAAGAAATCAGCAATCGGATTGGTGGCAGTTAGCTGAACGTTCGAGTCATAGGACTGGGCAACTCCCGCCCATAGATAGACCTCCACCAGACCAGGTTTTCGACCCCTAGGGTAAAGACCCAGCGGGGGTTCAGCTACCTGCACTGGGCGAAAAGTCGTCGGATCAAAGGTCGGCTGATAAAGCGGCCTCCTATCGGCAAAGATATTATCATAATAGGGACGAATCAGGCGATAGAGGGCGCCCCCAGGATTCTCGGGATCCTCATCCTCGTTTCTTCTCATCGGAATCGCCCTATCCGACAGATTTCGCTCATCCTTGGAGGAGTAGTTGTGGGCCGGAGATATGCCCTCGCCGAATGCTGGAACCAAAACTTCCGACTGAAGGGCATCAGCCTGAGCGGGTCCTCTGGAGGAAATCTGTGCGTTTAAGGGATCAACACAGTAAAAGAAAAAAAACAGCGGAAATACAACCAGATAGAGAAGACGGGTGCTGACACCAAATGCAGATCCATTGTGTATATCATTGATTAAATAACACAACCGCATGTGCTAGAGCTAATCTTTGTCAGTAACTTGTCAATATATTGTATAGGTTATTATATTAATACAAGTAATATTTAGCATAAACTGTTGTTGTAATGATAATAAAATGAGAAGTGAATGAAGAAATCAGAGACCAAAGAAGCAGAAAGTTTCGATGAAAGAAACAGAAGCGATTAGAAACGTAACGAACCCATATCCATGAAGTACAACTGATTAAATGAAGAGAATATTACTGCCCCTTTTTAAATAACTTCTTTCCCCGGTTCCGTTTAGAAATCGAACTCTTGGCATCTGAACGCCGTTCATTTTTTTGGGGATTTGATCGAATATTTGTGGATCCATTCGGTACCACCTTTTGAACAAGGCTCGCATACATGGTGGCCGATAGTTCCCCAATCTCATGCTCATGCAGTTCTTCCGCTGTAACATCACGCTCGACTGAGATAAAACCGGTCAAACGCCCATTCGTGTTATGAATTGGCTCCAAATGGATCTCTACCCAATACGCTTTTCCGCTTTTCGCGTAGTTAACCATGCGGGTTAGGACAGGAGTCTGACTCTGGATCGCACGATTCAAAACTTCTCTCGGTCTTTTTTCAGATAGCGGGCCACTCAAAATATGTCCTGGTCGCCGACCTAGGAGCTCGTCGGAATTGTACCCACACATCCGGGTAAATGCAGCATTGACCCAAACGATGAAACCGCCCGCATTGGCGATCACGACCGATAAATCGGTATGAGCTGCCCAACGTTCGAGCACCATGCCAAGGGGGTGGCTCTCCCCATCCTCTTGTTTAAGGTAATTCATATTGATTGATTCATTAACTACTGATTCCAACTAAGAATCATCCTTCATTTTATAAAATTAGCAAACTATTCGTAATATTTATTATCGTTGCTTATATAAGCAATTTAAATCTGATTTTAAAGAAGATCCTCCCAATTCAGTTTCAATGGCTGAATCGTCCAAATAAAACCAGAAACGAAGCGCCCGGGCAGTAGATCAGTTCATCGACTGGGAAAACCTTAAAATCCCCTTCTCCGCGTCGTAATTCAGGATTCGTGTCTTTCCAGTCTTCTTATTAGTCACGCTGACCATTGCTGTATTTCCGCTTTGATTCACCGCAGAAACTACTTCCTCATCTCTGGCCACGCTGGATGTCCATCGGGTGATTCCATTCGTCCCAACCCCCGCAATCCGGTGCTCATCCTTTTTAATCACGATGGTGGGCCCTTTTTCCGCTGCGAAAACACCCAAAAGCCCACTGAAAACAGTCAAAAGGATTATGCTGACCACCTTCCACCTCAACCTCCCGCCTTCCACAAGGCCTCTCCTCATCACCGGATTAACCTTTTACGAGGACAAGCGCGGCGACCAGAAAGATGTTGATGAATGCCGCTGGAATAAAGAACTTCCAGCCCAGACTCATCAACTGATCATACTTAAAGCGCGGGATGGTCCACCGAATCACAATAAAGAAGCCGATAAAAACCAGAATTTTCGCCAAAAAGACTCCTACGGATACGAAACCAAACCACCACGGCATGGGTTGACCCGCGAGCCAAGAGGGTAATACAAACCCAAAAATCGCTTCTGGCATGGGGAGCGAGTTAAACCAAGGAAGAGGCAGACTCCACCCCCCTAAGAACAAGGTCACCATAATGGCCGAAGCTGAAATCATGGCCGCGTACTCACCCAAGAAAAAGAGAGCGAATCTCATACCCGAATATTCCGTGTGATAGCCCCCAACCAGTTCCGTCTCAGCCTCAGGCAGATCGAATGGAAGTCGATTGGTCTCCGCAAATGCCGCAATCAGAAAAACAAGAAAAGAGAACGCCAAACAAATTCCTATTAAAATACCTGCGATACCTTCTCGAAAACTAGGAAAAGCCAGCCAACCGTGCTGGATTTGGTACTCTACAATCTTCCCAAGATTTAACTGCTGGGTAACTAGAAAGATGGGAACGACCGAAGCCCCCATGGCTATTTCGTAGGAAATAATCTGAGCGGAGGAACGAACCCCTCCTAGAAAGGGATATTTAGAATTCGATGACCAACCGGCCAGAATAATCCCGTAAACGCTGAGCGAGATAACCGCAAAAACAAAAAGAAGACCTACATCAAGATTGGCTACGACACCACTGATCTGAAATGCCTGGACGGTCGCCTCCCCCCAATGCAAGGGTGTGGCAAGCCAGCTCGCAATAGGCCGCAAATCAAATCCTGGAGCAAAAGGAATGACCGCCACAGTCACGAGGGCTGGGACCATGGCAAGAATAGGAGCCAAGTTGAAATACAGCTTATTTACGGAAGCAGGGACGAACTGCTCTTTGAGAAGGAATTTCATAGCATCCGCGAGACCCTGCCCCAGCCCGAAGAGCCGAATATTGGTGAAAGGTATCCCCACTCGGTTTGGTCCAAGCCGATCCTGGATCCAGGCACTAAGCCGACGTTCGGCGGTCACGCTTCCAGGAACCATAGTCAAAACAACCAGTGCGACGGCAACCGCTTTCACGAGCGCAAAGACCAAGAAGACTAGATCAGGACCTTCTAAAAACATGAGAAAAAACTACCTTACTCTGGCTTTAGGCCAAGACACCTTTCTTCGGCTTCTCGATCATCAACGTCAACCCTGCACCAAGCCCAAGCAAAGCAGCTCCAAGAAGAAAGGATGATGCAAAATCGCCACTCGACGCCTTGAGCATCTGCTGCACACGACTTAGGACAAATCCTCCTACTCCCCAAGCCGTAAAGAGAATCCCATAGTTCATTCCGAAGTTCTTCAAGCCGTACAAATCTTTTGCAAACGCAGGGAAAAGACAAAGGTTGGCACCATAATTGAATCCAATCGCGGTCGCGAGAAGGACAATGAGAAAAGTTGAGTCCCCCGTCTGAGTCACGGGGATAGACAGAATCATGCATCCAGCTTGGAGAAGAGTTACAGCCAGCAGGGTCCACTTTCGGCCGATCCTGTCTGAAACAACTCCCGCAATGACCCGGCCCCCTGCGTTTCCAATCGCCAGGACAACAACAGCAAGAAAGGCGAGCTCCCCCATGCTCTTTTTAGCCATTCCATTGATACTACTGATGACCATCAATCCAGCCCCTGAAGCAACAAAGTAGATCATCCAAAGCAGATAGAAGTCCTTTCGAAAAAAAAGAGCAGATGGCCTCACGGAATTTGAATCATTCGTTCCTGCTTTTGATCCGCCCTCATTCGATGTTTCAGGATTACGCAGAAAGGTAGCGAGTCCACAAACTGCGAATAAAAAGAAACACGCATAAAATGCGGTTGTGAAGTTGACCCCACCTTTTCGCATCAAGAAGTCCGTTAAGGGGGCAATATAAAGAGGCGCTAACCCAAACCCAGCCACCACGACCCCAGCCACCTTCCCAGTCTGAAAAGGTGGAAACCACTTCAAAGCGGGTGGCGTTGCCGAAGAGTAGCCAAAACCAATTCCTAGACCCCCTAGGACTCCAAAACCCAGTACCCAAGCCGTATAATTTGAGCTGAGAGACGAGATTCCGAGTCCTAGGGCCACAAATACGCCTCCCAGCGTCGCCGTAATTCGAGGCCCTAAGCGATCCTGACAACGCCCGCCCAGAATCATAACGAAAGAGAAAACTAAACAGCAAACTGCATATGGGTCGTTAAGCTGGTCGACTCTCCAACCGAAATCTTTTTCTATCGCCGTCTTAAAGAGGCTCCAGGCGTACAGAATTCCAAGGGCTAAATTGATTCCCGTGCCTGCTGCAACAACCTTCCAACCTGGATTTTTCACGCTAGCCAGTTGTTCGTAATCCAGCTGCGATTGCGGCAATCGTTTGCCTTAACTCCGACAGCAGGGGCTCTGCCTCCTCAAGACCCTTCTCCTCAAGACCTCTCCACTCCCCCAAGAGCTTTACTTGCCACTCGTGAAGTGCCCGCAGAGGCTTAACTCTACGCTCCACCGTAAAGCGGAATCGGGGTCGACGCCGTGCCAAAGAATCAGGAAAGAGCGAACTCAGACCCTCTTTCACTAATACAAACTCCGACTCAATGATCCCAAAGATGCGATTGCGCAAAGGAGCATCCTGAACAAGGTCGGCATACAGATGCCCTATCTCAAGGTCTGCACTTGCGAGCCCACTCTCTAAATTATTAAATACGTAACGCGCGAATGGCCACTCTCTCACCTTCTCTTTGAGCAGTTTGAATAGCTTGGGATGCTCTTTCGCTAGCTCCTGCAGAGCGCTCCCTGCCCCATACCACGCCGGTAGAAAGAATCGGGATTGCGACCAACTAAAAACCCAGGGAATCGCCCGTAGATCGGCCCAGCTTGCGGCCCCCGTTCGTCGAGCAGGGCGTGATCCAATCGTGCTGCGCTCCACAACGTCAATCGGAGTGGCTTGGCGAAAGAACTCCACAAAACCAGGCTCATGGACAAGGCCTCGGTACGACTTCATGCTCACTTGCGAGAGGAGTTCAAACACTTCGGCAAGCCCCGCCTCTTTCTCTTTACTGCTGCGAACGGAAAGGGAGCTCCATGCCGTTCCAGCCAAAAGTAGTTCTAAATTATATGTGGCCGTGGCTACGGTTCCGTACTTTTGCCCAATCACCTCACCCTGCTCCGTTACCCGGAGATCACCCGCCAAAGTTCCTTGCGGTAAGGCCTCAAGAAAGCGGTGAGTAGGACCCGCCCCACGACTGACGGTTCCGCCCCGCCCATGAAAGAAACGAGCTGATACACCCTTCTCCCTCGCGGCATCCTGGATCGCCCTCTGACCGCGATGAAGCGCCCACTGACTCGCTAAGATTCCCGCGTCTTTATTGCTGTCACTATAGCCGATCATAACCCTTAAAATAGGCGGGGGTTGGACTGGTAGGACTACCGCACCCTCTCCCGGATCCACCAAGGCCACTCTTTTTCGTAAAACCACTTGCGCCTCTTGGGCCGCTAAAACTTTGATCGTTTTCTGTGTCACTGGGTGAGAGAGAAACTCGCTCACAACACGAGGGGCAGCCTCTAAATCGTTCAGAGTTTCAAAAAGAGGCGTAATGGGCAAGGGACACACCTCCGATCCGTCCTCCCCAGGACGCGTTAAACCCGCGACCCGACAAAAGACATGAATCACAAGAAGATCCGACACATCTCTTGTCATGCTGATAATCAAAAGACCCAAGCCGTCGATTCCATGCAATTTGGCATGTTCAGCCAAAGCCACATACGTACCGATCACCTCCGCGGCTGCCGGCCCTGCACCCATGGCTTCCTCCACGCTCCAAGGAGTCTTTTTCAACCAATCTTCAATCAGCGTTCGGCGCTCTTTTTCTGGGCGACTCCGATATGCCACCTTCCCTACTTCCCCTCGCAAGGCCTCCAGCTCCTCAACCGCTTCATCATGACGAGCGCTGTTTTGACGAATATCCAGTGCTGCCAAATGAAAGCCAAACACTTCCACGAGACGAATCATCGGATCCACTTCTGCAGCAGCAAGCCGACTGGCTCCTACGGCAATCAAGGAGCGACGGATTACGCCCAAATCCAAAATAAGATCCTCCGGCTGGAGGTAGCCGTATTTATCCTCTCCCAGTCTGGGCAAATAGTGCCGCATCAGGAGTACCGCCTCCCGCCACGGCTCCTCCTGATAAACACCCACCACCTTCTGCTTTTCGGGAGAAACTCTCTTTCTCCAATCCCCTAGCCACTTCTCTAGCTCAGGCGGAACCCCGTGGTATTTCCGACTTAAGGTTAAATGTCCCGCCAACTTATGAAGCGAAGAAGAGAGCAATCGAAGGGATGCATCACGATACTCAGACAAGCTTAGCTTGGTTGTGGTAGGGGTGACTAAAGGATGCCCGTCCCGATCGCCACCGACCCACGTTCCGAAGCAGAGTGTGGGTCGTACTGCTGGATGAACTGGCCCACCCTTTCCCAAGCCCGCAAGAACCCATGCGTCCTGTAAACGGCGATCCGTCAGAGCAATTGACTCCGCCATCGACCCCGCCAAACAGTGAATCACCCCCTCCCGCTCCATATCCACTGTGGGGCGCTGCGTGCGTACCTCTTCCGTACGCCACCATCTCTCCAACACAACTTTCAGCTTAGCTCTTCGGTCTCGCTCGCCAGGATGCCTATCACCGTGCCCCGATCTCTCCATTAATATCCCATAAATCTCCTGCATGCATGCCAACACAGAGCGCCGTCGAGCTTCTGTGGGGTGAGCCGTTAACACAGGTTCAATTCGCAATGTCGGCAACTCCGCAGCCACCAGATCTGGATCGGCATTCTCCGCCTTCAATGAATGCAGCGCCTGCGCCCATGAACCAGGCTCGTGAGCCGGCCCGTTCATCGCCTCATTCATGCTGCGCATCGAAGCGGCCGAAGCCTCCTCAGCAACATTCAGCAGACCAAAAGCAATCGAGTAGGCCCGAGTGACTTTTCCCCTCTCAATCTTCGCAAGTCTATCTGTTTGGCCCCCCTGAAAAGGAAGTGCCTTCTTAATATTCTCCTCCCCAATATCGTGCAGCATTTCGCAGAATGACCCCATCAACCAATCCAGATCTCCCTGTACTTTCGCAAAACCAAGCTTCAATCGTTTCGCATAAGGGAGCTTCACTTTTCCCAGGTGTCCTTTTTTTGTGCTCTTGCCCTTGCGATGTTTCATAAAATACCTGTCTTAAGTGCTGAAGCTATCCCCGCAGGAGCAGGTAGCACGTGCATTTGGATTCGTTACGCGAAATCCACCCTTGAGCAGATCCGTGCTGAAATCGACCTCCGATCCACTAATAAAAACTGCACTTTTGGGATCAACCGAAATTCTTACCCCTCGGCTCTCGACAAGAATATCCTTAGGACCCGCTCCTGGCACTAACTCCATCTGGTACTGCAAGCCACTACACCCTCCCCCCACCACCGAAACCTTGAGCGCCCCTTCCGAATACTCCTTCTTTTTCAATAAACCATGAAGATGAGACGCCGCCGCCTCGGAAAGCTTTACGAGCCTCTCTGAGCCCATCTTGGGCCCGCTCGACTCAATTTCCGTGGGGTGACTCATATTCTGTAAGATAACTCGAATCAGCCGTCCAACCAGCTTCTCTTATTTGTCTTGAATAATTGCACTCACACTCGGTGCTAGGCTTCTCTCAACTAGACGAATCAAAGGTCTTGGCTGAAGCCCCAACAGAAGCTGGAGAAGTCCGGCTGAGAGCAAAATCCAAACAAGAAACCTTGGAAAGCGACAAATAGGAACCGAATCCGCTTCCCGTTCCCAGTACATCGCCCGTATGGGGACCAAGTAGAATCCCAACCCCACCACAGCCATAATCACGCCTACAACTAACCCAGGTATTTCTCCAGCATTCCAGAGGGTCGAGAGAACAGACAATTTCGCGGAAAAGCCTAGTAACGGAGGCAACCCAGCCATAGATAAAAAGCAGAGTGTCAATCCTAAGGCTGTTCCAGGGTCTTTTTGCGCCAACCCATCCAGATGACGAACATCTGCGCTTCCATAAATCCTCTCAACCTCTTGGATGGTGATGAGAACAGGAAAGCTGGCGAGCAGATAGGCCCATAGGTATCCGACAACCGTTCCCATCCCAGCCTCCCCAAGAGTGCCCAGTGCCAGAAGCATAATACCCGCGTGGGCAATTCCTGAATACGCCAGCAATCTTTTAAGATTTCGCTGAGGCAACGCCGCAAGGGTTCCTAAGGTCACAGTGGCAATTCCAAGAGTCAGAAGAATAGGCCTAAACACAAGAGCAACCGAATCCAAAGCAAAGGCACCAAATCCGAAGATTCGCACCAACAAGACAAATCCAGCCGCCTTAGACGCAACTGCAAGAAAAGCAGTTATGGATGTCGGCGCACCCTCATAAACATCCGGAGCCCAAGCATGAAAAGGAACCGCCGCAATTTTAAAAGCTAATCCCGTCAAGATAAGTCCGACCGCAAGCAGGAGAGCAACACTTGCGGGGCGACCAGCCTGCTCAAGAAGGATTCGGGTAAATTCCGTTGTGCCTGCAGCTGCATACAGCCATGCGATCCCCATCACAAGAAATCCGGTAGATAATCCGCCCATAACCAAAAGCTTCATGCCAGCCTCCAGACTTTTCACTTGGGTTCGTTGAAAAGCCACCAAGAGATAGAGAGAGATCGCAACAAGCTCGAGAGCCACAAAGATCGCCAGAAAGTCATGGGCACTGGCTAGCAAACATAATCCAGCAGTCGAAAAGAACGGAAGCGCTAGAAATTCAGACCGAACGGTTTCTTCCCTACCCATCGGCGTTCGCACGGAAATCAGGGTCACACCCACAAGACAAAGAACAAAAAAAGGCTTAAAGACAGACGATAGCCCGTCCGTCACAAAAAGATTTCCCCATGAGGACGGCATAGGTTGTCCCGATTGCCAAATTGTTCCTGCCAACAAGACGCAACTCGTCACCAAGGCGATCCCAGGCAAAACACCTCGCTTACCCGGAGGAAGCAGTGCGTCCGTGAGAATTAAGCCCACTCCCGCCAAAACCAGTAGCACTTCAGGACAAAGCCAAGGACTCATGGCTGGATTAACCTTTCAAGTATGGGTCGAGCCGGACCTAAAATTAAGTTAGGAATAAATCCCACCGCAAAGAGGAGGACCGTAAGGAATGCAAAAGGCCAAACTTCACGGGTGCCCTGTAGGTCCGAAGTCTGTTGGGTTGTCATAGCCACAGAAACAGGACCCGAGGAAATACTTCGTATCGCACGGAGCATTGCCACAGAAGAGAGAACTACGCCCCATGCTGCGATCCCAACGAGAATCGGATGGGACGACCAAGCTCCAAAAAAGATCATGATCTCACCTGCGAAATTGGCCATCCCAGGAAGACCAATAGAAGCCATTCCGGCAATCATGAGGTAGAACCACAACTTGGGAGCTTTCTTGGCCAATCCACCCAAATCCTGCATCCAGGTCGTTCCTGTTCGGTGTCCAATTTCCCCTGCTACAGCAAATCCAAGAGCTGCACTCAACCCGTGCCCCACCATGAGCACCAGAGCTCCACCCAAACCTAAAACCGTGCCCCCAATCAAACCTAAGAACAGTGTCCCCATATGCATGGCACTCGAAAAACCAAGGAGCCAACGGAAATCCCGCTGCGCAAGTGAGGCCAAACCGAGATAAAGAATGTTTCCGGCAAGCATGAGCCCCACAACCCAACTGATCTCTTTCCACCCAAGCGGCGTCATGGTCAACGCCAAGCGCAAAAGCCCATACAATCCAAATTTCTTCAAAACTCCTGCGTGCAACATAGCAGCAGGGGCAGGCGCAGACGCGTAACCACCAGGAGCCCAACTATGGAATGGAACCAAGGAAACAAGGGTTCCGAATCCAACCAGAAGAAGAGCCGCCAAAATTGTCTGATGCTTAACTCCTAGAGGCTGCGCCTTTAACGTTTCAGTCAATACTCGCCAATCGAGAGTCCTTGAAATTTCAGGAACAGCAAAAACCAAGCCCAACAAACCCAACAAAAGCAGAAGACTCCCCAACATGAGATAGATAGTCATTCTCCACGCAGCCCCCGTTCGATCCCCCTGACCCCATATTCCAATAAGAAGGAAACTCGGAATCAAAGCAACCTCGTGAAAAGAGAAAAAGTAGAACAAATCGACCGAAAGGAATGCTCCCAGCCCACCCAAGCCCACCAACAGAAGACAGATAAAGTATTCTTTCGACCTCTTCACCTGTGCGCGAGCCACCCCCATTGCAGCCAAAGTCACAACGAGAGTTAACCAGAGAAGCGGCAGGCTCAGGCCATCACACCCAAGTCGAAACTGAACAGGAAATACTTCACGCAGAGAAGAAACTTCAGGTCCAAACAGAATTTCTCCCTGCCTCAAAACAACTCCGGAAACAAGAAAAGCGGGGATGAAATTCAGCAAAGATACACCTAGGGCTGTTCTTCTTGGATCTGACCCCAAGGCGATCGCTACCACACCTAATGTGGGTAGAAGCAAAAGCAGAGGTAACGCCCAAGTTAACGTCATCGCAAGGCCCCTTGCTTCCATAACCAACCTAGCAGGACCAGCACGCCGATTATGAAAACAGCCGCATAAACTTGGACCTGCCCGCATTGCACAAGACGCAACCCCTGCCCGGACGCCCTTGCCATCACACCCGATCCCCTGACCAAAAAGCCCCGTACCACCCACCCCTCAAAAGCATCCGCAAGCCTTCCGAAGGAATCCTGCGTCGAAACGAAAACCTTTTGATAAAACTCATCCACATAGAACTTGTTGCGTAAAACCACAAAATTCAAAGGCTCTTGGGTCGCGTGACGGTAAAAGGTGTAAGCAGGGACAAAACCAGCTACTGCTAGCACAAGCGAAAGCCAGAGGGTCCATGAGGCGTGTTCCGAGGTATGGCTATACCCCAGAAACTTTTCGACCGGCAGCAGCCCTCCGACTACGGAAAGCAGAGCAAGAACAGCCATCGGTCCAATCATAAAGAATGAGCCCTCATGAGCATGACGAGCGGCCTCACTCTTCGGCTCCCCACAAAAGGCCACCAAGATCATCCGCAACATAAAGAAGGAGGTGAAAAATCCTGCCCCCATCGAGATCGCGGCCAATCCGGGATAGTGCGCCATCGCAGCAAAGATTGCGTCCTTACTCCAGAAACCGGAGACAGGCGGAATACCGCACAGGGCAATGGTTCCAAGCAATAGAACAAAAGCCGTGAAAGGCATCCTCTTCGCGAGCCCCCCCATTTTCCAGATATCCTGCTCTTCGTGACATCCGTGAATGACGGATCCGGCTGCCAAAAATAGAAGGCACTTAAAAAAAGCGTGGGTCACAAGATGATACATCGCTGGCCCAGTCACTCCCAACCCTACGGCCATCACCATATAGGCGATTTCCGATAGAGTGGAGTAAGCCAGAATCCTCTTAATATCGTTCTGCTGACATGCAATCAGAGCTGGCAAAAGAGTCATTACGCCACCGACCCATGCAATCGTCGTCATTGTCACATGGCTCAATTCCAAAATCGGGAAAACTCGAATCAACATATAAACTCCGGCCACCACCATCGTCGCCGCGTGAAGGAGGGAGGAAACTGGCGTAGGCCCCTCCATTGAGTCAGGTAGCCAAACGTGAAGGGGAAATTGAGCGGACTTTCCTAAACAACCACAAAACAGGCCCAACCCTACAGCGGTTACAGCCCAGCCTGGCGCCACCCCCGCAACACGAGCCGGTAAATCAGAAAAACCCACAGTTCCAAAGAGTGCCCAGGCCCCCAAGATTCCAAGAATGAATCCAAAGTCACCCACGCGATTCACCAAGAAGGCTTTATTTGCCGCTGCCCCGGCGGCAGGTCTTTCAACCCAGAATCCGATAAGCAGATAAGAGCTTAGTCCCACAAGTTCCCAGAAAATGAACATCGAAACCAAATTGTCCGCCAAGACAATCCCCAGCATCGAAAACACGAAAAGCGACAACTCCGCAAAAAAACGACTGCGGCTTGGATCCTTTTCCAGATACCCGATCGAGTAGATGTGAACCAAGAATGCGACTCCAGAAACAAGGGTGGCCATTCCCCGAGCCAACGGATCCCCCATCAGGCCAAAGTTCGCCTTAAAACCCGCCCACTCAATCCACGGAAGCACAGGCGCGACAACTTCCCCAGATACCGAGCCGCTGAAAAGCATCCCTAAAGACCCCACAAAACTGCCCAGACAAGCGAAGGTGGATACGGCAACAGAGATTCGGGGAAACGGATGAAGAAAGACCCGGATGGAAACTGCCGCAAGAAGCGGAAGAAGCAGAATGAGATAAGGAAGGTATGCGATCATTAGAAGCGGAGGGTGGCCAACTGATCAGCAGCCGTTGTTTTTTTGATTCTAAAAATTGCCACCAAGATAGCCAAACCCAACGCAACCTCGGCCGCAGCCACCGTGATCACAAAAAAGACTGCCACTTGAGGATCGGGCAGTCCTTGAAATCTCCCTACAGCCACTAAAGCCAAATTGGCCGCGTTCAGAAGAAGTTCGAGCGACATCATGATGATGAGCAAACTCCGACGCAAAATAACCCCTGCAAGTCCAATCAGGAAAAGCAATGAACTGAGGGCCAGGTAGTGGCCTAGGGTAATCTCACCAAAAATCATGACTCAGGGTCCTTACGACACAGAACGACAACTCCCACGGTCGCCACCAAGAGCAAAACCCCTGTCGCCAGGAAAAGCGGGCTGTAGGAAGTGAAGAGCAGTTTTCCCAATTCCGAGGCCGAACCACCCCCCTTCCCTTGCCCCCAGTGCAACGTTTTCTGGGTAAATGGAAACAAAGGAACGATTTTAGTCAGTCCCAAGACCGCAACTCCACCCACCCCGAGCACCCCCACAATCTTGACCCAAGGAGGTGTTCGTCGTGCCTCCTCCTTCACATCCAACAGCATGATCACGAAAAGAAATAGAACCATCACCGCGCCCGCATAAACAATCACCTGCACGGCAGCTAGAAAAAAGGCTTCAAGAGTGATGAAGAGGGCCGCCTGAATCACCAGAGCCACAACCAGACATACCGCGTTGGTAACGGGATTTCGAAATGCGACGAGAGCGGATGCCGAAACAACTAGCCCTACGGCTAAGATCCAAAAGAAAAGAGGTTCCATCCGGGGAAGATCCTTGAGTCTACTTGCCGTGCCACTTCCGAATCGGGCGATCCATCACACCGCCCAGCGCATAAAGCTCCTCTTTATGCCTCACCATCCCAGCCCGACTCGTCCCAACGAAAATCGGTTGCTCCTTCCGAAGGTAGATAGCTTCTTCAGGGCAAACCTCCTCACACATTCCACAGTAAATGCAACGCAACATATCAATATCGAATTCCCGCGGTTTTTTCTCCACGTTCGCGTTGACATCTGAACCCGGAATAAAGCCTGGAGTGATGCGAATCGCCCGCGGGGGACAAACAAATTCACAAAGCTGACACGAAACACACTTCTCCCTTCCAAACTGGTCTTTCACCAGAACAGGAGCCCCACGATATCCATCCGGCATTGGCCACTTCTCCTCCGGATACTGCATCGTGAGCAATCCCGTTGCGCTCATATCCATAAGGGAACGCGGGCCTTTGGCTTTTTTCGGGAAAATCCTACCCACAATGGTCTCCAGCATATGCCGTAAAGTGATCAGCATTCCCCCTACGATCGAGGGCAAGTAGAGCTTCTCCCACAAGTTCAAATCTGGACGAGGAACAACAATGGCCATAATGGAAGTTAGATTACCGCTTGGGCGGGGCAAGTTGGGACAACGGGATAGAAACCGTCTCCGCCACAGTTCCGTCCGCTCGACGAAGTTCGCCGGTAATTAAGGGATCGGTAGTAGACCAGTCGATTCGGATTACCCCGAAGTTTTGTCCGTTGACCAGTTGACCGACACGGCTCGGATTTTCCTCTTCAGTGATAGAAGAAACCTCCGTCAATCCACTCGAAGTGAGGTCGTAGATCGGATAACCCGCCTCGGTTCCCTTTTGGCACGAAATCTCTCCGTTGTGACGATCTCCACTGACAAAAAGAACCCCTTTCACACCAAGTTCTCCGATCAGCTTGAGGACCCTGCCCTTACATTTCGGGAAGTTGGCCCACTTCTCGAAGCGGTGTTTCTCCGCAACGAACTGAATGCTTGAACCGATCACCACAAGATCCGCCCCTGGCTTGGATAACTCCTTCTTAAGCCAAAGCCACTGTTCCTCTCCCAACATGTCCCCGTCCGACGGTCCCTGCCCCTTTTTGGGCAAGGGATCACGCTGAGAACGCAGATCGAGCATGATCACCCGAACACACTTTCCGGTAGGACCCCAATCTTTAGAGGAGTAAATCCCGTCTTTCCGATCCGAGACGCCCCAAAACTTTACGAAAGCCTGATGTGCCTCCTCTTTCCTGGAGTACTCCTTGCCCTCATCGTTTTTCCCGTAGTCGTGGTCGTCCCACGTGGCCATTACCCGATCGGGCATTAAAGCCTGAAGGGCTTCCATACCCTGACTCTTCTTTAATTTCTCGTATCCTTTCGAAAAAGCGGCGGGGTCGCTATTGAAGTGAACATATTTACCCTCCACCCAATCATTGTAAAAATTGTCACCCAACCAGAGCCACAACTGCGGATCAAATTGCCTCACCGCCTTCCATATCTCGGTCTTCTTCTCTGGCTTGTAACAGGAACCAAAACCTATTCGTTCGATCGGAGTCTGCGACTCACCGAGAACTAAACCTGCAGAAATCCATAGACCAAGAAACAGCCCAACAAAACTTCTCACGTGCCTAACTCGAGCTGTTCGTCCTCCTCCGTATCCACCACCCTCGCGACACCCTGAAGCCGATCCCCCTTTTGCAAACGAACTAAGTAAACCCCTTGTGTGTTTCTTCCGGACTCACGAATATCTTTCACTTTTGTCCGAACCATCTGACCTTTCTCTGTGATCATCATGATCTCATCCGTATCCTTTACGGAAATAGCGCCTGCCACCAACCCTGTCTTGTCAGTCGTCTTCATCGTAATGATTCCTTTGCCGCCCCGTGTCTGACTGCGGTAATCCTCAAAGGAAGTTCTCTTTCCAACTCCATTCTCTCCCACGACAAGCAAGGTGGCCTTCGGGTCGACAACGGCTGCTCCTACCACCTTATCTTTCTTCTCGGGTCGAATTCCAAAAACCCCAACCGTTGCACGCCCCTGATCCCGCAACTGATCTTCATGGAATCGCAGGCTCATTCCCTCAGAAGTAACCAAAACAACCTCCTGCTTCCCATTTGTCAAAGCACAAGCAATCAGATGATCTCCAGACTCAATCTTGATTCCAATAATTCCTCCCTTTCTGAAATTGGAGTAATCCGAAAGGTTGGTTTTCTTAACGATCCCTGAAGAAGTTGCCATGACTAGATGCTGCTTGTCCGTGAACTCCTGCACGCAGATCAGCGCCGCTATCTTCTCCCCAGGCTGCAGAGCCAGTACGTTGGCAATCGACTTCCCTCGAGCTGTCCGACCCATCTCGGGAATCTCGTAAACCTTCTCCACATACACGCGACCCGTACTCGTAAAGAACATAAGATAATCGTGTGTAGATGCAGAAAAGAGATGCTCCACGAAGTCGGTCTCCTCATCCTCCCCCTTTTCTTCCTTCGACTTCATCCCAATCACGCCCTTGCCACCCCTCTTCTGCGCCCGATAACTATCCGCCGAGGTCCGTTTGATGTACCCCGCATGGGACAGGGTGATGAGGGTGCTCTCCTTTGCAATCAAGTCTTGGACATCAATCTCCCCCTCATCCTTGACGATTTGGGTGCGACGCTTGTCCGCGTACTTTTCCTTAATCTCAAGCAACTCCTTTTTGATGATCGTATAAACCTTCTTCTCGCTAGCCAAAATGCTGCGCAGCTCCTCGATCTTCTGAATGACCGCCAAATACTCCTCTTCGATCTTATCCCGCTCCAATCCGGTCAACTGATAAAGTCGCAGTTCAAGAATCGCATCCGCCTGCCGGTCACTCAGCTTGTACTTTGCGATCAACTTCTCCTTCGCCGTGGCGCGATCTTTGGAAGCCCGGATGATCTTCACGAAGTCGTCCAAATGATCGAGTGCCTTCTTGTACCCCTCGAGAATGTGAGCCCGGTCCTCTGCTACCTTGAGATCGAACTTGGTCCGACGAATCACCACTTCCCGACGGTGCTCCAAGTAGCAGAACAACATGTCCCGCATCGGCATTAACTTCGGACGACGCCCATCCAGCGCCAACATGATCACCCCGAAACTGCTCTCCAACGCCGTGTGCTTGTACAAATTATTGATCACCACCTTGGCGATCACGTCCCTCTTCAACTCGAGTACAATTCGGATCGACTCATCCGACTCATTTCTCGCATCACTGATACCCTCTAGCTTTTTCTCCTCTACCAATTCGGCCACCCGCTTGATCAACTCCTCCGGGTTCACATTGTAGGGAACTTCCGTAATCACCAACTGCTGCTTGCCCGATCGCCCATCCTCAACCGAGACCTTGCCCCGCAGCTTCAGAGATCCCCGCCCAGTCTTATAGTACGAAGCGATCGACTCCTTACCGCAAATCAAAGCGCCGGTTGGGAAATCCGGCCCAGGCATGATCTTTAAGATCTGCTCAGCCGTTAACTTCGGATCCTCAATCAACGCGACAATCGCATCAATCGTTTCTCCCAGATTATGAGGCGGGATATTCGTCGCCATTCCCACCGCGATTCCCGTTCCTCCGTTAACAATAAGATTTGGAAAAGATGCAGGAAGAACGACGGGTTCGGTCAAACGCTCGTCGTACGTCGGAACAAAATCCACCGTGTCCCGATCCATATCGTTCATCAGGGCCGCACCTAAATGATGGAGTCGCGCCTCTGTATACCGCATCGACGCAGGTGGATCTCCGTCGATGGAACCGAAGTTACCTCTCCCCTCAATCAATAGATGCCGCGTTCCCCACCACTGCCCCATACCCACCAAGGTCGGATAGATCGCCATATCCCCGTGGGGATGAAAATTGCCCATCGTCTCACCAACGATCTTCGCACACTTTACCGGCTTCCGGTTGGGTTGAACTCCCAACCCGTCCATCGCGTACAAAATACGGCGTTGCGAAGGTTTCAACCCGTCCCGCGCATCGGGCAAAGCCCGCGAGATAATAACGGACATCGAGTAGTCGAGAAACGACTTCTGCATCTCATCCGCAACATTGATTGGTACAATCTTTTCTTTGGAAATTGCCATAATCGGTAGCCTCGCGCCTAGATGTCCAAGTTGCGGACGTTGAGGGCATTTTCCTCAATGAAAATACGTCGCGGTTCGACCTCGTCTCCCATCAAAGTGGTGAAGATCTCATCTGCTTTTGCCGCATCCACCAGATCAACCTTTAGTAACTGCCGCTTCTCTGGATCCATCGTGGTCGAAAAGAGTTCTTTTGCGTCCATTTCGCCTAACCCCTTGAACCGAGTGATCTGAACCCCCCGTTTACCGACGCCCTTTACGCCGGTAAGAATTTCAGCGATCGAGAAGATCGGTGTCTTTGTAGGTTTGTCGGCATCCCCCTCAATCAGTTCAAACAGGGGCTTGTCCTGAGCCGAGTAGTGATCCATTGCCATTCCCTTTTTAGCCAAACCTTGGAGAACCTTGGAAATGCTGCTCGCCTCGTAGATTTCGTAAATCCTGGCCTTTGGACCGCTTTTATCCTCTTCCTTGGCCTTATCATCCTTCTCCTTGGCATCCTTCCCCTTGCTGCCTTTTTCCTCCTTCTCATCCTCATCCCCCTCATCCTCAATCCCCATCTTATCCCGGAACTTAGCCACCTCCTTGTCGTCCATCAAAAACTCGAATGTCTCCTCAGTTTGTTTTCTCAATTTCGCAATATATTTGGGCAGGTCACCCGTCTTCGGGTTACGCGCCTCCAGATAATCCTCAAACTTGGCTCCCCTGCGAGTGACAGCACGGGAAAGCTTTTCCAGCTCCTGCAATGAGACCAACACATCCATGAGCTGAGCTTTGTTGTAAGACTTCTTGTCCGAAAGACGGACCAACGAAACCTCCTCCGTCCCAAGTTCGATCAAAATTTTGTCCAGTGTCTCGTTGTCATCCACGTACTCCTCCCTCTTCTTCCGTTTGATCAGGAATAAGGGCGGTTGCGCCACGTAAATATGCCCCAAAGCCACCAACTCAGGCATTTTTCGGAAAAAGAAGGTAAGGAGCAAAGTGCGGATGTGGGATCCGTCTACGTCCGCATCGGTCATCAGGATGATCTTATGATAACGTAGACGGCTCAGGTCAAAACCACCACTCCCCTCAGTTTCTTTATCCTTGTCCCCCGACGTCCCAATCCCAGTGCCCACGGCCGTGATGATCGTCCGAATTTCGTTATTGTTCAGCACTCGATCGATTGAGGCTTTCTCCACATTGATCAATTTTCCACGAATCGGAAGAATCGCCTGCGTTCGCCGATCTCTGCCCTGCTTGGCAGAGCCACCTGCCGAATCTCCCTCAACTATGTAAAGTTCGCACTGAGAAGGATCACGTTCCGAGCAGTCAGCCAATTTGCCAGGCAATCCACCCCCGCTGAACGCTCCCTTGCGAATCGTCTCTTTCGCCTTGCGGGCTGCTTCTCGGGCACGAGCTGCCGTCAGGGCTTTCTCAAAAATCTTTTTCCCAACCCCAGGGGTCTCCTCGAGGAAGGCAAGGAGGCCCTCATAAACACAACTTCCAACGATCCCCTCAATCTCCGCATTGACCAACTTGACCTTTGTCTGAGCGTTAAAACGTGGATTCGGCAACTTAATGCTCAATACGCAGATCAACCCCTCCCGCACATCCTCACCCGTAATCTTGGGATCCTTATCCTTCGCCAGATTTTTTCCCGAAGCGTACTGATTAATCGCGCGGGTCAGAGCTGAGCGGAATCCTGATACGTGGGTACCCCCGTCTGGGTTGGGGATTGAGTTAGCAAAAGGAAGAAGGGTTTCGTCATATCCGTCGTGGTACTGGATCACACAATCCACAAACACCTCGTCCTTCTTCTTCTCCAAAACAATCGGCTTGGGATGGATAGGAGACTTCGCCTTCACCATCTGCTTCACAAACTCCTCGATCCCATCCTTATAGAGAAAGGTCTCTGTTTTCCCGTTCTTTCCCTCATCGGTCAGGGTTATCGATAAACCGGGATTAAGAAAGGCGAGCTCCCGCATTCTCTTGGCCAGCAGATCGAACTTAAACTTGGTCGTGTCGGTAAAAATGATCGGGTCGGGCTTGAAGGTGATCTTTGTACCGGTCTTCTTCGATTTACCGGTGACGCTGAGCTTCGAGGTGGTCTTACCCTGCTCAAACTCCATGTGATAAAGCTTCCCGTCTCGGGAAATCTCAACCTCAAACCATTCAGAGAGTGCATTGACGCACTTCGCGCCGACCCCGTGCAATCCACCAGAATATTTATACGCTCCCTGATCGAACTTGCCTCCCGCATGAAGATTGGTGAGAACCAACTCAACCGCAGGCATCTTGAACTTCGGATGCATGTCGACCGGGATACCTCGGCCGTCATCGGAAATACTGATCGATCCGTCGACGTGAATCGTGACTTCGATATGTTCGCAGTGACCCGCTAAATGTTCGTCGACCGAGTTGTCCAAAACTTCGAAAACACAGTGATGCAATCCACGTTCGTCCGGATCCCCGATATACATCCCAGGCCGCTTACGAACCGCCTCCAATCCCTCCAGCTTATCGATCTTTGAAGCGTCGTATGTTCCTGTTACGACGTTTTTCTCCTTGGCTGCCATCCGATGAAGGTAGTGAGCAGAGCTCTTTCGACAACTGAAAAAAGCGTTATTAACTATTTATAGATAAATACTTATAAAATACTTGTAGTGTTAAACTTTTCCGAAAAATGGCCTGGGAAAACAAGGAATTGATCCCCCTTAAGAACAATCTGCATTAAGGAACGCGATAAGCCTCGTAGAACCCAGATCCGGCTGAACCCACAGGATCAGTGATCTGGAAGTAGCCATTAGAGTCCGCAGTCTGGTCAGTTCCGATATCCGTCCAGAAAGGTGAAGCCAGGGAGGCGGTCTTTTGGACATGCCACTTCGTTCCCGGCATCGCCGAAAATACGATCACAAAGTTTCCGCTATCCATACGGGTATCAAGGACTTTCACAGTTCCGGCTAAATCTGTCCCAACAACAAAGCTCACCACTCCCGTCGCGCTTTCCCCAGCATCAATCGTTCCATTCATATTAATATCTTCCTCTAAGGTGTATCGGAAGGCTTCTCCAGCCATGAGGCCAGCGGCACGACTGACCGAGACTACATTTCCTCTCTGCACCGCCGAATACCCGTTCGCAGTGGAGGCGATCGCAAAGGTCGGGCTCCCCAATCCAAGTCCGTCATTATAGAAGATGCTAGGTAACGATACGGTCTGGGTGGTGTAAGCAGCTGCATTCAAAGGAATCGTAATGGTGTCGTCGGCGGCATTCAAAGGTCCCGCGGTAATGTCAGCAAGTAAGCCGGTAGGCTGAACGACCGAGTAGTTACCCGCATCCGCTCCGACCAATGTCAGAGCCGCAGTAACCGCCTTGCCGGGCCCGACGTTCGGTGTCGCAAAAGTACCGCCACCAGTCACGGTCACAACATCACCTGAAACCACCCCGACCAGCCCAGTAGTCGTGATTGAGGCTGTATTGTTTGCATTATATAACTTGTTTACGGCGGTCGCACCGGTGACGGTCAGATCTTTCTTCGTGATGTTCGCCGTCAATCCAGTTGGCTGGATTACTGTATATCCGGCCGCATTCGCTCCACCGAGAGCGTACCCAGTCACTGTCACGGCCTTACTACTGCCCACTAGCTTGTCCACCGTGGTTCCAGCCGCATTGGCATCCACCAATGTCACCGCATCTCCCTGGAGAACACCCAACAGGCTCCCACCAGAGACAGCAATAATCGTGCTTCCGTCGTAAACTCTCGAGGTGGCCGAGGCGCCGGAAATGGTGAGAGCCTTCGCAGTAATATCGGCCGTTAATCCTGCGGGCTGACTAAGGGCGTAATTGCCGGCATCCGCACCGGTAAGAGTCATGGCAGTGGAAACCACAATCCCAGTGCCAGGAGTCGCCTGGGCAAAGGTTCCAGAAGTGTCATTTGCCAGATTCACCACATCCGAACCGATCTTTCCAACCAGTGTCGCCCCCGAGACCGTAGCCGTGGTGGTGCTGTCATACTCCTTGTTAGCCACTGTTGCCCCACTCACGGTCAAAGGCGCCGCCGTGATGTCGGCTGTCACAATCGGCTGGGTCAGGGTGTAGTTCCCGATATCTGTACCGGTGATCGTATATCCCGTCACGATGACTGCTTTCCCGGCACCAGTATTCTTATCCGCAAAGAGGGCAGCTGCAGAGGCATCATCAAGATTGACATTTTCACTGCCTACCACGCCCAGAAGAATTCCCCCACTGACCGAGGCCGATGCGTTTCCATCATACTGCTTGTTGGGGGTCACGGCGCCCGACACGGTCAGAACTTTCCGAGTGATATCCCCAATCAGGCTCGGTTGTGTCACTGTGTAATTATCCTTATCCACTCCCAAGAGAGTGAAACTCGTCGTCACCGCAATGCTGGTCCCTACTCCAGAGGAGGCAAAGACCCCGGATGTGTTGTTCGCGAGTGTCACTGTATCCCCAAGGATGATTCCCTGAAGGGTTGCGCCTGATAATGGCGCACTATTGCCCCCGTCATACTGCTTGCCTGTTGTTGTTCCAGTCACCGTCAACGGCTTGGCCGTAATATTCGCCGTCAGACTAGCTGGCTGCACCAAGGTATAGTTGCCGGCATTCGCACCGCCCAGCGAATAGCCTGTTACTGTCACTGCCTTGGCGGTCCCTACATTCATATCGGCAAACGTTGCACCCACACTGCCCGTGCTCAAGGTGACAACATCAGGAGAAACCAACCCCACCAACGATGCTGTTCCACTCAAGGTCGCCGTGGTGGTGCGATCGTAAACCTTGTTGTCAGCCGTAACTCCGCTGATCGTTAAAACGATTCCATTGATATCCGCCGTCCAGGTCGGCTGGGTCAGTTCGTAATTCCCAGCATCAGCACCCGCTAAAAGATATCCAGATCCGGTAACTATTTTCCCAGCTCCTACAGCGGCCGTAGCAAAACTGGCCGAAGCCCCACTGGAATCCAGATTTACCGTGTCGCCCAACTCAACCCCGGCCAAAACCTCTGCCCCACTCACTGTTGCCGTACTATTCCGATCATACGTCTTGTTGGCAACGATCAGGCCACCGATGGTGAGGGTCTTGCGACTAATCGTCGCGGTGGCAGTGGGTTGGACCAAACTGTAATTACCAGCATCCGCTCCGCTCAACGCATAACCACTTCCAGTCACAATCTTACCCACCCCTGCTGTCGCATTCGCAAAAGAGGCGCTGACACCACTTACATCGAGACTTACAGCTTCACTTCCAACGATTCCAACCAGTGTTCCGCTGCCTGTTAAAGTGGCAGAAGTTAACCGGTCATAAACCTTATCCAATGCGGACAGACCAGTAACGGTCAACGGCTTGGCCGTGATATTGGCTGTTAGGCTGGGTTGGCTAACACTGTACTTCCCAGCATCTGCCCCACTCAGAGCGTACCCGGTCACCGTCACTGCCTTGCCTGTTCCCACATTCTGATCGTTGAACGTTCCTGCAGGCGATCCGCCCAAAGTCACAGCATCCCCGGAGACAACTCCCACCAGCGTCCCCCCACTCACCGTGGCGGTTGCGTTGCCGTCGTAGTTCTTATCGGCCGCCGTGGCACCAGAAATCGTTAAGGTCACTCCACTAATATCGGCCGTCAATCCGGTCGGCTGTTGCAGGCTATAATTTCCGATAGCCGAGCCCGAGAGATAATAACCACTCACTGTCACCGCTTTTCCGCTTCCTGGCAGCGCATCGCCAAATACTGCTGCGGCCGAGCTCGTCACCAGGGTCACGTTCGAGCTGTCTGCACCCACCACTCCCGCCCCCAAGGCCGCGGTGCCGGTTAGGGTCGCATTCACGTTGTTGTTATAAACCTTGTTGGCCACTGTCACCCCAGTCACCGAAAGCGGCTTTGCCGTAATGTCACCCGTTACGTAGGTAGGTTGAATTACGGAGTAGTTACCGGCTTTGGCACCGGAGAGCGCCAATCCTGTAATAGCGACCGCCTTGCCTGTCCCAACGTCTCCATCCGCATAAAGGGCGCTCAGGCCTGACTGATCAAGCGAAACTGCACCACTATCCCCGGCCAATACGCCACTCAGTGTTCCCCCGGTGATCACCACACTCCGGTAGGCCGAGCCGTTATAAACCCGGGCCGTGGCCGCCATCCCCGTCAACGTCACTGGAGCCGGATCAATTTGAGCCTTCACATCCGTGGGCTGTGCCAGGGTGTACTTCAACGCATCCGCCCCACCCAAGCTCAATCCGGTCACTGTCACACTCTTGTTCGTCCCGACATTTTCATCCGCGCAGGCACCCGTTCCAGGACCCACCAGTGTCACCGTGTCCCCCGCTTCTATTCCCACCAGCGTTCCGCCGATCAAGGTGACAATCGCACTTCCGTCATAGTTCTTTGTTTGGGCCGACATTCCCGCAACGGTCAACTCCTTAGCAGTGATTGCACCAGTAGTGTTAAGGGCGGAAGTTAGGGTGTAGTTCACCGCATCGCTTCCAGTTAAGCTGAGTCCTGTCAGTGCTAGCGCCTTAGGACTTCCGACCGTTGGATCGTTAAACAGCCCGGTCGGTGTTCCGGAAAGGTTCACATCATCACCAGAAATCTTTCCAGCCATCGTGTGACCCGAGATCGCCAACGTCCGGGTTCCGTCATAAGCCTTTTGCAATGAGCCCAGTCCCGACAAGGAGAGCTGACACGGCGTAATGTCCGCAGTCAGCCCACTCGGTTGTACTAACTGATAATTCGACCCTTTGAAGGTCGCTGAATCCGCCACCGAATATCCCGCGACCGTGACAGGCTTGCCCGTACCCACCGCCCTCGTGTTGAAATTGGCGGAATAAGAGGTCCCGAAACCTGGGGTTTCTCCGGTCACCAACCCACTCAACACCGCAGTTCCGCTCAATGTGGCACTGGTGCTTCGGTCATACACTTTATTATCTGCCGTCAATCCCGTCACATAGAGGCTCTTCTTTGTGATGTCGGCGGAAAGGGTGGGCGTGGTGAGTTGATAGTTGCCCGCATCGGCTCCGGTCAGGCTAAATCCGGTATTCGCCACGATCTTGCCCGTAGAGGCATCCGCATCGGCAAAGGTGGCCGCACTCGACCGAAGCTGAACATCCTCCCCAACGATTACGCCGACCAAAGTACCCCCCGTCACCTGCACCGAATCGGTCCCATCATAATCTCGGCTGGCTGCCAGAGCTCCGGTCACCGTCAGAGTCTTAACCGTAATATCAGCGGTCAATCCGCTCGGTTGAATCAACGCGTAATTGGCCGCCTTGAACGACCCAGAATCGCTGATCGTATACCCGCTCACCGCAACCGCTTTACCAGTCCCAATGTTCTTGTCGTTAAAGTTGGCCGTCACGGTCCCGCCCAGCACTAGGGTTTCTACACCCACCAGTCCGCTCAGCGCCGCAGTACCCGTTCGGGTGGCAGTCGTCGCACCATCATAGATCTTATTGGCAATGGCCAATCCCGTGATCGTCAACGGCGCCGCCGTGATGCTCGCCGCAGGAAGAGTCGGCTGGGCCAAAAGCGCGTAATTGATGGCTTCGGATCCTCCCAAGACTACTCCCGAAGCGGCCACCGCCTTGGCCGCCCCCACATCCTTGTTGTTAAAGAGGAACGTCGCCCCGCTGACGTCGATCTGCACCGAATCCCCACTCAATACTCCCGAAACCGTTCCGCCTGAAACTATCGCGTTTCGGTTCATATCATACACCTTGTCCGCCACCGTCATTCCACTGATCGCCACGGATATTGGCTGAATCGTTCCCGTCAGACCGCTCACGGCGTTCAGCTCGTAATTCCCTGAGCGCGAACCAGTCAGAGTTAGCCCCGTCAACGTTACCGCCTTACCTACTCCAGCATTGGCATCAGCAAACTCCGCCGCAATCGAAGCCGTATCCAAAGCGACGTTCCCATTATCTTTTGCCAGTAGCCCAGACAAGCCGATCGAACCCACACCGCTCAAGCTGGCGGCCTTCAACTGGTCATAGGGCTTGGCTGCAACCGACAATCCTGTCACGGTCACCGTCTTCTTGGTGATATCAGCCGTCAATCCGGTCGGTTGTCCGGCCAACACGTAATTTCCTACCTTCGCACCACCTAACTCAAATCCCGACACCGTGATGGTTTTGCCTGTGCCCACGTTATCGTCCGCAAAGGTCGCGCTAAATCCAGAGCCCCTCACAAGATTCACCGCATCAGCTCCCGCCACCCCGACCAAGCTCTCTCCTGAAATAGAGACACTGTTCAATCCGTCATACACCTTGTTCGCCGCCACCACCGATCCGATCGACAATGACTTCTTCGTAATGGTGAAACTAATCGTCTGGGTGATATTCGAGCCGGGATATAGAAAAGCCTTCACTGTGTAATCACCGGCATCGGTCGGAGCCGTCGCACTAGTGGCGTATGTGGTTCCGCCCACTCCCGCATACTCAAAGACAAAGTTGGCCGGCGACCCTAGTTGGGGATTCCCTGTGTTCAACGGATTGGTGGCGCTTGCCGTATAGGCCTTGGCGACTCCGTCGTACTCCAGGTTGGCGGGAGCGCTCAGCGTGATCGTTGGGGAAGCCGTCCCGACAGGCCACACAATCTCGAGGGTTCCGTTCGCCGTGCCCACATAGTTCGGGTCGGTCACCGTCGCTACCACCGCATATGGACCGAGGTTCGTGGGCGCTTGGGTCGTCCCGTTATAGGTCACATCCATCGACAATCCGGCAGGATTGACCGAAGTCACCACACTCTTGGCCGTTCCATCGTAAGTCTCCGTAGCGGAGGTCACAGTCACCACCGCCGCCGCCTTGTTCACCACTAAGGTGTTGCTCACCGTTGCCGGATTGTAGTTCCTTGTGTCGGTCGGATAGAAGGTCAGCTGCAACGTCTGCGTTCCCGCATTTAACACCGTTCCAATCGGTTGATTATAGTTCATCGATCCCGCAACCGAGCCCGCCTCCGTCGCATTCAGTTGAGTCCCACTCAAGGCCGTCGGATAGGTGATTGCCGTCAGTGCACCCCAGACAATCGCCGGGTCGGCCTTATTCACCACCAGTGTGTTGCTGGCGGTGGCTGTGGTATAGTTCCTTGTATCGCTCGGTACGAAGCTCGCCGTCAGCGAATTACTTCCAGCCTCCAGAACCGTTCCGGCGGCGATCGCTCCCAACACGCTATCGCTATAGGTGATCGTGCCAGGAATCGAATTCGTTTCCGTCGCATTGAGCTGCCCGGTGACTAACCCGGTCGTCAAATACGTCATCGGTGCCAAGGCCGGCCAAGACAACGTGGCAACCGCCTTCTGAATGGTGAAGTTCTGGCTCTTCTTAACGTCCGTGTTGTTCGTTGTGGTGACCGTCACCGAGTAATCCCCTGCCTCATGAGGAGCCGTTGAAGTTGGACCATAAGCTGTCCCGTTTACCCCCTCGTAGCTGTACGTGAATCCAGCCACACCAGTGTCGATCGAGGTCGCAGTCACCGGCTTGGGATTACCGTTGTAGACCAGATTCGCATTCGGCGTGATCGTGATCGTGGAAACCATCGTCAATCCCATCACCTTGGCGCCATTGGCGGCCGTCGATCCGCTGAACGCCGTGCCCGACTTGTCCACCGTCGACAACACAAAGGCCGCATCGTACTGGCCAGCGGTCTTCTTCGCGTAATCCGCTAGGCTCACATAAGTGTTGCCGTTATAGGAAACTGTTCCCGTCGCATCCTTGATAAAGTAGTTCATCGTCGCATCCTTTACAGCCGCCAACAGTCCAGCCCCCTGATCCGCAAAGAACCCACCCTCAATGACCTGGTTACTTCCGAAGACAAAGCTACCCGGCAG
The DNA here is from genome assembly GCA_044358595.1 of Methylacidiphilales bacterium. GTDB lineage: Bacteria > Verrucomicrobiota > Verrucomicrobiia > Methylacidiphilales > Verrucolacustridaceae > Verrucolacustris. The sequence goes on from JBIKNP010000019.1 coordinate 35,247, forward strand.
ATCGATATAAAATGCCAACACGTTCGCCGCCGTCAGACTACTGCCGAAGGGAGTCGGACCGGTCAACCGTACCACATCGTTCCCGCTGTTGGTCGGACTGCTGTAGTTCGGATTAAATCCGAACAACTCAAAGTTGAAATCCAAACCGCTCGTCGGAATCACCTGCGTGGCCGTCAGGATGCCGGGACTATTTCCTGCCTCCACCAGACCCGCTCCACCGATCGTGCCGACCGTGCCAGATCCGCCCAGCTTGGCGCCCGTCGCAACCGTTACCGACCCTGCGGTGTCGAGAGCCCCGTTCACAACCAACTTGCCCGCATCCACCGCCGTGGCACCGCTGAAGGTGCTCTGACCATTCAGCGTCGTCGTTCCGGATCCCTTCTGGGTAAAGCCGCCCGTTCCCTCAATCACCCCATCAAACTGCGAATTAACCGCTCCACCGACCGCCAGACTTCCGCTCCCCAGCTTGATTGTTCCCCCCACACCGTTCACGGCCGCAAACTCCTGACTCTTTCCGTTCAGGTCGAGAATGGTTCCGGCCGACTGAATCACCGAGCTCGCTGAATCAAATGATCCACTGCCCACCAACTGCAGTTGGCCACCCTGAAGTTTGATATCCCCAGTGAAAGTGTTGGCAGCGGAAACCGTGGTCGTGGCCGCACCCCGCTTCAGAATTCCGGCCGATTCTGCAAGGAATCCATTCGCCGGATCTGCCACCAGATCCCCGATCACCGTGTTCAACTCTCCCCCACTGCTTTTCACCAAACGTGTCCGTAGAATACCGCCTCCATCTAAAATGGAACCCGCAGCTTGCTCAAAGGCACCCACCGTCATGTTCGAATTCACCGTCAAAACTGCTCCTGCGTTGTTCAGTGTCACCACCGCCGATCGATCCAACGATGTGGAGCTGTTCAGAATCAAAGCGCCCGCATCCACATTCACGTCACCCGTGAATGTGTTCACTCCGGAAAGGGCCAACGAACCCGATCCCACCTTCGTCAACGCCCCCAATCCAGACATGTTGCCCATGAAACTCGTGACGCTCGCATCTCCAACCGTCAGGAGATAAGAACCCAACTCCACCGCTCCCGCCCCGGCAAGCGAACCGATCTGGTCGTTGCCGCCAATCTGTAGTGTCGCCCCATTCGCGACCGTCACCGCAGAAGAGTCGCTCAAAAGATTGTCGGCAGTCGTCAGCAATCGTCCGGCATTAATCTTGGTCGCCCCTGAATAAGTGCTCGTTCCAGATAGAATAAGGGTGCCACTACCATTCTGCCAAAGCTGACCATTTCCACTGATGCCGCCTGGAACTGCAAGAGAGTCGGACCGGTTAAAGGCCAACACACCCTGATTGTTGATTGCGCCTGAGCCAATCGATCCAGTCGTTCCACCGTTGCCGATCTCCAGTACCCCATCCGCAATCGTGGTCCCGCCACTGTAAGTGTGGTTACCCGTCAGCGTGACCGTACCACCGGCTAGCTTGGTCACCGATCCAGTTCCGGAAATCACCCCGCCGTAATTCACCGATCCGGTCCGGTTGAAGGCCAGCACCCCGCTGTTCGCCACATCTCCCGTGCCGAGCGATCCCACTCCCCCGCCATTACCCACCTGCAACGTCCCAGCTGTAATCGTTGTCAAACCTCCGTAACTGTTCGCTCCGGTCAGGCTCACCGTGTTCGCCCCCTTCTTCTCCACCGTTCCCGTACCCGAAACCACTCCAACCAGCGTGTCATCGCTCGACCGTTCAAGCACTAACGCCGCGTTGTTAATCACATTCCCGGTCAACCAACCCGTCGTTCCGCCAGCACCCAACTGCAACGTCCCTTGCGAAACCGTCGTGCTCGTCTGAGTTCCCGTGCCCGTCAGGATCAACGCCCCGCTCCCCGTCTTCGTCAGGTCATACCCACCACTAATCGCACCCGAAAGCGTCAGCGCCGTGCCCGTCACATTCGCAAAGCTGTTCGCTCCCAAGATGATATTTCCAGCAAAGAGACTGGTCGCGGAACTGTTAGCGATCGTCCCCCCGTTCAGCCCCATCGCCTCGGCTGTGCTGTAGGTCACATTCTTAAAGTCAGTCGTTGCCCCGCTGGCCACCGTCACACCACCGGCTGCCGTACCGAGCGCACTGTTCTCCGTCAGTGTCAGCGTGCCGGCACTGACAGTCGTTGCGCCCGTGTAGCTGTTCGCCGCCGCCAAGGTCTGATTGCCCGTGCCGGTCTTGATCAACTGCCCGTTCGCTCCTGTGATCGTGCCCGCATAGCTCGTGCTGGTGTTGTCGGTGCCCATCGTCAACGTGTTCCCTCCAAGAGAAACCGTTCCACCAGTGCTTCCGCCGCCCGCCAACGATCCGATCGTCTGATTGTTTCCGTTTAGATCCACCAAAACATTCGCCACATTGGAGAGAACCATCGCCGAAGTGATGCCGAATGCGTTCCCGGCCACTCCGGCTTTAAGCGTTCCCCTCTCCACCACCGTGGCTCCCGTGTAGGTATTGCCTGCAGTCAGGAGCAACTCCCCGTTCCCCTGCTTCGCGATCCCGCCCGAAACATTGTCCGCCAATGAAATCAATCCCACCGTGGCCGTCGTGATAAATCCACCCTGCTTCAACACCACAGTCGGAGGGGTTGTGTAACCATTGCCAGGATTGGAAATAACAATGTTGGTCACCGCTCCGGTCACGCGATCGATTTCCGCATACCCTGTAGCTCCCGTTCCACCTCCACCACTAATCTCCACGATCGGAGGCGCAATATAACCCGATCCACCGTTGGCGATCGCGACGGAAGATAGACCCTTACCAGCGGGAGCCTGCAAGGACTGCCCAATCGTCACATTGAATCCGGCCGTGTCGAACTTCGCCCCACCCTGATTGATCGTCACCCGATCCACCCCGGAGATAAAGTTCGCGTTGGCCGCCGCCGCCTGAATCGTTCCACCATTGAAGTTGAGGAACTGATTGCCAGTCGTATCTGTGGAACGGATGTAGGCCGTCTTGGTCGTTCCGCCGTTCAGGTTGAGGATGCCAGTGCTGTTGCCGCCGTTATAGTTAAGATTGATCCCCCGATTGTTGACATAAAGCAGGGCGTCATTCGCCACTGTCATGACCGAGGTCTTTCCGGAGCCACCGGGAAACCCGATGTTGAAGGCCAAGTCCGCCCCAGTATTCGCGCCACCATTATCCACTTGGATGGTGCCCCCCAAAAGATTGACCACGCCGGTTTGACCCGTTCCGCTGTCACCGCGGCCGACCAGGAAGTAGTCGGTGGTCTTGATCGTCCCGCCCCTCACTTCCAACACGCCATTGCCGCCACCACTGGAACCGATACCAAACTCGGTCAGCTCAAGGTAACCGTTGTCCAATCCATAGTGCCCAAAGCTTCCGGAGCTCTTTCCGATCATGAAATTATTAATGCTGGCCGCGGCGTTGATATCTACCACACCACCGTTCTGATACATCGCTCCGGCACCACCATTATCACCCAACACCACTCCGTACCGGTCGGCATTGGCCAGCGTGGTAAGTTTGTTACCAGTCTGGACGTCGACTCGTCCCCTTGCCCCAGCCACGTTACCGACCCACAAGGCATTGGCCGCAAAGTTTCCAGTGTTACCGAAGTTCACGAGTCCGTCGTTCACCGTTAGGTTGCCCGTGATGGAGTTGTTCGTTCCAGAGAAGGTCTGCGTGCCTTTACCGATCTTGGTGAGAACGCCCTTACCACCCCATTGTGTGGCCTCAGAAATCTGACCAGAAAACACCGAGCTCGCATCGCCGTAACCGATCTTCATCACCGGTTGGAAGTTGGGCCAGCTGTAGCCCAACACGATGTTTCCGCCACCTGCCAAGGCTCCCACCGTCACATTCCCTTCGACCTGCCAGAAGGTGGTGTTGGTGTTCACGAAGAGAGAAGCTTTGTTGTTGTCCCAATTTGCCTGCACGCAGTGATGGGCCTTGATCTCCCCCTCATTCAGGTTGATCCACGAACCAGCATCCATCGCGATGTTCACCTGACCGGAGCCACCGAAGATCAACGTTCCCTGCCCGGTTTTTTCCAGCGTTCCAGCTCCCGTTATCGTGGCGCCTTTCTGGATAATGCCGTTAGCAAAACCTACTGCATTGGTGAGGTTGTACTGCAGTACCGCGTTCGAGTTGATGAACACCTGATTCGCTGAACTATTTCCGCCAAGAGAACCCGCCTGAACTGCTAACTTTCCTTCCATCACCTTCGTTCCACCAGTGTAATCCACGTTCGTGGCCACGATCGTCAACGTTCCCGCTCCCTTCTTGGTCAGGGCTAGCGTCCCGCCCGCCCAACCGTCGCGCATGTATCCGTTGTAGGTCGTGTTCAAGCTCTGGTTCACTGTCAAGGTACTGCTAGTAGCAACCACCCCGCTCACAGAGGTATTTTCACCGTTCTCAATCACCGCCCAGTCCGGATTCGGCCCGGTCATCGTCAGATTCCCAATCTCCTGATCGTATCCATTCAACACCATGTACGACCACCGGTTCGTCACGTTAAATGCCACATTAATGTTTGTTCCCAGCTGGTTCTTGGCTCCCATCTCCAGGAAGGTGAAGTTTCCAATACTGGCCACGGGACCGCTTCGGTCATTTCCCAACACCACGGTCCCACCTCTTCCGTCTGAATAGAGTGCCGGACCATTCGTCACGGCGAGTTTCAGATACCCACCATAAACCGCCGTGTCCCCACTGTAGAGTTGACCGCTTGTCAGGGTCTGCCTTCCTTGCCCAACCTTGACGAATCCTCCGTTACCAGAAATCACCCCACCGTAGGTACCCGTTTCGTTGTTCGCTCCCACCGTCAACGTCCCGTTCCCCAAAGTGATATTGCCACCCGTGGCCCCACCCCCGGATAACGCCCCAATCCGGTTGTTAAACCCATTCAGATCCAGCGTCACCCCGGCGAGATTCGATAAGGTCACCGAAGAGTTGTTGCCCAACGCATTCGTCGATCCCGCCCGTAGAACTCCACCCCCCACCACCGTTGTGCCGGTGTAGGTGTTGCTTCCCGAAAGCATCATCGTGCCCGCCCCTTGTTTCTCCACTTTACCGATGTTGCCGCTGCGCTGATTTAGATTCCCGGAAACAAGAAGATCCACGTCCTGCGAACCGTTCGCTATGCTGAAGGTTACCTTGTTGTCGATCGTCAACGCCGAGTTGGCCGAGACCTTGCTGATCACCGCCTGGTTGCTGGAAGAAAGAACATTGATATTCATCACCGCCGTCGGGTTATCCGTACCCCCCAGTTTCAACTCTCCGCCCGTCATGTTCATCGTGAAGTTGCCACCATCCGAGAAATGGTTACTAAGATCCGCCCCGCCTACCGTTCCATTGTTGATATTCAGAACACTGACCGCCTGGCCCGCCGTCCATCCAAAGGAATGCGCACCCCCGAAAGTGTCGCCCGGAGCATTGGTGTAGTTCAAGGTTGCCCCACTGTTCACCGTCACCACCCCGCGGATCGTACCCTGCCCGACATTCACCATTCCACCCAAGGTCAGTGTGCCAGCATTCACAATCGTACCACCCGTGTAGTCGATGGTCCCGCCAGACAGAGTCAAGTTAGCGGAACCATTCTTGGTTAAGGCCAACGTGCCCGGTCCACCGTTCCAGTTCCCGTTACGGATCCAACCCTTAAAGGATCCATCCACTGTCTGGTTCACAGTTAAGCGACTCGCTCCTGGGGTCGTCAGGCCTTCAGTATTCTCGATGATGAACGGTCCTGTACCGCTCATATTCAGGTTCCCGATCGACTGATCAAAACCATTCAGGATGAAGTAGGAGTTGCCACCGGAAGTGGACTTAAACGTCACATCGACGTTCGATCCCAACTGATTCGCCGCACTCATCTGCATTCGGCTAAACCA
>JBIKNP010000021.1:0-35153 GCA_044358595.1 Methylacidiphilales bacterium
ATAAGGTGCAGAATCTTGACCCGGCCGACCCCATCACCGTCAGCTACCTGACCAACATCAGTGATGAGCCAACCGGTCTGGAGCACCCCGAACTTCTCACCCGGTATGGTGCGGATAAGCAGCATGCTTGCACGATCATTAACGGCATCAGCCGCATCGGCTACATGAAGGGCGGTAATGCTGCACGCTTCAAGGACGAGGAACTGCCCAAAACAGTCGTCGCAAAATCCGTGGAGTTCATCGAAAAACACAAGGACGCACCGTTCTTTCTTGAGGTCGGCCTATTTGAACCGCACGTGCCGCGCGTGGCCGCGCCACCTTTTGTCGGTAAGAGCGGTTGCGGTCTACGTGGCGATGTCATTGAGCAAATCGACTGGGAGGTGGGGGAAATTATGAAGGCCCTCGATCGATTGAAGCTAGCGAACAACACCCTCGTCATCTTCTCCAGTGACAACGGCCCGATTCTTTTCGACGGCTACTTCGATCGATCGAAGGAGGATTTAAATGGCCATCAACCCACCGGGGGTTTGCGGGGCTGGAAGTATCTCACCTATGAAGGTGGTTGCCGCGTGCCGCTCATCGCCCGCTGGCCAGAGCAGATCAAGCCGCGGGTTAGTGACCAGATCTTCAGCTTGGTGGATGTTTATGCCACGGTTGCCCAGTTGACCGGCCAAGAACTCGCAGCAGGCGCCGCCCCAGATAGCCTCGATTTATCCTCCGTGCTGTTGGGTAAGACGAAGAAAAACCTTCGCGACAACACCGTGCTGCACGGCATTGGTGGACTTGCTCTGCGGCAGGGTGACTGGAAATACATCCCTGCTACCGAGAAGATGAAACCGGGAGGCATGGGCAGTGGCGCCAACGCAGCGGACACGCGCTTTGCGGCGGCGACCGTCCCTGAGCCGCTGCTGTTCAACCTCGCCAAAGATCCAAACGAAATGACCAATCTGACGGCTAAGCATCCCGACAAAGCTGCTGAGTTGGCCAAGGAACTAAAAATAATCATCGCCCAAGGGGAGGGGACGAAAAAGACCAAAGCCAAACCGTAGGTTGCGCCAAACAAGGACCATGAAACTCCTAACCTTCAATACCACTGACGGTGCCATACTTGGCTGGGCTTATCATTCTAAAGTAGTGCACTCTATTGATATGAACATTTTGCATGCCTGTTAAATACAAGAACCAAACCCAAAAACCCTAAAGGAACAATAACCTATGGAACCCATCAAACTCCTGACGATTGATTACACCATCCTCATCGCATACGTAGCTTTTGTCATCGGCATCGGCTGGGCGCTGTCGCGCTACATGAAGACCTCGGCAGATTTCCTGACCTCTGCCCGGTCGATTCCGACCTGGGTGACCGGGCTAGCCTTTATCTCGGCCAACCTTGGTGCGCTGGAGCTTGTCGGCATGGCGGCCAGCGGAGCGAAATACGGCATCAGCACGGCGCACTTTTATTGGCTTGGCGCGATTCCCGCGATGATCTTCCTCGCGGTGTTTATGATGCCGTTCTATTACGGATCCAAAGCGAGGTCTGTGCCGGAATACCTGAAGATGCGGTTCGATGAGCGAGTCCGGGCGCTGAATTCCGTCGCCTTTGCGGTAATGACCATTTTTGCGTCCGGCATCTCGATGAACGCGCTGGCCAAGCTTCTCAATCAGCTGCTGGGTTGGAATTATGACCTAGCGCTCTGGATCTGTTCGGGCGTTGTGCTGATGTATGTTCTGAAGGGTGGACTGACCTCGGCGATCTACACCGAAGTCCTCCAGTTCTTCATGATCGTCCTTGGCTTTGCGCCGGTGGTTTATCTTGGACTCAAAGATGTCGGCGGATGGGGTGCGATGAACCATTCACTGCAAGGCGTGGCGGTCGAGGCGGCAGCTTCGAAAGGTACGGAATACGCTGCCAATGCGTGGACGAGCGCTTGGCAACCACTACTCGCTGGGCCAGCACACAATCCGATGGGGGTGGATCTCTTCGCCATGGTCTTCGGCCTCGGCTTCGTTTTGAGCTTTGGCTACTGGTGCACTAACTTCCTGGTCGTTCAGCGCGCGATGGCGGCCAAAAATATGGCTGCAGCACGTAACACTCCGCTCATTGCCGCAGTGCCGAAAATGTTCTTTCCTTTCCTCGTCATCGTTCCCGGCATGATCGCCGTGGCGCTGACCGCGATGCCTTCCAAGGATTACCGCATCCCGCCGCCGGTCATTTCGCAGGAAAACTACTCCCGGGCAATCGTCGCGGTGAAAAGTGCGAACCCAGCTGATTCGGTTGCAGGAGTCGAGGCTGTAGAGTCCGCTCTTGGCGAAAAGGTTGACGCGAAAAAACTAGCCAGCCTGATTGCTGACAACGCGAAAGGGGGACTGACGGACACACAGATCAAGACCGGTATCTACAACAGCATCGCCGCCTACGACTACGACGGCGTCATCCTGTCGCTTGTGAAAAAATACTGCCCGCCTGGACTGCTCGGCCTAGCCCTCACCGCCTTACTGGCATCCTTCATGTCCGGCATGGCGGGCAATGTGACGGCATTCAACACGGTCTTCACCTACGATCTCTACCAAGCTTACTTTGTGAAGAACCAGACTGATAAGCACTACTTTTGGGCCGGCAAGGTGGTGACCGTTGCAGGAATCATTCTAAGCATCGCGGCGGCATACTTCGCGTCTATGTATAACAATGCGATGGATATCATCCAACTCGTCTTCGGATTCGTGAACGCTCCGCTCTTCGCAACGTTCCTTCTGGGCATGTTCTGGAAGCGGACCACGGGCACGGGGGCATTCCTGGGCCTGTTTCTCGGTATCTGCGGTTCGGCTCTCTTCCATGCCTTGACCATCGCGACCGGCAACTTGCCCGGGGTCAAGGGTGGTTACATCGGTGTCCTGCATGTCTTCCCAAGCGAGATGGCGCAAAACTTCTGGCTCGCCTCATTCGCCTTCATCGTCTGCTTTGCAGCGACCGTAGCGATCTCATTTGCCACCAAATCGCAGAAGACAGACGAGGACCTAAAAGGCCTAGTTTATTCTCTTACCCCGAAAATCAAGCCCGGCGACGTACCATTCTACCTACAGCCTGGTGTCGTCGGAGTGGTGTTACTGATCGCCTGCTTGATCATGAACTTCCTCTTCTGGTAAACCAAACAACTCAACCTAAAGGAAATTAATAATATGGGACTCGATATCCGCTGGCCGATTGGCCTCATGTTCACCCTGATCGGAGTGTTGCTGACAGGCTACGGCGTGTTCAAAGCCGCCGATTCCGTGTCGCTGGGCCTTAACATCAATATGATCTGGGGCATTGTCCTCCTCGTGTTTGGCTCCTTGATGCTGCTCGGGGCGATTCGCGGCAGGAACGACAAACCATAACAACTTGACTGGTGCCGGGGTGACAGCCGTCACAGGTCCTTTTGATCAAATTATCCGCGCATGAAAGCTAGCGTCAGCAAAAAGGTGTTTGGAAAATCTCCCGTCGGTAAACGCATTGACCTGTTCACCCTGACCAACACGAATGGTCTCGTCGCCAAGATCACCAATTTCGGCACCATCATTACAGAGCTGCACGTGCCCGACCGCCGGGGCAAAATTGGCAACATCGTATTGGGGTTCGATAATCTCCGGCAATACCTTGGCGGCAATCCCAGCTATCTGGGCTGCACGGTCGGTCGGGTGGCGAATCGCACGGCCAAAGGCCGTTTCCAAATCGACGGAAAGAAGTACCAATTGGCCGTCAACAACGGCCCGCATCATCTCCACGGTGGCACCAGGGGTTTCGACAAGGTTGTGTGGTCGGCCGAGATTGTGCAGGGCAGGGAAGCTGCGGTGGCCTTTACCTACCTAAGTCGGAATGGGGAGGAGAGGTACCCCGGGAATCTTGACGTCACCGTGTTGATGACGCTCACCAATTGGGACGAATTACGGATTGATTACACCGCCACCACTGACCGCGCCACACCAGTCAATCTGACCAACCATAGTTATTTCAACCTGGCTGGCGGCGGTAACGTTCTTGACCACGAGCTAAAGGTTGCTGCGAAAGCTTACATCCCAGTGGACGCCACCTCGATTCCAACTGGGAAGCAGGTGCCTGTGGCTGGTACGGCGTTCGATTTTACCAAGAGAAAGCCTATCGGCCGGGACTTCGCTCGACTGACCGGAAAGCCCACTGGCTATGACCACAACTTCGTCCTTAATGGCCAAGGGCAGCGACTCAAGTCTTGCGCCTCGGTCTATGAGAGGACCACCGGACGGGTGATGGAGGTACGGACCACAGAGCCTGGCTTGCAGGTGTATACCGGCAATTGGCTGGATGGAACGCAGTGCGGCCATGGCGGCAATTACTATACCCAGCACAGCGGTCTCTGCCTGGAGACCCAGCATTTTCCCGACTCCCTCCATTATCCGAGATTTCCATCGATCATTCTTCGCCCAGAACAAACCTACACCCAAACCACGATATATAAATTCTCCACCCGCTGAAAAACCTTATGAAAAAACTCCAAGACTTAGCGGCCCATGTCGCCACTGAATTTAAAAAAATCTACGGCCGTTCGCCTCGTTGGATCGCTGCCGCCCCGGGCCGGGTTAACGTCATTGGCGAGCACACCGATTACAACGACGGCTTTGTCCTGCCGATGGCCATTGAGTTTTACAGTGTGATGGCGGCCGACCGACCGGTGGATGGTCGGGAGGTCATCACGCTACGCAGCACTCTTGAGGCAGAGGCGGCGACGATCGATCTTTCCCGCCCTGTTGTGCCAACCGCACCCAAATGGGGAAATTATCCCCGTGGCGTAGTCGCCGGGTTTCAGGCACGCGGTATCCAGCCAGGGGGCCTCGACGTACTCCTGCATTCCACCGTGCCGTTGGGCAGTGGCTTGAGCAGCAGCGCCGCTCTCGAGGTCTGTACCGCGACTCTGCTCGAAGCGGTCACGGGCAGGACTCTTGATCCCGTCGAAAAAGCGCTTCTCTGCCAGAAAGCTGAGCACGATTTTGCTGGGGTGCCTTGTGGTATAATGGACCAGTTTATTTCTGCCCTAGGACGCGAAGGCCACCTGCTCCTGCTGGACTGCCGAACACGGAAAACCGAGATCGTGCCGATGCAGGACCCGTCCGTCGCACTGCTCATTATTAACACCAACGTGAAGCACGAGCTGAGTGGCGGTGAATACGCCGAGCGCCGGGCCCAATGCGAGGAAGCCGCTAAGAACCTCGGCGTGGCATCGCTGCGCGATGTGACCGCTGCCCAGCTCGAAGCCGGGAAAAACCAAATGAGCGAGACCGTTTACCGCCGTGCCCGCCATGTCATCGGCGAAATCGGGCGCACGGTGCAAGCGGCGCAAGGTGTCCGCCAATCCGATTGGCCCACCGTAGGACGATTGATGGCAGCGAGTCATGCGGCTCTGCGGGATGACTACGAAGTCAGCTGCCCGGAACTCGATGTGGTTGTCGAGATCGCCCAAGCCATCGGAGAGAAGGGCGGGGTCTATGGGTGCCGCATGACCGGTGGAGGCTTCGGAGGATGCTGCGTGGCGCTGGTCAAAGCCAGTTCCGTAGATGACATCACAAAAAAAATTTCCACTGATTACAAAGCCAGAACAGGCATCACTGCCACGATATTCTCCTCGCGCCCCGCGGCCGGAGCAACAGTCGTCAAGGGGTGAGTCACCTTAAACGTCTTCACGGCTGAACTTGGGATTTCATTCCTATACAGGTGGTGCTGTAAATGAATGTCTACAGCAATTCTACTCTACGCGCCCGGGTGGATTCGAACCACCGACCCGCGGATTAGAAAGATTGGGGTCGATCCTGTAAATACTCTTGTAAAATAGGCTTTCCCACCATTTTGCCCTTACGTTGCCCTTAAAGATTAAGGCCTTTCCTAGTCGGAAATCTGACCTCACCCCCACCACCACACCCACTCCACATCCCCCAACGGTTGATCATATACACATACCCCACCCAGAAAAATCCGACTTAGTTTTGGAATCGATGACCGACAGGAGGTGACAGAGTGGGTAAAAGTCTTCGCTAATGAGCTTTATGAAGCAAAGTTGCCTTCGGAAGAGGGGCGGAAAAAAGTTCAGGGTTTGAAATCTTTCGAATTATTTGATATGGCTGCGACTCAAAATCATCAAAAAGCAAAAGATACTCTACCTGTGGTTCTAACTCTCATCAAACCGCAATCCTCAACCAATCCCTAACAAAAGCCAGAGTGCCCCCGACGCCGGTCGGGGTAGGTCGGGGCAGAGCCACATCCCGTTTGGATTGATCACGCCAAGGTCGCAAAGGACGCTAAGCCCCAACGCGGGTTGAAAATTCCGACTCTATAACCGGGCAAGAGGGGAGATAGAGCTTCTTCGGATCAAATGGACCTGAATCCGCTAAACGAGCGGGTGACCTTATTTGAGGAAAATAGTGGCTGGATAAATATCTCAAGATTAACGCGATTCATCTAAAGCGGGGATAGGTCAGCTAGGAAAATCTGCAAAAGTTCGCTTTATCAAGGATTATGTGCTTGACTATCTTGATGAGTAAACTCCTCATCATTAGTTTGCTGGCTCTGGGCTGCCAGAGTGCCTCGGCAGGACGTGTGACAAACAGTTTTGGCAGTGTTAAGGCTGCAGTAACTCCCCAGGTTGCAGGAACCCTTCTGAAAGCCACTTTCCTGAGGACCGTAGGCACCAGGGAACTCAATACAATCCTAGGACCCGATAAAGATAAATTCGCAGCGACTACCACACCCGGTTACGTAGCTCCAACCTTCCCTAGTGCGACCTATCCCGTCGACATTTATCAAATTACCTACAGCTCTCTAATTCCCGAGCAGGGGAATAAAAGTACTGTGGCCTCAGGAATGATTGCCATAGCAAAAGTTGGCGATGGAAATAATAGGTATCCTAAAACTCCAAAGTTGATCTCTTACCAACACGGGACGATCTGGGGAAAATATCAGTGCCCATCCTATTCCTTCGTCCTAAATAACTACGAGACGCAGGATCATCGACCTAAGGGTTGGGATTTCTCGGATGGAGGTTACGAGAATCGGCTTATGACAGCGGTCTTCGCCGGTCAGGGACATGTGGTTATCGCGGCGGATTATTTCGGCATGGGAGCCTCCAGTGAAAATGAGGGCTATACCGTTAAGGGAAGCCACCAGCAGGCGTGCCTTGACCTCTACCGGGCAGCCTCCACCTTCTTGGCGCAAAAAGGGATTAGACAATCTGGCCTTTATATCAGCGGATGGTCCCAAGGCGGGCTAGTAACCCTCCAGTTCCTCGAAAAGCTCGAGCAACTCGGATTTCCCGTTATGGCTGCATCCACCGCAGCCGCCCCTCCAGACCCCTTTGCTGCGATGAACGGATTTATTTACAATCCGAGTCCTATTCAGGCACCGTGGGTCAACACGCTTCTCATCCTGACAGTTTTTTCTTATGAAAATTATTATTCCCAGCCGGGGCTGGCCAAGGATGTGATTAATCCGCTCTATTACGAACGGTGCAAACAGATCTACGAAAGGAGGGGAGTGAACAGCCTTGCTCAGGCATACGCCAACCTTTTTGGTTCCAAAGCTATTCCTTCCGATATGATGAAACTTGTTCAAAGCAAGTATCACGATCCGCTGAATTTGGCTGCCTCACTTTATGGCAAGGATCTACAGCAGAGTCAGGCATACCGCTGTTTCTCTTTTACCCCGCTTCACATGTACTATGGCCTAGCTGACGAGGTTGTCACCGTGCCCGTTGCTTTGCTTGCGATTAACTACAGCCAAGCTTTGGGAAATAGTAATATCTCTGCCTATTCTGTGTTAGGGGGTAACCACCGTGGGACATTTCTACGGGCCGTGGCCAATCAGAAAATCTGGTTCGACTCCTTCTAAGGCAAGGCAAGGCCGTAAAATAGCGCAAAGCGTCCCGAACCTTCTGCCCTCTCGGTTCTCGCCCTTAACCGAGCCAAGAGCGACAAGTTGACGGATAGGGCCAAGGTTTTCGCTAAGGAGCTATATGATGCGAAGTTGCTTTCTGAGGAGGGGTGGGAAAAGGTTCAGGGTTTAAGTTCCGGCGGCCCGATGAAATAAAGTCCGTAGAAAACCCTTTCTTGCGTATGAGGTTAGGGAATTGGTTGATTATACTAAAAGGGATATAAATAGGGGTGATTATACGATCAGACCAAACTATAAATTAACGACTTATGGAAATTCTACTCAACGCGCCCGGGTGGATTCGAACCACCGACCCGCGGATTAGAAATCCGCTGCTCTAGTCCCCTGAGCTACGGGCGCCAGACTATTTCTTGATAGCAGAAAATTGTCAGAGAGGCAGGGATTATGGCGGAGTAAGTAGGGGGTTAAGGGATGATGGGATTAAGGGGGTAAGAGTATTGAATAGGTGAGTAAAAAACCCTAAGGCTTTTTGGGGCGGAGGAGGAGGGAGGCGTCGGGGAGTTTTAGTAATTTCGCAGCCAGGAAATAGGTAGTAGAGCCCAGAAGAATAAGTGCAAAGGTTCCACCGATACGAACGGGAATGGGTTGGCCCATGGGTTGAATGAATTGGAGGCCTAGAAGTAGGGCTCCAATCAAGGTGACGCAGCAGAAAAGTATCTTTCCGACCCCTTGGAGGAAGTGAGGTTCGAAGTAGCTACCTACGTGCCGTTGGGATGCCCACACCAGTTGGAGAATATTGAGGGTGGCCACAGAGGCGGTGGTGAGAGTGAGTCCTAAAATGCCGAGGTTATAGACCCGAATCAGAATGTAGTTGAAGGTGAGGTTGAGAAAAATTCCCGTTAGGCTAACGCGAAGAGGAATCCCAGGTCGATCGATAGCCGAGAAGGCTGGAGCGACAACCTTCATGCAGGCGTACGAGACGAGGCCGAGTGTGTAGCCTTTGAGGGCGAGAGCTGTCAGGGCGGTACCCTCGGAGGTGAATCGCCCGTACTGAAATATCGAGGCAACGATAGGTTCGGCTAATAGGAAGAGACCGATGGCTGCAGGTAAGGTCAGGAAGAGGGTTTGACGAACACCGACGAGGAGACGATCGCGAAGGGCCACTTTCTCATCCAAGGCAGCGTGCCGGGCGAGATGGGGGAGAGTTACGGTCGCGACAGCGACGCCGAAAAGGCCGATGGGAAGTTGAATGAGGCGGAAGGCGTTATTCAGGCAGGTAACAGAGCCGTCCGCGAGATAGGAGGCGAAGTAGCCGTTGATCATGACATTGACTTGGACGGCGGCGGCTCCGATCGATGCGGGGCCAAGAAGGCGAAGAACCTGTTTTAGACCGGGATCTCTCCAAACAAGGAGCCAACGGGGTTGATAACCAAGGGAGATGGCGCGGGGAACCATAACGAGCCACTGGGCAAGTCCTCCCACAAGAACACCGATGGCGAATCCGTAGACGGAGCGTTGTCCAAAGTTGGGATCAAGAATCCAGGCGAGGAGTAGGCCTACGGCGATGGAAACAAAGTTAAAGGCGGCGGAGGCAAAAGCGGGCAGACCGAAGTGGTGGAGGCTGTTGAGAAGTCCCATATAAACGGCGGCAAGGGAAAGAAACAGGATGAAGGGAAAGAGGATCCGGGTGAGTTCGACCGTGAGTTCCAGTTTTCCCGGTACGGCAGCGAATCCGGGGTTGAGGAGTCGGACGAGAGGATCTGCAAAAATGATCCCGGCAGCGACGATGAGAAAGAGGACAATGAAAAGGAGGGTGTTGACGTTGCTGGCGAGTCGAAAGGCAGACTCTTTTCCCTCCTTGGCCAGTTTTTGGGAGAAGGTGGTGACGAAAGCGGTAGAGAGGGCTCCTTCGGCAAAAAGATCCCGCAGGAGGTTGGGTATGCGGAAAGCGGCGATGAGGGCATCGAGTTCCTTGCCTGCTCCGAGGAAGGTGTTGAGGAGGATTTCGCGGACAAGCCCGAGAACGCGGGAGGCTCCGATGGCTGCCATCACGCGAGATGTGCCTTTGGTGCTCATTTTTGGTTCAACCTTTGGGCGCACGCAGACAAAACTTCTTCGGGGGTGAGTCGGGTCATGCAGCGCCGATCGATGGGGCAGGTTTTGAGAAAGCAGGGGCTACAGGAAACTTTATGGCGGACGACAGTGACGGAGGAGCCTAGGGGGCCGGTCCAAGCGGGTTCGGTGGAGCCAAAGATGGCGACGGCAGGTTTGCGTAGGAAGGCGGCCAGATGCATCGGGCCGCTATCGTGGCAGAGGATGAGGCGGGCGTGGGCAAGGCAGTGAGCGAGTTCAAGAGTCGTGGTTTTTCCTGAAAGGTCGGTAACTGGTGAGCCGAGAGATTGGGCAACAGCTTGGCAGGCTTCGACATCTCCGGGGCCACCCATGAGGATCGGTTGGAGGGAGTGTGACTTTTGTAGATCGCGGATGACCGAGGCGAAGGAGGCGGGGTCCCAGCGTTTGGCGGATCCATAGGCGGCGCCTGGGAGGATGGCGAGGTAGGGCTGGGAGGGAGCATCTTTTGGTTTGGGGAGAGTGGGAGGTGGGGGAAGTTCTGCTTTCCCTATGGGAAGGCCAAGATCTTTCAATAGGCCGAGGTACTGGTCGGCGACGTGCACGTAGCCGTAGGGGGAGGTTCTGCGAGGACGATGATCCGTAAGAAGGAGATCACGGATCGGGCGAGAAAAGCCAGCGCGATAAGGGATGGGGAGAGTTTCGAAAGCAACGCGTAGGGAGTTGGGAAGGAGTGTGGCAGCAGAAGCCTGCTTTTTTTTCAGGATTGAGTGGAGGGCAAAGGGAAAAGAGGGTGCAGGAATAAATTCGATTCCGGGGAGTAGAATCGGTGCCAGAGAGGAGAGGGTTGGTGGCCCAACGATGAGGAGTGGGGCGCGTTGGCTAAGCCAGCGCTGGTAGAGGTGAACGGAAGGAAGGGCGAGAATGAAGTCGCCCAGCCAGTTAGGCAGGCGAAGGAGGTGGGGCTTATCGGGACTTGTTGGGGCAGGAATCACCAGGTGATTTCCGGCGGAGGTTCAGCCGGATGGCTGGCCCTTCTTACCGCAAGATTCCGGGAGAAGCACGACGATTCGAATTGTGTGAGGATTCAGATTCGCCTTCAGAGGAGGGGCGATCTTCTCCGTAACCAATCGTGCTGATGTTGCTGCCACTGGCGCCGAGGCCGATGAGGTATTGGCGAACGGCATTGGCGCGTTTTTCGCTCAAGGCCAGATTGTACTGGGGGGTGCCACGGGCATCGGTATGACCTGCAATCACGATCTTTGTATTCGAGTTGTTGCTGAGGTAGTTCGCGAGTTTGTCGAGCTTCGGGCGTTCCTTGGCTTCGATGGTGAAGCTATCATAAGCAAAGAAGACCGTTTCGCTTTTTAGGGTGTCGTAATCGGCAGTGTCGGGATTGCCGGAACGTTCGGGGAGGGACTGATCGTAAATGTTGTCGGTGCTATCTCCAAAGGCTGCGCCATCCCCCTTTTTATCTTTGTCTGCGCACCCTGAAAGGATGGCGAGGAGGGCTAGAAGTGAGAGGTAGGTATATTTCATATTTTTCAGCGGGTTGTATTGGGTTCTGTATTGTTACTCAAGTTATTGGGTACTTTGATAGCTTCCCCTGTAAGTGAGTCAAGCAGAACTAGCGTCCCATTTTGAGAGCAAACCAGGTGGCGGGAATTCCTTGTCCATGAGGGGCTTTCGAGTCCAGAGCCGCGGCTCACGATACGGGCCTTTTTTGTTTCGATGTCATAGACGCCGATCTGACCTCCACCTGAGGTGATGCTGTAGGCAATTTTTTTTCCGTCGGGGGACCAGTCGGGCTCTGTAGTGTAGGAGGATTCGGTGTTCAGTTTTTCGGGAGTTCCACCAGTTGCGGGAAGGGTGTAGAGGCCAGGGCTACCGCGCTCATCGGACACGTAGACGATTTTGGTTCCGTCGGGAGACCAGGAAGGAGAGCAGTCGGTCCCGCGTGTGTTCGTGAGGCGGGAAGGTTGGCCTCCGGAGGATGGGATTGTGCAGATTTCTGGATTTCCGAATTTGGATAGGCTGAGGGCGAGAGTTTGCCCATCGGGGGAGAAGGTGGCTCCGGTATTTTGCCCGGGGAACTGGGCGACGATCGAGCGTTTTTTTGTGGGGAGGTCGATTACATAGGTGTCGCGGTAGCCACTCTTGTCGGAGCTGTAGGCGATTTTGTTTCCGTCAGGGGAGAACTTTGGGCAGTACCCAAGAGCGGAGTCTTGCGTGAGTTGGCGGGCATTGGCTCCATCGATGTCTGAGATGTAGATCTCTTTTACTTTGCTTTTTTTTCCACCGGAAGCGGAGGCGAAGGTAATTCGACTAGAGGCAAATCCAGGAGTGCCTGTGAGGGCTTCGATAAATGCGTCAGCAAACTGATGGGTGGCGCGACGGGCGTCCCCGTTGAAGGAGGAGTCGACTAAGGGGGCCCCACCAGCCTTTGGGATTGCGCGACCTGCGACACCGGTGGGCGTAACAGTGGCAGAGAGAGTAAAGGCGGCGGAGGAGGGTTCGACCACTCGACACGCACCTGAACGGTCCAGGTCGTTTTGCAGAACTTTTGTAAGGGCTGGACCCTCAGCACCTGAGATCGGAGATATGGCAACGTCGACCTTGCGAGTTTGCTCAATGACGATAACAGGAGCGGCCGATTGTGCAGAGAGAAGGCAGGGGGCGAGCAGGAGGATGTAGAGGATGAATTTCATCGCGAGAGACAAGAGCATGGGGGCCAAAGTGCGAGTGAAATTTTTGCATTCAACAAACGTGGTTATTCCAAAGCTATTAACAGCGTTACTCTCAAGCAAAAATACGAACTCTTTCTTTTTAACACTCGCACGAAAATTATTGCACTGATGCGCAAAACCAAAACCAAAGGAGATACTAAAAAAATGATCAAGAATATTACAGCTGCTCTGTGCGTGCTTGCGTCGGTGGCCAGCCTGTCCCTCGCGGACAGCGCCCCGGAAGCTTCCGCTCAAGACACAAAAAAGATGGTTCAAAATAACTTTGTCGAGACGGCCCAGAAAGGGATCAAGCTGAGCGGGTATGTTGATGCCGGTTACAGCTATAATTTTACTGGTAGCTCGACTCAGGGTTCCCAGGTTAACAGCCGTTTCCTTGGTGACAGCACCCAGAAGGGCGACTTTAACTTGTATGCGGTTAAGATCGCGCTCGAAAAGGCGCTGACTTCCGAGAACAAAGCCCAGGCTGGCTTCCGCGCTGATGTGATGATTGGTGAAGATGCCCAGTACTTGATCAATCGTGGGCAACCGTACAATGCAGGGACCGGAGCGAACGGGAATAGTAACACTCAGGCAAATTCGAACGCTCTTTTCCTTGAGCAGGCATATATCAATATTCGAGCTCCCGTGGGCAACGGCTGGGATTTTAAGGTTGGAAAATTCGTCACCATCTTGGGGTATGAGGTGATTGAGCGCCCGGCCAATATGAACATCACTTATGGTCAGCTTTGGCAGAATGCGTTTCCGCTGACTTATATCGGTGTACTGTCCTCCTATCGTTTTGACGACTATTTGGACGCAAAATTGGGTGTAGTGAACGGATCTAACACCGACAACAATACCACGGTGAACGGAGATAGTGACGGTGTTGCCGTTCTTGCGGCACTGAATGTGACTGCCCCTGGAGGCAATGCGAACTGGAGTAACAACTTCCAGTACAGTTCCGCCTTAGAAAATAACACGAGCTACCAGAATAGTGGTGAACCCACCTCGAGTGCGCCCGTGAACAACTTCGGATCTGCAGCGAGCGGTTATGCCGTCGTTTATAATTCTTGGGGGAACTGGGCGCCTAAATTCGCAAACGACAAGCTGTTGCTGGCTTTCGATTCTGCACTAGGGAACGCCTCTTGGAGTAGCGTGCAAAACATCAACGTAAATACCACTTGGTACGGCGCGGCGGTTTATGCCAAATATCAGTTCAACGACTGGTTTAGCTTGGCGAGTCGAGCGGATTATCTAGGTAGCAACAATGCAGGAAAATTTGGAACTCAGGGCGCTATATCAACAAGCTCTGCTGCTAATAGCTTTGCCAACAGTGGTCATGTTACGGGCAATAATTACTGGAGCTACACGTTGACCTCAGCCTTTAATGTGATCGACAATCTATTGATAAGGGCCGAGTACCGCTTGGATTGGGGATCGGGTATCAACTCAACTCAAACCACGCCGAATGACAATGGAGTTTCGGGTGTTCAATCGGGTGGGCCATGTCACTACGCGGGTGCAGAGGTGGTCTACAGCTTCTAAACAACGATAGTCTTATAAAACCCCGGGAGGCTTCGGCTTCCCGGGGTTTTATTTTCCTTACTCGAGTTTGAACTGGATAATTACAGTGTAATCGGGAGAGCCAAGGCCGGCAGGTAGTGGTTTCGCAAGGCGAGGAGTGGATCGGACGGCCTGTTCGACCGAGGTGTCCATGGCTGAATCGCCCGAGGGGCGGGAGATTCGGAGGAAGGTGACTGCGCCAGATTCAGAAATTTTGATTTCGACCTCGGTATAGATCTTTTCGCCAGCGGGAATAGGGGGTTTTTTCCAAGCGGACTGGATCGATTGTTTGATCAAGGCACGATACCAGGAGAAATCGTCAGCAACGCCGTCGGGTCGGCCTGCGTTGCCTGAACCGTCTCCTCCACCTCCACCTGGTTCGGCTGGGATTTTGGATGAGAGGCGATTTTTAATATCGGAGGCGCTGGGGCCGGGGGGCTCGCTCGACTTTTGGGAGGTCGTTTTACTTTCCTGATTGGGAGATGAAACGGAGACTTTTTTCTTTGCGGTGCTGACTTTGACCTGATGTTTTGCTTTGGGTGGAACGGGAATCGGGGTGGGTTCGGTTTTCACTTCTGGAGTGGGAGTAGGTTCCGGCTTCTGGACCGGCTCTGGCTCGGCCTCAGGTTCTGGGATGGGCTTTGTTTCTTTAATAGGCGCCGGCTCGGGGGCCACTGGCTTTTCAGATTTTAGATTTTTGATTTCGGATGAGGGTTGGGATGGGGTGGCTGTAGTTGGTGATGAAGTGGGGGAAGGCAGGCCTGGACCGGGGCGGAGAGAGCCCAGATCAATTATTTCAACAGGTTGAATGGGTTTCGATTTGTGGCACTGAGCCATAGGAAGTCCAAAGAGAAGAAGGAGACCTACGTGAATACCGAAGACGATCAGAACGGTACGCCGAAAGGGGCGCCCGCGGGGATTCACTTGCGAATGTCCGGAGTATTCGCGAGGTCAAGGCGCGCACCTGAGGAGCGGACGGCCTCCAAGGCGCGGAAAATCGTTTCGTAAGGAAGGGTGGAGTCGGCCCGAAGGGAGACAACGAGCTCAGGGTCACGGGCTTTTCGCTGTGTGAGAAGGGATGCAAGTTGATCGATCCGAACTTTTTCTGAGCCCAAAAGGGTTGAGCCATCTTTGGAGAGGGTCAGAGTCAGAATTGATTTTGGATCGGGCATGGTCGTCGGTAACGAAGTGGTCGATTTGGGGAGATCTACGGGAAGTTGTTGTTCCATCAAAGGAGTGGTGATCATGAAAATGATCAGGAGAACGAAGACGAGATCGAGCAGAGGGGTGATGTTGAGCTCGGCAAGGTTATGCGTCTGGGCATGGAAACGGGAGCGTTTCATGAGCGTGAGGTGAAGCGGTGTTCGAAAACGGCAGCGCATTCTGCGGCGAAGTTTTCCATCTGGATGTTTTGGCTGCGGATGGAGGTGGTGAGGAAGTTGTAACCAAACATCGCGGGAATGGCGACGAGTAGGCCGACTACGGTTGTGATGAGTGCTCCGGATACACCAGGAGCCATTGCGGCGAGACTGGCTTGGCCTGCCATGGCGATACCACTGAAAGCATCCATTACGCCCCAAACGGTGCCGAGAAGGCCTAGGAAGGGAGCACCGCTAACGGCGGTGGCGAGGAGAATGAGGTTTGATTCAAGCTTGAGAGATTCCTCGCCCACAGCACGCTCCATAGCTGTGCGGACGGAGTTCATTCCTGTCTCGCTGATCGAGCGTGCGGAGGAGAGTCGGGCGGCGAGGGTGGAGTCGACTACGGACGAGCCTGTCAGATGAAAGCAGAGCTCCTTTGCACCGGCATGGTAGATGATGGCTTGTGGGGAATCGCCTGGGGGTCGACCTGAGAGGTAGGGTTCGAGGGGTTCCGTTGCTGATCGAAAGATGGGGAGAAAAGCGCGGGTCGATTTAAGAACAGCGTTGAGTTGAACCCATTTTGACCAGATCACCGACCAGCTAAAAATCGAGCCAAGCAAAAGGAAGAAAAGGACGGCTTTGCCAGCCGGTTCGGAGTGTTCGAATGCGTAGAGGATTCCAGCGTCTGCAAACATAGGATTGATATAAGGAATCGAGAGCCGGAGACAAGAGAGGAACGCGGAGAAAGCAAACACTCAAGGTAGATTCCTGAGGCGAGATTGACTCCACTCCTCTTCAAGAGCATTATTTTATTGCGGGGTGGAGCAGCCAGGTAGCTCGTCAGGCTCATAACCTGAAGGCCGCAGGTTCAAATCCTGCCCCCGCAACGATTTTTGGATGTATCAAGTTTACGTTCTCAACAATACAGCAGGCCAAAAATACATCGGCCTATCAAAAGACCCTCAGACTCGTCTACTCCAACACAATTCCGGTGCATCCCGTTGGACCAAAGGCAAGGGCCCCTGGAAGATTGCTTGGACAAGCAAACCCATGAACCTCTCCGAGGCCAGAAAACTCGAAAACAAACTCAAACGACAAAAAGGCGGTTTGGGTCTTGAGACCCTCATCCGCCTAGAAGGCTCATAATCCCGCACGTGCGGGACCGCAGGTTCAAATCCTGCCCCCGCAACGATTTTTACGAGTCTTTGAGAAAAGCAGGGAGTTGCTCGACACCAAAGTCAGCGAGAACACGTCCATCGATATCGAGGACTGGGGCTTTTGATTGGCCCGAGATCTCTTTCATTTCGTTGAAGTAAGCGGGATTGGAGCGGACTTCCCGGCGTTCATATTTTACGCCGACTTTATGGAGCTCCGATTCTGCGGCCTCGCACCAAGGGCAACCCTCTTTGACGTAGAGAATGGCGGACACGTGGGGTTAGGCTGGAACCGATTCGGCTAAAGACTTCTTTTGGGAGAGTGCGGCTTTGACGAGATTTTGGCCGAAGTCCCACAGCGGGCCCGGGAATTTGCCGAGATCGCTGAGAACATCGTCGAACGCGGTGACAAAGCGATCGATCTCTTTCTCGCCGATAATCAGGGGAGGGAGGATCTTCACGATATCGGAGTTGTGGGCGGCGACCTGAGTGAGGATTCGGTGTTTTTGAAGAAGAGGAGTGACGATCATCTGAGGAAAGAGCCCTTTATCCATGGCATGGATGGCTTTCCAGGCGAGTTTGAGTTTGAGAGAGCGGGGTTCCTTGAACTCGATGGCGATCATTAGGCCTTTGCCGCGGACTTCCGAGATGACGTCATGTTTTTCTTGGAGGTCGCGGAGTCTGGACATCAACTGCTCACCTCGGAGGGCGGCATTTTCAACGAGGTGCTCGTTTTCGGTGACATGGAGGCTGGCGAGTCCGCAGGCCATGGCGAGATTGTTTCGACCGAAGGTGGTGGAGTGAGCGACACAACGATCAAGGCGCGAGAAAATGCCTTGGTAGATAGGGCGACGCATGACGATCGCGGCGCAGGGGACATAGCCGCCGGACAAGGCTTTAGCCATAGTGACGATGTCGGGATCAAGGTTCCAGTGTTGGAAGCCGAACCATTTACCGGTTCGGCCTAGCGCGGTCTGAACTTCATCGGCGATGAAAAGAGTACCGTATTTTCGGCACAGTTCCTGAGCGGCGGGGAAGTAATCATCGGACGGGTATTTCACCCCTTTGCCTTGGACGGGTTCAAAGATGAAAGCTGCGATCTGGCGGGTTTTGAGCTTTTTCTCAAGGTCGGCGAGATCTCCGAATTTTACGAAGTCGGCACCCGGCAGAAAGGGCCCGAAATCCTCTCGGAAATTACCGGAGTGAGTGATGGAGAGGGCTCCGAAGGAAAGACCGTGATAGGAACCTTCTTGGGCGAGAATGCCGGGGCGTTTTGT
Source organism: Methylacidiphilales bacterium (assembly GCA_044358595.1). GTDB lineage: Bacteria > Verrucomicrobiota > Verrucomicrobiia > Methylacidiphilales > Verrucolacustridaceae > Verrucolacustris. The sequence goes on from JBIKNP010000021.1 coordinate 18,040, forward strand.
AAAGGCGCGGGCGAATTTCAGGGCTCCTTCGACCGCTTCCGTTCCGGAGTTGCAGAGGAAGCAGGCATCGCGAGAGGGGCCTAGTTTTTTGACGAGGGCTTCGGCGAGGAGCCCGGAGAGGACGGAGCAATCCATTTGAACCATGTTGGGGAGATCGAGATCAAGAACATCCCGAATGGCTTTTTGCACCGTGGGATGATTGCGGCCGATGTTGAAAACGCTGTAGCCACTGAGGAAGTCGAGGTAGTCCTTGCCATCGAGATCGTAAAGGTAGGCACCTTCTGCACGGGCATAGATTTTATCGAACCCGATCGTGCGTTGAACTTTGACGAGGGTGCGATTGACGTACTTGTCGTGCAGATCGTAGTTCTCGCCCAAGCGGGTGAGAACAGTGTCTTTGAGATCGAATTCGGACATAAGAGTAGTTGATAGCGGAAAAAAAGCAGATCGCAAGACCATCGAAATCTCTTATCCTTTAAAATAAAGCAGTAAAAATGGTGTATAATTATAATCATTAGGTATATGCATTTGAATTAGAGATTCTAATTGGAGTTAGCTAGTAACCCAAATAAAGGCGTGAGGTCATTTCACTTTAGGGAATTGTGTGCTTTATTAATGTTCTATGAATTTGCGTCACTTCCTTTTTCTTTCCTTATGGATAGGATGCGTAGCGGAGAGTGGATTCGGGCAGATTCAAGTTGTGGATTTCGGATCAGGAAGCAGTGGTTCTGATGCTTGGGTGAACGTCAATTCAGCGAACTTTTCCGGTTACGGTGGCTTTCCTGGGAGTTCCCCCTGGCCTGCCCCCATCGGATCCAACGGGACGGGGTCGGGGGATGCGGATCTAAGTAGAGTTGCCGGAAGTCCGACCGGAGGCGGACCCTTCCTTTCATCGAGTTCCATCTATTTCGGAAACTTTTCCCAAATCCCGAATGCCTTGGGTGGAACATTGCGCGTTACCGATTCAACCCCGTTAGCCGATCTCAAGACTCTCGTATTTCAGATTCAAATTGGAGAGGCAACGGGGTACGACTTTACCAGCCCTTCGGGAGCACCCTCGCTTAAAATCAATGGGGGGTCCTCTGTCGTGACTCCGCTATTTGCGGGCATTTTAAGCCGCTATCAAAGCGGCACTTTTTTTAGTCCTGCGACCGAATTGGATGAGCCCGTCTATGTGAACACGAGAGGGTATCAGTGGGATGTTAGCTCCTTGGGGCCCGTCACCTCCTTTTTAATCGATTTCAGCGGAGTGACTCACTCCCAAATTTACGGATTGCAGCTGGATCAAAGCTCCTCTGTTTTCAGTACGGCAGTGATTCCTGAACCGAACGTGGGAGGGCTTGTTTTAGCTGGTGCCTTCTTTTTTCTTATCTGCCGGCGTGCCCGCGTTGTGGCGTGAAGTTTCAAGCCTTTTATCGAATTTTCCCCAACCCAGGGAGATCTGGGTTCACCTTGGTGGAGATCCTGGTCGTGATTGCTGTCTTGGGGCTTTTGGCTGGGGTTTCCATGGGGGCTTATCAGAAGACTATGGCTAAAGCCTCGCTTGCTACCGAGGTGAATGCAGGAAAAAATCTAGTCCAAGCATATCTATTCGCTGCGTCAGAAAATGAAGGACGTTATCTTGCGGCCTACGACAGCACGGCTCGAAACCAACCTATGATGAATGCAAAAGGTCGTCCATTAGGAATGCCCGAGGCTAAGTGTCGTTATCCTTTTCGATTGGCTCCCTATTTCAACCACCAGATGGACGGAACTATTCTGGTCAATCGAAACGAGGCGCAAATCATTCAGATGATGGGATCCAGCGGAACGATGTATGACTACGGTTTGAGCGTTTTCCCAGCTTTTGGTATCAACCGATACCTTGTGGGTGGAAGAATAAATTCAAGCGGCTCTGTTGAGTATCCGTCGGAATGCATTCAAAAGGTCGCACAGGCTGAAAAATCCCCCATAGTTTTCATCTCGGCCGGCACAACCGATGTGGATGGATACGAATACGTGATCCCACCCAATGGTCCAAGTGGGCAGTGGAGTGCGGCCAAGTGGACTAAAGATTCGGACCCTGGGAACTATGGGTACGTTGCGGCTCGGTTCGATGGCAAGGCGGTGGCTGCTTTTCTGGATGGCTCAGTACGGGTCATGTCATTGGATGACCTCCGAGATATGCGTCTCTGGAGCAAGAACGCAGCAATCAATAACGATCCGAACTACCGCCCACAGTAGAAGCGAAAGGCCTCAATCTGAGTGAATTGCATCGTCGAGGGATGAGATGGCGTCAAAAGTAGATTGTGCGGCTTTGACCATTTGATCCTGTTCAGCCGGCGTCCATGAGATCGCATCCATATCAGCTCTAAATTTCATCCAGAGTGGTCTCTGCTGTTCCCCGTGGGGATCGAGGTAGCGAAGAGCCGTTTGGCCTGCTTTGGCCAACGATTTTGAAATATAGCGGGCTCCGTTTTTGCTGCCCTCAAACACGTAGTAGATTCCCATCAGGGTAGCTGGTGCAGCTTTTTGGATTTCCTGAATCAGGTTGGTAGCGCCGGGAAGGGGACGAATCGATTCGAGTTTGGATTGAAGGTGGGCAAGATCGGCTTCCAGGTTCTTGGTTTGATAGAGTGAAGGGAGGCCGAGAGAGGCGAGACGATTATCCGTTCTGAGGGCTCGGTCGGTGGCCGCCTCCAACTCTCGATGGATCAACCAGCGTTGGGAGAGGTATTTCTCATACTGTGCCTGACCAATTGATCCTTCGATCAGGGCAGCTTCGAGGGGTTTGGACTCTGCAACAGCATGTTGGGCAGCCGTACCGGCTTTCAGTCGAGCCATGATGCCGTCCGGATTCGGAGCGGCAGGTGAGGTCATTTCGCGCAGCTACCGATGATGAGGCCAGGAATCACGAGCCAAAGGATTCCCTTGGCCAAAAAAAATGAAAAGGCACAGATCCCCGCCAACTTTCCGTACTTGCTCCAACGATCTTGAGCTCGAGTCAAATCCATATCCCAATATTTCGCAAAAACGGGCTCTAGGCAATAGCCCGACGAGACTTATAAGCGAATCCGTTAGAGGAGATTAATAACCGTTCTAGCGAGTGAAGTAAGGGGGTGGAAATGACGGTTATCGTATTGAGGTAATTTATATTAAAGTGTTCTGGATCAGTGACCTATACTTCTTGTGATTTAACCTTTGAAAGGGCTGTCAGTTCTATCAGTTCGTTCTTCCAAGTTGGTTAAGTTTTCTTCCATCTGAATTGGATGGAAGGGCTGCGGCTGGGTCTCGCATTCCTTTTGGAACGAAATCTGGAATCCCGACACCTGGAAATGCCACATCGCTGTCTTGGGAGGGATTGGTCGAAGTTGCAACGGGCTGGGGTGGGGCAGGTTGGGCACCGTTAAATACGGCACAGACTGCACCCGACTTTGTTTGGGCGATTCCAACACCGCCGAGGGTTGTAGATTCTCGGAGAAGATTTTCCTTATGACCTGAGCTACTCATCCATGCATTGAAAATAGATTTGGCCGAACCGTCGTTCACTGGGCCATAGATATTTTCCGAAAGATTTTTCCATCCGTTTGCATTCAGCAAAGACTTGGTAAGCGGGCGGTGTGTTTGGCTGTTTTGGGAGGCCATCGTTTCGGCCCACTGACTTGCCAACTTGTCGAGAGTGCTGCTACGGGTGAGGGGATTGAGGCCCGCCTTGACCCGAGACTGGTTGATCATGAGAAAGAGGTCGTCACACGTATCTGCATGAACAAGAAGTGTCCCGGCAAGAAGCATGAGAAGGGTTCGCGACAGCACGATGGATTACCAGAGGAACCAGTTTTTTGTAAGGAGAACGTAGATGGCCAGACCGAGATTGGCGGCGGCGTGGAGAATGATGACCGCACGCAGGGATTTCGTTTTGCAGAACCACCAACCTGCGATTAGCGCAAATAGGGTGGCTGACCCGTACTCCACGTGAACCATAGCGAAGGCGACTGTTGTAATATAAAAGGACAGGGGCTGAAAAGTGCCCAAGGGCACCTCTTCGAACTCAGGCTTCATGATGGTGCGCATGAGAAAGCCGCGCCAAAAGAGCTCCTCGATAATCGGAACAACTAGAACAGCCCCAAAGATGCGAAACGCGATAGAGAGAACCCCCGGCAAAAGGCCCAGTTCGAACGCGGTCGCAAATGGGAAGGTGTTGTCCCGTTCTCCTGTCCGTGGCATCCACGGGTCGAGCGCGATCCATAAGACAATCGCACCGAGTCCCAACAGTGCGGATTGAAGAGCTCGGGGTGGAGCTGGATCTTGGCCTTCGTAACGGGGGCGCAACCAGAGAAGGAGTCCGAAAACCAGAAGGGAGCAAACCCCATATAGCCACCAACCGTGTTGAGAAAAACTTTGTCGCAGGTAGAGCAAGCCCATGAAAAGAGCGAAAGGTGCGACAAAGGGAAATCCCGGTCCTTGAATCAGGCTTTTCATGTGAGGGTAAGAAGGGCATTCGACGCAGCAGTGGATTCGGCCGACTTACGGCTGCGACCTGTGCCACGGCCGATCTCTTTGTCGGCTAGAAGAACGCGTATGGTGAAAACTTTCTCATGATCGGGGCCTACCGATTCAACGAGGTCATACACGGGAACAGGCTGGTTACGGGATTGGAGTAGTTCTTGGAGTTGGCCCTTCGGATTTGCTTGTTCGGCAAGTTTCTTCGCCTGCGTAATCCTGTCTCCATAGCTCTGCACTACCCAAGCCCTAGCTGAATCATATCCCGCATCCAAAAAGATGGCACCTAGGAGAGCCTCCCATGCATCGGCCAAGGCGCCTGAGGATCGGTGAATCTCTTCTCGGGCGGCATCTGTGCCTACCCGTAGGGATTGATCTAATTTCAGTTCGCGACCGAGATCGGCCAAACTGTTGCGGTTTGCGAGACTGGCCCGCATGGCAGTTAATTCACCTTCTGAGGAAGCGGGGTGAGTCGCCATCAGGAGGTCGCTGAGGGCGGCTTGAAGAATGGCGTCGCCTAAAAATTCAAGCTGTTGGTTGTCTCCTGCTGTGCCCGGAGAGGTTCGGGCTGAGGGATGGGTAAGGGCACGGGATAAGAGTTCGGGATTTTTAAATGTGTGACCAAGGACAGGGGATTTCATTGGGGGCGATTTTTTCTGGATCGAGGATGGAAGCGATCGACCGTCGCCGCAAGCCGGTCTTCGTCCACATGGGTGTAGATTTCGGTTGTGCCAATACTCGCGTGGCCAAGGAGTTCCTGAATGACACGAAGATCAGCCCCGCCGGACAGAAGGTGGGTCGCGAAGGAGTGTCGGAGAAGGTGAGGATAGACGCGGGTATCCAGTCCTGCGGTTTGGGCTGCTCTTTTGACAATTCCCCAAAGGTGGGAAGTGGTGAGTCGGCGCCCGTGGTTTCCGAGAAAGACCTCTCCTCCAGATTTGGAGCGGACAAGTTTGGGGCGGGCGGTATGGAGATAACGATCCAAGGCCTCTTGGGCGGCTGAACCCAGAAGCACAAGGCGCTCCTTATCTCCTTTGCCAATCACACGAGCGCTTCGACCCGGTAGATCCAGCTGTTCGATTCTCAGGGAGAGAATCTCGGAGGCACGTAAACCAGCGGCGTATAGAAGTTCCAGAAGGGCACGATCTCGGAGGCCGAGTGGAGTTTTCGGGGAAGGGGCTTCCATTATTTTGCGGACCTGATCCGGCGTTAACGAGGGGGGAAGTTGGCGGGAGAGTTTTGGGGAGCGTAATCCGACCGATATGCTGTTGGGGGTTCGGCCCATTTTCTGAAGGTGGGCGCCAAAGCTCCGAAGAATGGATGTTTCAAGGCGCAACGTGGTAGGGCCGACCCGGCCTGAGTGGCGGCGATAGGATAAAAATTCGCGCAGGTCGTCGGGTTGGAAATTTTTCCAATCTTTACCTGTTTTTTTTCGCGACAGCCAAAGGGAGAGTCGTTCCAGAAGTTTTCGCTGGATGGCCTGTGTTCTCAGGGCGTGGCCTCGTTCCATCGCGCCTGAGGCGAGGAAGTCCTCGATGGGCTGGTGGTCGAGTTTGCTCACGCGTTGCGCAGAGAAGGCTTGGAGCCTGTGAGTAGCTGGCAGGCCTCCTCGTAGCGCTGAAGAGTTCCTTGGATGACAGGGGGCGGGAGGGAAGGGCCTGGGGGCTTGCGGTCCCAACCTTCTAGGCCCGCAAGATAATCACGGACAAACTGTTTATCGTAGCTGGGTGGGTTTTGGCCGGGTTTCCACTGGTTGGCGGGCCAAAAGCGACTGCTGTCGGGAGTCAAAAGTTCGTCAATCAGAAGGAGGTTGCCTTTGTCGTCCGTGCCAAACTCAAACTTTGTGTCCGCCAAGATGATGCCTGCTTTTTCGGCATGCTTTTGTGCCGCGGTGTAAAGTGAGAGACTACGATTGCGAACTTGATGGAATAGGGCTGAACCGATCTGTTTCTCTGCCTCTGAGTCGGTCACGGGAAGGTCGTGACCTTTCTCTGCCTTTGTCGTTGGAGTAAAGATGGGTTGAGGAAGCTTAGAGGATTCGAGCAAACCTTTGGGTAAGGGTCGACCCCACAGGGAGCCTTTTGTTTTGTACTCTTCCCATGCACTGCCCGCGAGATATCCGCGGATGACGCACTCGAGAGTCAGGGGTTTTGCGGAGAGGCATCGGGTCAGGCGACCCTGATAGATTTCAGGGGAGGGAACACCCGAAGGGACATCGAAGCCCAAAACGTGGTGGGGTTGTGCATCGGGCAGGGTTTCGAACCAGAACTTGGAGATGGAGGTGAGTAGAGTTCCTTTTCCCGGAATGGGGTTGGGAAGAATGACATCGTAGGCAGAAATGCGATCGGAGGCGACGAGCCAGATCTGATTTTTCCAGCGGTAGATGTCGCGGACTTTTCCTGAGCGAAGTAAAGTCGGTTTCACGTATCCCGATTGTAGCGGTCGGGAAAGAAATTGGAATTTTCGATTCATTTGGTGTGGAAGTTTAGGAGGTGCCACTGCCTTGACTTCGAGAGGCATGTAAGAGATTCTATAGATGCGCTTCTTATCAAGAGCAGTGGAGGGGCTGGCCCTATGAAACTGCGGCAACCGGATCCCATCTTCGGATGGGGTTGTTAGGGTGCCAAACCCAGTCAGGCGCTTTCCCGAAAGGGGGAGTGTCGGAAAGGATGAGAGGATTAGCATTCCGCGTAGTGACGCGATGTAATCCCCCCATTCTTACAGGTGAACAGACCGGCCATAATCTGGTTTGAAATGGATAAGAGGGGCGAGAAAGAGGCATGGCAGAGAAGTTTTTCTCCAAGTTAAAGTGTCGAGAATGTGGCCGGACTTACCCGGCTCAGGCGATCCATGTCTGTGAGTTTGATTTTGGTCCTCTGGAAGCGGATTACGATTACAAGGCCATCGGATCGGTGCTGACGCGAAAATTGATCGAGTCGAGAGGTGACTCGATGTGGCGATATCGGGAGCTACTGCCTATCGAGGGTGAGCCAACGGTGGGAAAACAGGTTGGATTTACGCCACTCGTGAAGGCGGATCGGCTTGCCAAAGCGATAGGGGTGAAGGCCTGTTATGTAAAAAATGATACGGTCAACCATCCTACGTTGAGTTTTAAAGACCGAGTGGTAGCTGTAGCCCTTTCCCGAGCGCGGGAGTTGGGTTTCAAAGTGGTGGCCTGTGCGTCGACGGGAAATCTGGCAAATTCTGTTGCGGCCAACGCGGCGAGTGCAGGCTTGGAAAGCTGGGTTCTGATTCCTGCGGATCTGGAGCAGAACAAAGTCATGAACAGTCTTGTTTATGGAACCAACGTGGTCGGAATCGAGGGAGCCTACGATGCGGTCAATCGGCTCTGTTCGGAAATTGCCGGGAAATATGGCTGGGGCTTTGTGAATGTGAATTTGCGACCGTACTATGCGGAGGGTTCGAAGACCGTGGGGTACGAGGTGATGGAGCAGTTGGGCTGGAGAATTCCCCGTCACACGGTCGTTTGCATGGCGAGTGGGTCTTTGTTGACGAAGATCGACAAGTCGTACAAGGAGTTCACTCAGTTAGGGTTCGTTGAAAAGTCCCCCTTTGTGATTCATGGGGCCCAAGCGACGGGGTGCAACCCGATCTCCGCGGCACGAAAAGGGGGCACGGATCTGATTCGGCCGGTACCGCATCCTAAAACCATCGCCAAGTCGCTGGCGATTGGAACGCCAGCGGATGGATATTATGCCGTGAAGTCCATGAGTCGGACGGGGGGCTGGGCAGAGGATGCGACGGATGAGGAGATTATCGAGGGCATTCAGCTTTTGGCGGAGACTGAGGGAATCTTTGCGGAAACGGCTGGCGGCGTGACGGTGGCGTGCGCAAAGAAGTTAGTTGAAACGGGAAAGATTCCTCATGATGAGGAGGTCGTCCTTTGCATTACGGGGCATGGGCTGAAGACGGTGGAGGCGTTGTCGGGTCATCTGGGTTCACCCTCAAAAATTAAACCTAGCCTAAAAGATTTTGATGCCCTGCTTTCGTCCAAGCTGGTCAAAGGCCACGCCAAAGTCTAAATTACCGTATGGCTATTTCCGTTAGCATTCCAACTCCGTTACGTGCCTTGACGGGCCAGAAAGACACGGTTGAGGTTGAGGCCAAAGATGTGCAGGCCATGCTGGCCTCGTTGGAGAAGTCGTTTCCTGGGATTCACGATCGTTTGGTGGATGAAAAAGGGGAGGTGCGGCGTTTTGTGAACATCTATGTGGGCGGTGAGGACATTCGTTTTCTGCAGAATCAGCAAACACCGCTCAAGTCAGGGGACGAGGTGAGTATCGTGCCTGCGATTGCAGGAGGGTAAGGAGATGGCTGGGAAACGGATCAGTTTGCGATACTGGCTTACCTTTTCTCCCGAGGTGGGGAAAAAGCCGTTGCTTTATCTGATGAGCCGAAAATACGACGTGGAGTTCAATGTTCGTTCGGCGACTGCGGATCGGGATGTTTTTGTTATGGCTCTGGAATTCACAAGCACCCATGAGAAAATTGATGAAGTGGTGAAATGGTTTGAGAAGCAGGGTGTGCAGGTCGAGCCTGTCGAGATCAATACCATCGAGGGGTAGGCGGTGTCATGAAGGTCCTGATCCTTGGGGCCGGAGGTTTAACGGGGCGATATCTGGTGCGCGAGTCCAAACGCAGGGGTATGGAGGTGGTTTCGTACACGAAGCAGGAGTTGGATATTTCAAAGGCGGATATCGCACGAGATACCTTGGCGAAGGAGAAGCCTGAACTCGTAATTAATTCGGCCTCGGTCACGAGCTTGGAGCTTTGTGAGGAGAATCCTGTCTTAAGCCGGAAGGTGAATTGTGAGGCACCTGAGGCTTGGGCCAAGGAGTGTGGTCGGGCAGGGGTTCGATTTGTTCATTTGGGTACGGACTATATTTTTGATGGGAAGAAGACGTGTGCTTATTTACCCAAAGACTTGCCCACGCCTTTATCACGCTACGGAAAGGACAAAGCCGAGGGGGAGAAGAGAGTGTTGCGGGCCAACCCCCATGCGCTGATCGTTCGGTTGGCGTGGGTTTTTGGGCATGGGGGAAAAACCTTTATGAGCAAGTTGCCCGGGATTTTAGCGGAGAAGCGGGTGGTCGAGCTAGCAGGTGGAAGGACAGGCTCCTGCACGTATGCGGGGGAGGCGTCACGAATCATTTTGGATCTAGTGGAAAAAAGAGTGGAGGGAGTCTTTCACGGGGTTCAGGCAGGGGAAACGACATGGAAACGATTTGCGGAAAAGGCAATTGAACTCATGAAGGCGGAGGGACGGAGTGTGGTCTGCGAAGAGGTGCGTGAGTTGTCGCAGGATAAAATTCCTGGTCTCCGGGTGCCTCGGCCCGCGTTTTCACCTTTAGACATTTTGGAAACGGAGAAGATTTTGGGGCGAAAGATTCCCGAATGGGAAAAGGGATTGGCAGAATATTTAAAAGAGATCGGGCGCTGATTCGTGGATTGTAAAACGGGTGCTCTTGGGCAGAGTTTTGCGATGACTGAGGCAATTTCACTCTTGGTAATGGCGGCTGGAATGGGGAGTCGCTACGGCGGATTGAAGCAGTTGGATCCTGTGGGCCCCTCGGGCGAGGTGTTGCTGGATTACGCGGTCTACGACGCCAAACAAGCAGGAATTTCCCGCGTGGTATTTCTGATTCGAAAAGATCTGGAGGCAGATTTTCGTAAAGTCATTGGGAAACGGTATGAGGGTAAGGTGGATGTCGCCTATGCATTCCAGGAGTTGCACGATTTACCAAAGGGATTTTCGGTTCCCGAGGGCAGGAAAAAGCCATGGGGAACTGGTCAGGCCATTCTTGCGGCTGGTCAGGTCATTCGGGGGCCGTTTGTGGCTATTAATGCAGATGATTTTTACGGTCGGGAGTCGTACCAGCTTCTTCAGAAACATCTTTCCTCGGAAGAGGGGCGAGGCGCAGGGGAATTCGCGATGGCGGGGTTTCGATTGGATCAGACCTTGTCGGATCATGGGACGGTGACACGGGGTGTTTGTCAGCGGGACAAGGGTGGATACCTCGTGGGCGTAGAGGAATTTTTCGAGCTAAAGAAAAGTGATGGGAAGGTTTCTGGGAAAAGCCTTTCTGGAAAGGCGGGAGCTTTTCCTGGGGAGGATCCTGTCTCCATGAACTGCTGGGGATTTAACGCATCGATTTTCGCCTTACTTCAGCATGGGTTTGAGGATTTTCTTCGTCGGGAGGGTGGTTCCGATAAGTCGGAATACTTAATTCCGAATGCGGTGGGTGGATGGATTTCGGAAAAAAAAGCAAGGGTCCGAGTCTACCCTACGTCGGAGAAGTGGGCGGGCATGACCTACCCGGAGGACAAAGATCGAGTTTCAGATTACCTGAAGGGATTAGTGGATAAGGGAGTTTATCCGCACTGTTTGTTTTAAGACTTCACCGAGGTAGGATTTGGGGGTGAGAAATCGACGTCAGTTCTGGATGGGTGTGGGGTTGCTGGTCGGGCTGGCGATGTGGTGGTTTTCGGGGCATCTTAGTGGGGTGACGCATGGCCAAGAAAAAAAAGGAGTCGAGTTTGTGAAAGTGCGTCTCATGACCGAGGAGGGAACTGCTGGACCGATTCGGGAAGTGCCCAAAGTAGTGCGATCGGACAAAGAGTGGGCTGCGCGACTGACTCTTGAGCAGTTTCGGGTTGGTCGAACGGCTGGGACGGAGAGGGCCTTCTGCGGTGTTTTTCACGATCACCACGCCAAGGGCATCTATTTTTGTGCGGGGTGTGGTCTGCCCCTTTTTCGAGCCGGAGATAAGTTTGATTCCGGAACGGGTTGGCCAAGTTTTTTTCAGCCCTTTGCCGAGGAAAATGTAGGGGAGCATTCGGATAGTACCCTTGGAATGACGCGGACAGAGGTTCACTGCGCACGGTGCGAGATGCATTTAGGGCACGTTTTTCCAGATGGACCCAAGCCGACGGGTTTACGGTACTGTATCAACTCCGCAGTCTTAAGTTTTCAGGAAGAAGGAAAGTTGCCCGAGGTGGAGACCCTGGATTTAGGTGCGGGATGTTTCTGGGGGGTGGAGGAGGTATTTTCAAAATTCCCTGGAGTGCGATCCACGGAGGTTGGATACGAGGGGGGATGGACAAAGAATCCAACTTATCGAGATGTCTGTGGGCATGGAACGGGCCATGCGGAGGTGATGCGTTTTGTTTACGACCCAAAGAAAAGCAAGACGCGGAGTGTGGTGGAGTATTTTTTCAAGATTCACGACCCCACGACGCTGAATCGTCAGGGCCCGGATGTGGGGGATCAGTACCGGTCGGCGATTTACTTTACGCGGCCCGAGCAAGAGTCGGTCATTCGAGAGGTAGTGGATGAGTTAACGAAACAGAAAAAGTATTCTCGTCCGATCGTAACGCAGGTGGATCTCGCGGGGCCTTTCACTCGGGCGGAGGAGTATCACCAGAAATATTTCCAAAAAAATGGTGGCGGTGGGTGTCATGTTCCGCAGTAAAAAGCGCTTCATTTTACAAAAACTTTTAGGGATGTGAATAAGTCGGTCTCGTAGACCGTCAATTTTGCCCTCTCAGAAATGGGGTATTTGCCTTTGTTATAAGCATATAGGCACAAAATGAAAAAATTTCGCAAAGTCAGTTGACACGTAAAATTCTCATACTACATCTAGTTACCTTGAACACATTCAACACAACTCAAAGGTGTTGCGGGCAAAATAAGGTATTTACGTGTATTGGCGTAAATAATAGTGGAATTGGCTCCTGCGGTGGGTATGCAAGCCCGACCCTCGCAGAAGCTCGAAAGAGGTCCTAAAATATGATGCAAACAGAATTCAGCGTAGGCGCACGGAAGTTCGTCCTAGATAAGAAAAAAGCGGAAGCGGCATTTGCCGGGAAGAAGGTGATTTTGGGCAAGGAAACGATGACCTTCAACTTGCTACCCCTGAAATATACCTGGGCGTACGACTTATACCGCAAAATGAAGGCGAATCATTGGGAGCCTGAGGATATTGGAATGGGCAAGGACATTGAGCAGTGGAAGGATAGTAAGGTGGTTTCGGATGTGGAGAGGTGGATTATTCGGATGGGCATTGGCTACTTCTCGGCTGCTGAGGGGATTGTTGGGGACAATATCCAGCATGTGGTGCGCGAGCTGGTCACGGCACCTGAGTTGAAACTCGTCCTTGGCCGGCATGCGCATGAGGAGAATATTCATGCGGATTCGCTCCTCTACATGATCAGCTCCTTGGGAATCAACCCGCACGAGTGCGAGGCGATGTTTGAGGACGTGCAGTCGATCGTCAAAAAGAACGAGTTTGTGACGGGCATCTCGAGAGATCTGCGAAGAGACATCGATCTTACCAAAGTCGAAAACAAGAGGCTTTTGGCTAAGAACATATTTGTTTTTGGCCAGTGCATGGAGGGAACCCAGTTCTACGGACTGTTCGGCATGGTTCTTTCGTTGTACCGCCAAAATAAATTCCCAGGAATCGGCCAGATGTTCCGCTACACGTTGCGGGACGAATCAAACCATATCGAAGTCTTCCGCAATCTGTTTATGGATCTGGTGGAGGAGAATCGGGAGATTTGGAGTGAGGATTTCAAGGAAGAGCTGCGTCAAACCATGGCCACAGCTGTGGAGCTTGAGAAAACCTTCATCAAGGATTGCCTCCCTGTGAATGCGGTTGGCTTAAGTCTTGGGGATTTTCTGTCCTATATTGATTACATCGCGGACCGTCGATTAGAGGGCGTGGGGCTGAAGCCGCTTCATGATGAAGTTGCCAATCCGCTTCCTTGGTTGGCCGAGATGATGGACATCAAGAAGGAGCAAAACTTCTTCGAGGGTAGGGTGACTGAGTATCAGAAATCTTCGGCGCTGGCGTCCGTGCACGACGACGAGCTCTGATTTTTTTTTCGTAGTATATAACAGGAGGCATTGATTATGAAGATGGACCCGCGTGATGTGGATGTGGACTTGGCAATGAAGCGTTTCTTGAATCTCCCTGATGCAAAAACTGAGGCATGGGGAGAGGCGATTGATTCAGTACAGGTCGATATGCCTGAGATCGAAGTGATCGATGGCGAATCGCATCATGCGTTCCAGTTGGCCGAGGTGGCTGAAATGGTCGGCCGGAGTTTGGCCCGATGGCTGAAGGCGAAGGGGCAAGAGAGCATTTTCACGGAAACGAACCGCCGCTGGGTTGCTAAAATTTGTACAGAAGTTGGTCGCAACCTCGCTCGCCAAGCCCTTGCCGAGCGGCCTCTGCGTCTTAGGATCGAAGACTTGCAAACACTCGTCGAAAAAACATTGGTCGATAATAACGCGTATGACGTTGCCCGGAGTCTTGTCGGAGAGAGAAGGGAACGTCCTCCGGTTGCCCCCGCGCCCGGAGATCCAGCAGCATGTGCAGTTCGTCTCATTCGGCGTCAGGGCCAAACGGTCCCGTGGAACGAGTCGAAAATTGAGGTGGCAGTCTGCCAGGCTTTTCTCTCTTTAAGAATGGATGCGACACCAGCCCCTGAGATCGCACGGGCTGTGACAGGACGAGTTACGGAATTGGGGCAGGCAACGGTTCACATTGAGGAGGTTCAGGATCTAGTTCAGGAAGAGCTGATGCGGGCTGGCCACTATAAAGTGGCGGAACGGTACATCATTTATCGAGCAATGCGCGCCGATCAGAGAGAGCGCAAAGCCCGTGGTGAAGTTTCAGCATCGCCTACAGAACCTGCAGAGGGGATGGTCGTGGTTGCGAACCCGGATGGAACTACCTTTTTGTGGGATGGTGCAGATTTACGTTCGCGGATCGAGTTTGCCTCCATCGGACTTGATTTATGTATTTCGGCTGGAGAGATCGAAAAGGAGTTAAGGAGGTCGATTTTTGACGGGATCAAGAGGTCTGAGCTCAACAATACGATCAGCTTGAACGCTAAGACCTTGATTGAAAAAGATGCCGACTTCGCAAAGTTTGCGGGGCGGATTCAAATGACCTTCATCTATGAGGAGGTTTTGGGTTGGGATATCTTGAGGGATGGGATCAGTGCCTTACGTGATTTTCACCGCAAGAAGTTTGTCGAAACCATCCAGCGCGGTGTTGAGATCAAGCGGTACAGCACAAACCTGCAGAAGTACGACTTAGGGAAACTGGCGGCTGCGCTGGACCCATTGGCAGATCTGGATCTGGACTTTTTGGGAGTCCAGACCTTGTACGATCGGTATCTCATCGTGGACAAAAAAGCGGATGTCTCCCGAAGACTCGAGACCCCCCAATTTTTCTGGATGCGTGTGGCTATGGGGTTGTTTCACGCGGAGCCCAAAGATCGAGAGGTTCGGGCGATGGAGCTCTACAATCTGTATAAGAGCCGTAGGTTCTGCTCCTCCACACCGACCCTGTTTAATTCAGGAACCCTGCATAGCCAGCTTTCTTCCTGCTACCTGTACTGGGTGGACGATTCGATTGAGGCGATTATGCAGCGAGGCGTGGCAGAGAACGCCATGCTTTCCAAGTGGGCTGGGGGCTTGGGCGGATCGTGGACGAGCGTTCGTGGAACTGGCAGTTATATTGGTGGCACAAACGGGGAGAGTCAGGGAGTCATTCCATTCCTAAAGCTTCACAACGACCTTCTGGTCGCTGTGAATCAAGGTGGGAAACGAAAGGGCTCGGGCTGTGCCTACCTAGAGACATGGCACAATGACCTGTTTGACTTTCTAGAGCTGCGGAAGAACACGGGAGATGATCGGCGGCGTTGTCACGACATGAATACTGCGAATTGGATTCCCGATCTATTCATGAAGAGGATGGAAGCCCGAGGGGATTGGACCTTCTTCCGGACTAGCGATGCAGCGGATCTTCATCATCTGTACGGAAAGAAATTTGAGGAACGGTACGAGGCGTATGAGAAGAAAGCGGAGAAGGGCGAGATTTGGGGGCATAAGGTGCCTGCCATTGAGGTTTGGAAGCGAATGCTGTCGATGCTGTTCGAGACGGGGCATCCTTGGATCACCTTTAAGGACGCCTGCAACATAAGAAGTCCCCAAGATCACGCTGGGGTCATTCATAGTTCGAATCTGTGCACGGAGATCACTCTCAATACGGGCAAAGATGAAACTGCAGTCTGTAATTTGGGTTCCATTATTTTGGATACTCACATTTTACCGGATGGTTCGTTGGATCTGCCTAAATTGAGGGAAACAGTACGAGTGGCTGTCCGTGCGTTGGATAATGTCATCGACATTAATTTTTATCCGACTGAGGCGGCTAAGACGGCAAATTCCCGTCATCGTCCCATTGGGCTTGGTGTGATGGGATTGCAGAACGCCCTGTATATGAAGGGGCTTTCTTTTGAGTCGGACGCAGCAGTCGATTTCAATGATGAGATGATGGAGGCGATTGCATTCTACGCGTATGAAGCGTCGAGCGATCTGGCTGCAGAGAAGGGTACGTACTCGACCTACAAGGGCTCCAAGTGGGATCGTGGTTTGTTGCCGCAAGATACAGTGGATCTTTTGGCAGAGGAGCGGGGATTGCCTGTGGATGTTCCGCGTGGCGGACGAATGGATTGGAAACCGCTACGAGCGAAAATTCGGGCTCACGGAATGCGAAATTCGAATGTTTTGGCAATCGCACCAACGGCTACGATCTCGAACATTACGGGAACTTCGCCCTGTATTGAGCCGACCTACAAAAACTTGTTTGTGAAGAGCAACCTCTCGGGGGAATTTATCGTTCTGAATCCCTTCCTAGTCAAAGATCTTAAAAAGGCCGGATTATGGAATCAGGCCATGGTGGATCAGTTGAAGTATTTTGACGGGGAGTTGGGACCCGTGGAGGGAATGCCCGAGGAGTTGAAAAAGAGATATCTGACCGCATTTGCTGTTGGATTTGAGTGGATCATGAAAGCGGCAGCCAGGCGACAGAAGTGGATCGACCAAGCTCAATCCTTAAATCTCTTTTTAGGTCAACCCGACCTCAAGGTTCTTTCGAGAATGTATCGCCTCGCTTGGCATCAAGGATTGAAGACCACCTACTACCTGCGGACCTTAGGGGCCTCAAATATCGAGAAGGCCACAGTAAAGCTCAAGAAGGAGGTCAGGGCGGGCATGCAAGAACCCGAGGCTAACCCAGAGGGGGCTAAAAAAACTTTTAGTGCCGAAGAGAAGATGGCCTGTTCGATTGAAGCAATGAGAAACGGTGGCGAGTGTGAGGCTTGTCAGTAGGAAATGTATTGAAGGTATCCGACACAGGCGCATATTGATTCTATGAATAAACAACAAATCCAGTTCCTTAGTAACCTATGTTTTGCCTTAGGGTTTCTCTCGATTATCGGTTCGGTTCTGATCTGGTTCTCTGCAGGGGGTCAGTTCGGTACGCCCGGAGCAGGAGATATGATTGCGGATGCAAAGAGAGCCTATGCTGAGCGGTTTGGAATCTTTGTTGGACTCTGGGCTCCTACCTTCATTATTTTGTCGAACCGTTTGCATCACTACGCAGAGCGCAAGTAACTTGCATTTTAGGCAGTTGCTTCTGCCTAAATGCTTTAAGCCCTTACGGCAGGGATTTTACGATTCGTAGACCTGAGTTGTCTGCACTCAGTATTTTTAGATCAACAGAATGATGTCCTGCCTGCCGTAATGCTTGGACCAT
>JBIKNP010000022.1:0-33592 GCA_044358595.1 Methylacidiphilales bacterium
GCAGTGGCGGATGATCTCAAACCAGCGGGGGGAAAGATATTCCGTGATCAGCCCTGGGCGCGGATGCAGGAATACACCTCCGTAACCGACACGTGCCAGATTTTCCAATAGTTCCGTGAGGCGAGCTTCGCCGGATCCCGGGAGGTATTCATCGTTCAGGACGAACAAGGGCCAAGGCCGGAATTCATTCGGCGGGTTGGCAAATGCGGACAAGGTGGCAGTAGGCATACTCATTTCCCTAAAGAGGTCTACCTTGGCCCGGGTTCACTAGAAAATCCTCTTTGTTTTTTACGGCCAGAGATTTCCCGTCCTGAAACCGTAGTTGCAAGGGCGCTGGGGTGGAAACTCGGCAACGGATGCCGGCTTGCTCCCGCTGCCAAGAGACATCGATCCATCCCCCCCGAGGATGCGGAAGGCGTCCATCTGCGCGGGGCAGCGAACCGGGTTCGAGCCTGAAATCGTAATGCGCCTCGCCGAGGTCGAAGCGGGGATGCAACCCCAGCCCATATCGGGAGAGTTGCCACGTCGGGCATCCGGACCACTGGTGGCAATGACTCCAGCGAGTGTCGAAGACCTCGAGCCAAGTCGTCCGGCCGTCTGCGAGCATATACCCTCCCCAGCACCGGCGAAACTGCTCGAGGACAAAATCCATGCGTCCACGCTCGATGAAGAGCGGCATGACATAGTGCGCAAAGTAGGGCGTGATCAGGCGGGCGTTGAATTCCTCTGGGTTGTCGTTGCGCGGGGCAGACGGATCGTTGGGAAAGCAGTTATTCCAATGGCGAGCCAGAAAATCAAGGCCCTCCTCCTCTTGAGATACTAACCCAAGCCGCATCGCCAAGGTGGTGCAATGAAACCCGACATGATCCCAGCCACCCTTTGTCCGCTTGGCGGCAATCCGGTCTTTCAAGAGGGTGGACAGTTCGCCGGCTTGCGCCTTCCATGCGGAAGCATCCTGGCCCAGAGCCTGCGCCCATTCGGCCATGCAGCGCAGCGACCATAAATAGTGCAGGTTTCCGGCGGTATCGATGGGCCCATCCTCGGCCTGGTATCCCCAGTCCACAAAGTTCCACCCGGCGACGTTGTGCAACCCGTCTGGATGCCAGAACGCACGGATGGCGGCCAAATTGCGGCATGCCGCCGCCCATAATTCCTCGAGTAGAGTGCGGTCTCCGGTATGTCGGAAATAGTGCAGCGCCGCGACTGTCCATTGGAAAGCGTAGGTCGGAAGGTAAACGCAACCGCCCGGTGCCATCCCCGCGACAAGACCGTCTTCGCGTGGGCACAGGGCTGCTTGCACAAGTGCCCGGCGGCAAAGAAGCAGGTCGTGGTAAGCGATGGAGGCAATTTCCATGCCGACGGAGGCGACGTCACCGATCCACTGGCCGCGTTCGCGGGTGGGATTGTCGATCAGGGCATCCTCCGCGCATGCCCTGTAGGTTTCGACGCCTACCGACCAGATTTTTTCCAGTAACGGATCGCCGCAGGAAAATGTGGCGTCGGTCGGAGGATGGTAGCCTCGCTCGAGAAACTTTTCTTCCACAAAGCGCACGCCTTCGCGGGCGTTGACCACGTGCACCTCGAGAAAACGTCCACCCTTGGGAGTAAGCGGGCAAAACACCTGCTCCCCACCCCGAGCGATGAAGCGGTCCAAATTGCAGGAAGTGCCGGCGGAAAGGTTGATGTAAGGGCTGACGCGCCCCTCGGTGAGGTGTTCTGCTAAGGCCATCTCGATGACTGTTCCGGCCGGCACCTCCATACGCAGGCAAGGACGTCCCAAGCGGACGCGTCCCAGGTCGTAGCGTCGCCAAATCCCCTTGGCGGGAAGCTCGCGGCAAATCCGGTCCCGAACATGGAAAATATAGGCTGGTTCGTTCGTGGCGTAACCGAACGTGGTTGCCAGCGGTCCCTCCGCGATCGGTTGCAAGGAGAGCGGGAAGGTTTGCAAGGCCGCAAGATCTGCGATCACCGGTTCGGGCAGGGGAGAGGTTTCGAAAGCCGGCCGAGTCCATTTGGAATCCTCGAAGCCGATTTTTTCCCAGCTCTCGGGCTCCAGAGGTGTGTCCCGCCATTCGATCCAGCCGAGTTGAGGATTGATGCGGTGCGTTCCGGAGGTTTGGGATTTCAAGGGGAGACAGCGCCACTCCACGGGAATGCGGGTCTGCCCGGCGAGAAGCTCGCACCAAAGAAAGGGCGGCGTGTCCTTTAGGATGCGGGTCTCGATGCCGATGTGGTGCGCATGAAAAGCGAGCAGGTGATCCCCGGCGGGCAGATTCAAAGAAACGCTTTGATACTCGGGCCGGTCGAGTGCAAAACGAAGCGGTCCTTCGAGTAGCGGTTGCCCATCCAGCCAAGCCTGATACCAAGCTGATCCGACGACACGAAATTCGATACGGCCCGTGGCGGCTACGCGGAAGCGTCCGCGAAAGAGAACGTACGAATCCGCGACCGGCGAGTCCGGCGACCAAAAGGAGTCTTTCATTTTATGATAATTTTGTTGGGGCAACTGTGTGGCATGGCAGGCGCGGAAAGAGGAGGAAAGAAGGAGACGTCAGGGTTTTGGCCCGGCAAAAGCGCTAAGGATTTCTTTAAGACTCACCCCTAGGGTTTGTGATGCCAGCGGATCGAGATGTTTTGGTTCTCCGGTGAAGTGAACGGTGATCTGCCGATGGGTCAGGCTTTCTCTGGGTGCCAACTCCGCGCCAGGTGAAGAGGTTTCTAATTCGTAGAACGGACCGAGTGGCGGTTGGCCGGGGGCCGGTGATCCGTCGTTGTAGGCATTGATCAAGTCACCTGCGTACGGATCCTTCTGCTGCTCCCACATGGAGTTGACGTATTTGCCATTGGCGGGGGTCGGATCACACCGGACGATGGTCAGGCAGCGCAGATCTGGGGAGTAGCTTCCTGCAAAACCAGTGGCCCGGACTGGTGGAATACCGATCTTGCCACGAGAGGCTCCATCCCCCTTGAAAAAGACCACGCCCTTGCCGACCTTCAATCGATCGGCGGCAATTTTTCCAAAGTAGGCATCGTTTACGGTTGGGCCGGTGGCATTCTCTCGGAACGGGATCGCCATGACAGTCGAAGGGGATGGTTTATACATGCCGAGAATCCAGACGGAGAGAAGTCCTGAGGACGAATCCCACTTCTTTTTGCCGCGGTTGGTCAGGCGGTTGCTTGTCTCATAGGCGACGAATGGCAAATCGGCCGGAACCTTGACTCCAAGAGATTTCGAAAGCTCCTCTGCACCAAGCATTCGAACGGTCCGCTCCACCGCCAGGTCGAATTTCGTGCCGGATTGGTTGGCGACAGAAAATGAGGTGGAGAAGACGACGCGATTTTTATCTGAGGAGACGACCTGAAAGGGTTCCGTGTCGATCGGGGGAGGGGTCTTCCAGTGATCGAAGTCGAATTTTGCTCCCGAGTTAAAAAAGATTCCGAACTGACCGCCTTCTGGTCCGATCCAGAAACGTTCTTCCCCACCAAAAACGTGGATTTTCGATTCAAGTTTGCCAGCGGCTGCCTCGCCCTTGAGTACACCCTGCTGGATTAGTTTATAATTTAGCCAGCCATAGCTGGTGCCAGCATCCCCGTTGGCGGAACTTGTCATGACACGGCCCTGAAAGGCGGGGGCCAAGGCCACGGCGGCGTTGCCTTGGCTAAGCACCACCACCTCTGTGTGTTTCTTTAGAAAGGCAACATCTTCGCCAAAATTAGAAGGGGTGTTGGGCAATTTATTCTCCTCGGCGAATGAAATAGCTGAGGCAGGTATGAAGGCCAGCAAGATAAGTAGATGGAAAATCATGCCTCTTAACGTTCCAGAGAACCTTCTCTGTCACAAGCCGGATAAAAGTATGGAAGATAGATATGTAGTCACCGAAGCGGTTGCCACTCAGCGGGAGGATTTAAACTTGGGGAGCGTGGTGGTTTGGCTGAAATGACCGGGTTTCAAGGTCCGAGGATTACGTTCCGGCAAACGCAAAGCGGCGTGGACTCCTTCTGGAACTTTCAAGTCAACGCTGAGCCGACGGCCGCGAAGACGCCACTGGCAGGAGGCCAAGCCGTATGGGGTGTCTAAGGAAGTGGTCGCCTCCTTCAGGCCTCCTCCGGGTTCGGGGGCGAAGAGGATCTTTTTAAAGCCCGGAGCCATCGGGCGAATCCCGCCGATCACGGAGTACATCCACTCGCCCACAGCGCCGTAGGCGTAGTGATTAAACGAGTTCATGCCGACATCACCAAAGCCGTGCTCTTTGGTGTAGCTATTCCAACGCTCCCACATGGTGGTCGCACCGTTTTTCACGGTGTAGAGCCAAGAGGGATAATCCTCTTGAAGAAGAAGACGGTAGGCGAGGTCGGTCCGACCAAAGCGGGTGAGGACAGGGCAAAGCAGGGGAGTTCCCAGAAAGCCGGTGGTGAGGTGATCGTTCCTGGCCGAAATCAAGTCCACCAGATGCCCAAAAGCCTTGGAGCGGAGTCCGGGGGAAAGAAGATCAAATGCTAAGGCGAATAGATAGGAGGTCTGACAGTGGCCGACAATCCGCCCATCCGAAGTTACGTATGCTTTTTGAAACCTTTCGACGATTTCCGCGTGCAGTTTACGGAAGCGGATCCGGTCCTTTTTGCGGCCCAGCACGCCAGCGATACGGGCCATCAGGTCTGTGCTGTGGGCAAAGTAGGCGGTGCCCACCAGATCGCAGGGCACCGGGGCGTTTTGTGGAGTGACTGCGTCGATGGCCAACCAGTCGCCGTATGAGGTGCGGGGCCGAATCAAATTTTTTGAGGTCTTCCGCTGGTATTCGATCCACCGGACCATCGCTGGATAATTTTCCTTCAAGATCTGTCGGTCGCCGTAGTGCCAGAAGATTTTCCATGGGCAGATGACGCCCGCATCGGCCCAGCCTGCGTTGCCAAATTGTGCAGGGCCTAGCTGACCCAGCACGTCTGGAGCCACGTCGGGATAAGCTCCGTCCCGGCGCTGACCGTCGCGCAGGTCGGTGGTCCATTTTCGGAAAAAGTTGCGTACGTCGTAGTGAAAGGCGGCTGTGCCGACGAACACCTGGGCGTCGCCGGTCCAGCCGAGGCGTTCGTCGCGCTGGGGACAATCGGTCGGAAGGTCGAGGAAGTTGCCCCGTTGGCCCCAACGGATGTTCTGATTGAGCCGGTTCAGGATCGGCCGGGAGCAGCTGAAACGACCCGTGGGTTTCATGTCTGTGTGCAGAACGAGGGCGGTCAGCAGGGATTTGGAAGGTGGGCGGGCAAGGCCAGTGACTTCGACATAGCGGAACCCGTGGAAGGTGAAGCGCGGGGTCCACTCCTCGATGCTGCCGCCACGGCAGACGTAGGTGTCGGTGGCATGGGCGGAGCGAAGGTTTTCGCGGTAGACGTTTCCGTCCGCCTTGAGCATCTCGGCAAATTTCAGGCTGACGGTTTGACCACGTCGGCCGCGGATCTGGAGGCGACATAGCCCGGACAGGTTTTGGCCGAAGTCGAAAACGTATACTCCGGGGGCGGGCCGGGTGATCTTGCGGGTAGGCAGCGTCTGAGTGATGCGGACCGGTTCGTTGAGCTTGGGTTGCAGGATCCCCCGATATTTTGGAAGAACGTTTACCCTTCGCCAGCCTCGGGTGGGGGAATTTGGTTTCGACCATTCCGGAATTTCCCGACGGGCGTCGTAACTTTCCCCGTCGTAGAGGTCGGCTGAGAGAATGGGACCGTAGCGGAGTTCCCAGGTGCGGTCGGTGACGATGGAGATTCGGCGGCCGCTGATCAGTTCGATTTCCAGCCGGGCGAGCAGTTGGGGGTGCTTGCCAAAGAAGTTGCGGTCTTTCTTCCAAAGCAGGTAGCCGGAGTACCAGCCGTCGCCGAGAATAGCGCCGAACCGGTTGGGGCCGGGCTGAAGAAGTTTGGTGACATCGGTAGTGAGGACCTGAACGCGCTTCCGGTAGTCCGACCATCCTGGCATGAGGAAATCCCGTCCGATTTTTTGGCCGTTGAGGTGAAGTTCAGCGACGCCCAGCGCGGTCCAGTGCAGGGTGGCTTTCCGGACTGGGCCGGGAAGAGAGAAAGATTTCCGCAGAAAGGGGCTGGGTTGGCGACCGGTAGTTTTCCGTTTTTCGTCTCCGATCCATTGTGCGCCTTGAAAAGACATCGATTCCTAACTAGCGGAAGGCGTGGGGCGGGGAATCAGGTTTTATTTTAAATATAAGGACAAAACTGCCAAGGGATTAATCTCAGACCTTGCCTCAGATCGGTTTCGGCCATGACGAAATCTTCCATCAGCTATAGCCGCTTCGAGTCTTAAAGAATTCCTTGGCGCTGGCGATAGCTCCTAGGTGAGTAGCCTGTGGAGCGCTTAAAAAAACGGGAAAACTGAAACGGGTCTGCAATGCCGACCTCTTCCGCGACTTCTTGGACGGGTAAGCTGGTGGTACGCAGGAGGTGAGCCGCACGCTCGGTTCTTTGTGAGGCCACCCATTTTGCCGGTGTCTGCTTTCGCACCAACTGAAACATACGGTGGATTCCAGCTACGCTGCAGTTTGCAGCCTTGGCCATGATTGGGATGGTAAGGGGACGATGCAGGTTTTGTCGGATATAGGTCTCCAACCGAAATAAAGTGGGTGAGAGGATCTCGGAACCAGAGGAGGGGGCCTGCCTCAAATTGATGGAAAGTTCCTCCAGCAGCCACTCGGCCGCCCGCCGCTGTCTATGTCCGTCCGGTCGCTCCGTTTGGAAGGACTCAATCAGGTAGTGGATAAGTGCATTCAGCCGGCCACGCCCAGGCTCGAACGACCCTTGGCGCAGGGCCCGTCCGCAGGGCAAATCGGCATCGCGCCGGTAAGGGACGCCGGCGAGGGCATCCCCGCTCCCGTGAGCGACCCAGTTTCGCACCGGAATTCCGGGGGCGTGATCCGGAATGATATGAATCCCCCCCACGAAGAAGGGGTCGGAAGCATCAGCGGCATACTCGATGGCATGGGCCCAAGGCAGGAAAAACCAGGAGCCGCTCCGGGCCGGATAGGTTTGACCATTGATATGAACAGTTCCGGAGCCACGGTGCACCGAAAGAAGCATCCGGCTTTCCACCCTGGGCTGAACCAAGCGTTTCGAGGTGCCGAACTGAAACCAGTTGGCATAGACGAGGATCGGGCTGGACTTGCGGCCGCGGTTTTTAGGTGCACGAGGTTTGATAGAAAAAGTCATGTTTCTAAAGAGTAAGCCATTCATAAATAGATCACAAGGCGTATAGATAAAGACATGAACCAAGCACCCGTTCTTGAGGAAAACAACCGTCGGATGATCGATTCTACCCCGCTTCTGGAAGATGCGGAGGCTTTGCGGACGAGGGCGGAGGAGGATGGCTATTTGTTTTTCAAGCAACTCCTACCCAAAGAGGACGTGGTTGCTGTTCGGCGGGACTTGCTGGCCGTGCTCGACGGATATGGATGGCGTAAGCCGGGGCAGGATGCCGAAGGCGGCGTTATCGATCTGGAATCCTTGAATCAAGTCCCAGAGGAGGAAATGCGTCTGGATATCGGGGTGAGCACAGCCGCTTACAAGACCGCACAGAAGGTGGAGAGTCTCCACCGGTTACCTCATCATCCCCGTTTGCTTGCCCTCTATGAAATGCTTTTCGGGACGGAAGTGTTAGTCCATGCGCGGCATATCGCGCGTATGATCACGGGGCATCGTGCTATGGTGCCTACTCCGCCACATCAGGATTTTCCGCTAATCCAAGGTACGACCAAGACGTGGACCGCATGGATTCCGTTGGGGGATTGCCCGCGCTCCATGGGCGGTCTGACCGTTTTACGCGGAACGCATAAACTCGGCTACGTGCCAATCCAGCCCTCCAAGGGTGCCGGGAGCATCGCTGCACAAACTTGTCCGTGGGAGACGGATTGGGTGGAAGTCGAATACGAGGCGGGAGACGTGTTGACCTTCCCGAGTTTCACCATCCACAAAGCCCTGCGCTGCCAGCAGAAGGAGATGATCCGGTTATCGCTGGACGTGCGCTATCAGTCCGTTGATGAGCCGATCGAGGAAGGTTCGCTTAATCCGCACACCGAACTGAGTTGGGAGGATATCTACGCAGGATGGCAGAGGGACGACTTGAAGTATTACTGGAAAAAGCACGAGCTGAAACGGATTCCGCGGGAAGAAAAGTATCTGCAGCCAAGCCGTCGCATTTGCTGATTCGTAGATCAACGGTAGAAAATCCAAAGATGCCCCGTTATTTGAACGACGGATCCGGGGATAAGCCCAAGCTGCTCATTTACCTAAACTTGGCCAATCTGGATGAACTCCGACCGGGAACCGTCTGGCCTGGTCTGAAAGGAGATAAAAGTTTAGCCCGCCTACGGGCAGACGGTTTTGACGGAGTGCAAGTGACCGACGGAGTGCCGCCGTCTGCTGGCCTGATGCCCTACTGCGGTCTCGACCGCATCAACACTGCTGGGGAGGCACTCCCCGTCGCACAACGCCACGCTGACCGAGGCGATCAGTGTTTGACGGTCCACGTTGGCTGGGGGATCGAAGACGACAAGGAGGTGTTCCGTCTCGTCGAGGCAATCTTAGCCGCTTCGGAAAAAACCAGGCTGCCTATTTTCATCGAAACCCACCGGGCCACCATCACCCAGGACATGTGGCGCACGGTTCAGATCACTCGGAAGTTTCCCGAGGTGCTTTTCAACGGGGATTTCAGCCACTACTACTGCGGGCAGGAGATGCCTTATGGCGGGCTGGAAATGAAGATGGAATTTATGGCGCCGATTTTCGATCGCGTTGGCTTTATGCACGGACGGATCGCGAGTCCGGGCCAGATGCAGATGCCTGTGGATGATGTTAGCTCCCGCCCTTTTGCGGCCAGCGGGGGCACGGACTATTTCTCTGACTTTCGTCTTATGTGGACGCGGGCCATGCGCGGCTTTCTGCACCATGCTAAAGCGGGGGATGTGCTTATCTTTTCGCCCGAACTTCTTTCGGGCAGATCCTACTATGCCCGACTGTTTGCCAATCAGGCCGGAAAACTGGTCGAGGAAACCGACCGCTATGAACAGGCCCTTCTTTATCGGGACATTGCCAAGGCCTGCTTCAATCAAGCGCAACTGCAGTAAGTCAGTTTTTTGTAATCGTGCATAGTGCGTTTTCTCCTTAGGTCGATACCAGTAGCTCGATCGAGGTATCTCTAGGATCCCGAAGACCTTCCTGCCACCAACACGATTGTCGGGAACCGATTTCTTCAAGCGGGCTACGGAGGGATCCTTTTTCGGGAGCACCGCGCCGGGCGTGGAAAGGGGGAGGTGTGTGGGGTAGAAAAGTAAATTCCTAGCATTAAGTAAAACTTGCTGGGAGCTTCAAGGTTTAGAATAAACTATCCGCGCTTGGTTTTCGCAGTGATTGGAAGACTTTTGTGCGATACTTTCCCTTGAATGGAATTGAATAAAAAAGAAAATTCCTAGCATTTACCATGACACTGCAAACCAGACAGCGGGCGAAATTCACACGACTACCAACTTTGGCTCTGCTGTTGATGATGGAGAGCGGTGCGCTCTCCTCTGAGGTGAGGCCCAATATCATTTTCATTCTCGCCGACGATCTCGGCTGGAGCGACACCACGCTTTTTGGTGCGACGAAGCTTTACCAGACACCGAATGTCGAGCGGCTGGCGAAGCGTGGAGTCACTTTCACCCAAGCGTATTCGGCCAGCCCCTTATGCTCGCCGACGCGCTCGGCCATTCTTACTGGGCTAAGTCCG
Source organism: Methylacidiphilales bacterium (assembly GCA_044358595.1). GTDB lineage: Bacteria > Verrucomicrobiota > Verrucomicrobiia > Methylacidiphilales > Verrucolacustridaceae > Verrucolacustris. Next base: position 9,755 of record JBIKNP010000022.1, read on the forward strand.
GCGCGCACCGGTATCACGATGCCACACTGTCACGACGCGGAGGTCCTTCTGCAAGCGGTGCCGGGCAAGAAAGCGGCGCCGGATCAAAAGGTAATTCAGCCGTTAACGGTGACGCGATTGCAGACCAACTATTATACGCTTTCGAAGTCACTGAAAGCCGCGGGCTATGCCACGGGACATTTCGGCAAGTGGCATCTCGGGCAGGAACCTTATTCGCCGTTGCAGCAGGGTTTCGATGATGATGTGCCACACTGGCCTGGTCCGGGGCCCGCAGGAAGTTATGTTGCGCCATGGAAGTTCAAGGACTTTGACGCCGACCCCGGCGAGCCCAACCAGCACCTTGAGGACCGCATGGCAAATGAAGCCGTGGCATTCATGGAACGACACAAGGATAAGCCTTTTTATCTGAACTACTGGATGTTCAGCGTGCACGCTCCATTCGATGCCAAAAAGGCGCTCATTGAGAAGTATCGCGCCCGCGTGAATCCGTCTGATCCCCAACGCAGTCCCACCTATGCCGCCATGGTCGAGAGCATGGATGACGCCATTGGCACGCTGCTCGACACCCTCGACCGGCTTAAGCTTGCCGACCGCACCATCATCATTTTCACCGCCGACAACGGCGGCAACATGTATGACAGAGTCGATGGCACCACGCCCACCAGCAACGCGCCGCTGCGGGGCGGAAAAGCCACGATGTTCGAGGGCGGTACTCGTGTGCCCTGCGTCGTCGTTTGGCCGGGCATCACCACTGCGGGCACTCGCAGCAGCGCCATCGTGCAAAGCGAGGATTACTACCCCACGCTGCTCAGCGGGCTTGGGTTGAAACCCGCACCCGATCAGAAATTCGACGGTGCGAGCATCCTGCCCGCGCTCAAAGGGGAGCCGCTAGACGGCAAGACCGTCTTCCAATACTTTCCCCACGATCCCGGCGTACCCGACTGGCTTCCGCCCGCCGTCTCGGTGCATCGGGGCGATTGGAAACTCATCCGAATTTTCCAAGGCGGCGAAAAGGGTGCGCATCGCCATCTATTGTTCAACCTGCGTGATGATTTGAGCGAGAAAGAGGATCTTGCCGCGCGGAAGCCGGAGCTCGTCTCCGAACTTGATGCCTTGATCGAGAAGTTCCTCGCCGACACCAAGGCGGTCATGCCCGTGGTGAACCCCGCCTTTGACCCCGCAAAGTATCATCCCGAACTTGAGGGCAAGCAGAACAATCAGGCCCCCCCAAAGTCCAAAGCCGCTGCGAAAACCACCGCCAAAGACGACAATGATCCTGCGATACAGGGCTGGAAGCGCGGGATTGCACCACCAACGTCAAAGAAGGCGTCGTCACGATGAGGGGCACTGGTACCGCGTCTTTTCTCGGTTTTGCCGATGGAAATCTGATCGGGCTCTTCACGTTGAATTTCAGTATCCGATCCGCAACCACCCACTTGTTCTTTCCCCTTGCAAACCCGACGCGCAGAAATGCCTCGACCAGATCGAGGTATGAAACATAAGGATGCAGTGGCCAGCTTCAACGCTCTCTTAGGGATTTCCCTATAATGATCCAACCGGGGGAGCCACAGCGCCCGGGCGGCGCACATATCACAGTCGCGGCCTACGGCGATGTCGGTGCAGGAGTTTGAATCGAAGCTGCTGTTGGAAGAAACTGATTCAACTCACTCCCGTCAAGCTTGTACACGTACATTGCGGAGTGATTGTATGCCGCAGCACCGTACGGCAGTCCACCTCCCATATAAATCGCTTCCGGTTTTTGTGTCGGTCCGAAAAAAAAGAACGGCGTAAGATGGCCTAGTGTTTTGTCAGTTGCGGAGTCATATAAAGGATCATTTTCTGGTTTCGGCATAAGAGACGGGGAGATCAAAGTACCTTTTGATTGCCATGAGATGCCGTCCGCGCTGGTTGCGAGAAGCGTGCCTTGCCATGCTCCCTGTAGAAGCATGAAATACACACCTTGCCATTTGGTGACATCAACTGCGGCAAATCCCGAAAAGACAGGGTTCGGATACTTATTCCACACGAGACCATCAGAGGATGTCGCATAGCCGATAGATTGCTCGGTAATTGGTGCAAAGTAGTCTGTTCCTGAAGTGGTGTCGTACCACATTTTGAATATTCCGTCGTCGTATATGACAGTAGGTCGAGCAACGAATCGCGCGTTCCATTCGTATGGGCCTATCTCAATCGCTGCCCCGCGCTTGGTCCAATGAATGCCGTCTTGCGAGGTTGCGGACTCGATGCGATCAATCAAACTTACCAGAGATACGGTGAAATACATGTAGTATGTATTGCCAACTTTTACGACCGTCGGGTCGTTCGCGTTGTAGTCACTCCCTGCATCAATGACCGCACCTTTTTTGATCCAGTTCAATCCATCGGATGATTCCGCATAGAGAATTCGATCACGCGTGTCTGTTCCACCGCCGCCATACCACATTTTGTAGATGCCGTCTTCATACAGAACATGCGGTGCGTAGACATTGGGAATCCTCTGTGGCGTGTAGAGTTCGTAATCAAGAGTGCCATCAAATATCTTCGTGAGCGTATGGATCGGCGCGATAGGTGTGTAATGCCACCACAAATCCACATAACCACCCGTTGGAACATTCACGCTTACCGAGTTGCCCGGCGTCGGAGTCATCGTATGACACGATGTATCGTTGTAACAGAGCGTGTAACCAACACTCCATCCAGACGGAACAGAGACAGATATCGTATGGGTGCCAGCAGATACAGTGGTAAGAAAATACGGCTGCGCACTTGTTTGCGGAGTTCCATCAAGCGAAATAGTTTCCCACGATGGTGGAGTGGCATTTAAATCCATGCTCGGCGCTTTCACTTTGTAGCCTTGGACAACACCAGTTTGCGCTAAAGCAATGAATGGGAGCGCATGAAATGCTAGTTCGATGTATCGCATTCGATAAATCATATGTTCAAAATGGTAGTATATCTTAAGCCTTGGTATGGAAATTAGAACTATTAAGTCGATCGGTCCACACGAAGATGGCATCTGGGCATTCGACCGTGTTGGGGGAAATTGACATCATTGTGTTGATGCGCACCATTTAAACACGTCCGTGCCAAGGAAGAACTTGATCAAGTCCAAAGAGAAACCCCAGAAGTCTCCTTCATCTCCTAGGGTCACACTAGCCGAGCTGGCGGCACATTGTGGCCTAAGCAAATCGACCGTCTCCCGGATTCTCAACGAACGCTTCGGCCAGTTTCCTATCAGCCCTGAAACCATAGAAAGTGTCCGACGGGCCGCTGTTGAACTTGGCTACAGAAGGAACCGACTGGCGCGGGCCATGGCTGACCGGCGCACCCACCTAGTCGGGATTTCTTTTCCAACGCTCCCCTCCTTAGACGACAAAACAAACCCAACCGGACCTTTTTTCTCGCCGGTTTCACATCATTTTATTTCGGGCGTATTTTCTCACCCACTTTTTGCGGCCTACGACCTTGTAATCCACAAACGAGATAAGCCGGGTCAAATGACTGACGCCCATGAGGGAGATGACCTCCTCGACGGGTTGCTCTATGTGGATCCGGAGGGCCATTCAGAAGATTATTTACGCAACGCACTGAGACTTTTTCCAGTCGTGCTCATGGGTACAGTTGAGAAATCGAAGTCGTGGCTGATGAATGTCGATGTGGACAACCGGTCGATTGGCGCCCGTGCTGCAACCCATCTGATCGAGCGTGGCGCGCGGCGATTGGTCGTGGTTACCCCGAAGAATTACGATTCGTTTGCGTGTCTCCTCAAGCGCGAAGAGGGATTTTTAAACCATGCCGCAAAACTTGCCCCCGTCGGCGTGACGACATCCGTGATCCACATGGAAAATGACATGGATATCGTTCGGAATCCGCTTTTCCAGATGGTAAAGGGGGATGGTCCGGTAGGCATTTTCCTGACGGCGGAATACCTGTGTGGAAAAGTCAGCAACGCACTTCATTCCATGGGATTGTCTTTCCCAGGTCCAATCTTACTAATTTCAAGTGGTGTCCAAAACCACGTACCCCATGAGATGGCTAACATTACCTCGATCGATGTACCTCTTTTTGATATGGCAGTGAAAGCCACTGATCTTCTGCTCAGGATACTCAATGGTGAGACGATTTACACCCCCGGCTTTCACGAAATCCCCTCGGTGTTAATCGTGCGGGGATCCTGCGGAGAATAGCAACTCTTGCCGCCGATTCACATGCTGAAGGATCGCCCATGGCATTGTTCATCTAGCTTTTCGGTTCGTTTCACCAAGCCACGCATCGCCGGGAGGTTTCGTTAACGGTCCCGGGGGAACAGCACCGCGGCTACAGTAAAATGGAAACCGCTCTAATGGCGATGGCACCGGGAAAGATTACCGGATTTCGACGAGTAAGGTTTCCCCGGCTTTCAGCTCAACCGCCTGATCCAAGTTGAGGCGGAGTTCGGTGCCGTGGACCGAGGTTTTGGCGGCCAACTGGCGACCGCCTGCTTTCACGGTTGCCTTGGCATCAGTCTTCGCGGCAGGCACCTTGAAAACCAGCTCGCGAAGTTCCAATTGGCCGTATTTGAGTTCTAGGCGCTCGGTTTGGATACCGTCTTTGCGGCCTTGAACAAAGACTCCCCAGCCCTCGGCGGCGGTGAAGAACGACTTGTGATCCTCGGGTTTCCAGACCGGCTTGAAGCCAATCCGCCCGGCGGGGCCGTCATAGATGAAGCCCTGGGCGGCCAGGAGGGTGGACCAGATGGCCATGGCGCGGGCGTAAAACTTCCCGGCCTCGTCGTCTCCGAACGGATTTCCGCTGTATCCCCAGGAGGCGACATCCATGTTGGTGAGATTCGTGCGGAGCCGCCCGTCATAGCGGTCCGCCGCGGCGCGAAGAACGGTGAAGGGCTCTTTCAACAATCCGGACTGTATCATCATCGCGGCAGCGGCGTATTCGAACCCGCTCATCACTTCATCGGCGTAGCGGAGCTCGTTTTTCCGATGGCCCGCCACCATTTCGCTCGTCAGTCTGTCGCCCCGGGGCCAGGTGCCTTGCTGCATACCCGCGTCGGGCTCATCGACAAACTTGCGCGGGATCTGTGGGATGCCGTAAAAATTCGCGCGAAAGTTGTATTTGAACAGCGCGGCCATCGCCGAGCGCACATGATCCTGTGGGTAGATCCATCCGCAGTTGATCTGCAGCGCCCACCATTGGCCGAGCATCTGGTCGATGTAACAGCCGTTGCCGTAATCCTCTTGCGGGGTCGGGTCGGGAACCTGAATATAATATTCGCCATTGAAGAGCGCCTTGTCCTGGTTTGCCTTCCCCGCGGCAAGGATCTGCCGGTAGCGTCCGGCCGAAGCGGAATCGCCCTGAAGGTCGGCCATTTCTGCGGCGGCGGACAACGCGCCAAGATACATGCTGCCCAGCCACGAACAGGTGCCGCCCTGATCGCCGTCCATGGCGTGCTGAGGACCGGTCAACATGCCATCGGGAACACCATTATTCTTAAAGTCCACAATGGAGGGGGAGGGGGAGTCCCAGCGCGCAATCGTGTAATCCATCGCCCGTTTGACCGCGGGCCAGTGGCCCTTGAGCCACTTCCCATCTTTGCTGATCAAGTGCTCGCGGTAGGAACTCATGACGAAGGCGCACTGACCGTCGAATGCGGGGAAGGGATGGATGAAGCGCACGGGCAGCATTCCCTCCGGCCTCAGATTCGCCGCGTCTTCCTCGCGCATCGCGCGGCCGATGGCCGGGAATAGCCGCGCGTGGGCCTGCGCATAGCCCCACACATGGGTGGCGTTGCCTTCGCAGCTTCCGTCTTCCCGCTTGCAGCCCTCCCAGGCATAGAAGAAGCCGTTTTTCGCCCAGTTGCAGGTCATGGCGCTGAGGATGGCGACCTGCGAGCTGATGCGGTCGAGCAGCCAATAGGGGAGATTCGAGGAGTAAAGCGTCTCGTTATACAGATGGGTTTTTTCCGAGAGCACATCCAGGCGGGCGGCGACGTCGCGGGCCACTCCCAAAGCGTCTGGCCACCAGTTCGCATACATGTTCCCAAGGTGTTTTTCCGCCAAAGGCATATTCGGGAAGTGCCAGGCGAGGACATATGTCACCGTTCGCTTTTCTCCCGGCGCGAGCGTGAACGGCACGGCCAATGCGCCGTCCACAGTCTGCCCAGCAGGCGTCGGACCCGCCTTCTCGCTTCCCGCAACTCCCCCGGATTCCAAAAATTTGGCTTTCAATGTTTCCAGGCTTTCCCAGTCCGCCGTGACCGACGCCTTGTTGTTCAGCACCGCGAGCGCCATGTCGCCATAGTTGGCGGCGTCTTTCGGCTTGCTGGTGGTGAGATGTAGCAGGGTCGCGCCCGCATCCCTCAACACCCGGCTCACATTGCCGCCATAGGCGGGCGAACTGCGGCCGGAGATCGCCTGCTTCCAATCCGCACCCACCGCGTTCTGCTGCGTGCCGAGAAAGCTCACTTCCACCGGCTCTTTCCCCTTGTTTTCCGCAGTGAGGTTGAAGATCGCGCAGGGAATGGCGGAATCCTTCTCATCGAGCGGGATCAGCGGGCTGAAGCACTCCATGCTCACCGCCACCGGCAGCGCCGGATCCACGAAGGTGAACCAGCCGAACGGATATTCGCCGCTGAACTTCAGCGATTGCATTGCTTCGAATGGGCCTTCTTTCGCGGTCTGCATCGCCCGCACCACCGCGGGTTGGCCGGCGGTTTTTGCCCGCACAGCGAAAAACGAATGCGGCAGATCGATAGCTTTGTAGTTTTTGAAAATCTGCCAGATGTGGCGGCGCGCCTGGCCGTTGATCTGGATCGGCCCGGCCGCGATGCCGCCGATCGGCATGCTGATTGCGCCGAGATGATCCCCCTCATACACGCAGCGCTTGCCGCGGGCAAACAACCGCTCGTTGGTCATCAACTCGGTGAGCCGCTTGGCACGATCGGCATCGAGTCTGCTCTTGGTGGCCTGCGCCAACTCCACCTTCTTCTGCTGACGCTGCGAATCGGGCGCTCGCAGCGCCTGGGTGGCCTGCGGATCGATCCGCCCCGTGGCGGTGAAATCGTCGAAGGTCACGTGTGCCCAGCCCGCAGTTTCCTTGTCCACGATCGTCAGAAAAACCTTTTTTCCGACATACGCAGAGGCGTCCCAAGTGATGCGCTGCATCACCTCATGTTCGTCACCGCGCGCCTGGAAGACCTCCGTCCCGTCCTCGGTGCAAAGCGCGACATAGGCATTTTGCTCCTTGCCGCCGCCGATGAGAAACGAGATCGCCGGCCCTTCTAAAACAAAAACGGGGGATTTGATCACCGCCGTTTGTGTCATATCCATGCTTCCATCGGATGCTTCGAGCGTGCTGAGAAAATATTTTCCCTCCTTATTGTAAGTGGGACCCAAATCCGTGTTGTGATAGGTTGCGCGGCCGCAGACCGGAGCAGCTAGCATGCCGTCCTCGATCTGCCAGCCCTGCAGATCGCCCGTTTCAAAATCAAAGCGGACCGTGCCGGCAAATGCCATCGCCGGCAAGCCAAGCGCGGCGAGAACACCGAGCCCGATGCGGAGGGAGGGAAAATTTTTCATGCTGCGCGACGTTGCTGTAACCAATGTCATTGCATCAAGCGATATTCTTTGATTTTTTTTCACGTGCCCGCTGACTCCTTCGGGGAGGTTCCGTTAACGGCTGCGGGGGAACAGCGCCATCAAGCTGTCCGCAAAGAGGGTGTGACCGAAAACATTCGGATGGTTGATATGATTTTCCATCAGCGTGAGATACGGGATTCCTTGTCTCCAGAGCCTGCCGTACCGCAAGGACGCATCAGCAAGCGCGACGTGATGTTTGTCGGCAAATAGGCGCAAGGCTTTCACGTAAGACCGGGGATCTTCGTCAATATCGTGCTGGCGGGTCAGCCCCATCCAATCAGGGCGGACATAGTGCGGCGTGAGAATGATCCATTCGGCACCCAGTTTCTTAAAATCCTCAAGAAATAGGCCGTATTGCTTCTCCACCTGTTGCTTGATGAGCCCCGCATCGTTGACGAATTCAGAAATGACGAGGTCCGGTTTTTGAGCCAGGACTTTTTCCTGATAGTTGTGTTCGCTGCCCGGCGGTTCCTTCAGATAATCCTCACTGTAGTGTCCACCCCAGGCTTCCGTAACCAATTCGATCTTTGCGGCGGGGTATTGCGCGCGGAGTCGATCCACGAACATCGTCTGGAATCGGTTGTAGCCCGTGACGCTGTCGCCCCACGCAAGAATCTTCAGCGGCTCACCGGATTTAAGTTTTTCGAGCGTCTTTGGCAGCACTCTTTCCGCAACCGATGGCCCGGTTACGGGAGGCTCGGGGTAGGCGGTTTCTAAGATTGGGAACAGGTTATCCGGGGTGAGGGCTTCGAGTCTGCCCGTCACGAACACATTCGCTAGGCGGGTTTCGCCCGGCGCCAGAGCTGGCGCTTCCGGCATCGCAATATCCGGTAACCCAGCTTTGCGAAGAACGCCACCGTCGGCACTGAGCACGATCGAATCAATGCGCATTTTCCCATAACGATAGCTGATCCACACGGGCTGGTCGGCCTTGATTCCGCCTTTGGGCAAACGCCATACGGTGCCCCATTCCAAATCCGCGTCGTAATCCGCGCCTTGCCTGAAGGTGACCGCGGAATCCTCCGGCCCGCCGCGGACTACAAGACTTGCGGGATCCAACGCGCTTTTTATCGTGCACTCCGCCGCGACCACTCCCTTCAGCCGGATGCCTTTCATCCAGCCAGTCGTCGCGTGTTTTACGGCAAAGTCGGGCAATGTGTCACACTTCTCATCGGTGACAGTTACGATATCCGGTTTGGGAATTTCCACCGTCTTCCTGGCAGGGGACGTTCCCGCAACAGAAACCGCCCAGTCACCCGCGAGGCGAACTTCACCGGGAACTCCGGTTGTCGGCTTGTCAGACATATTTGAGGGGAGTGCGGCGCCGTTCGGCTTTGTTGTCGGGGTTTGTGCAACGCCGCTGCCGGCAAGGCTAACAAACAGCAGCATAGAGATGAATTGATTGATTATAAGGCACTTGCGATGGGAACTTGTGAAGTTGCAAGTGTTCAGGATGAATTTAATTAAGGAAATACGGCTTGCTAAGAAACATCCATTGACAAATGACATCGGTTGCTGTATATAGCATTTATGAAAATTAACACAACCACCCGCATCGGGCTCGGTGTTCTCGCCGCGCTATGCCTCCAAATTTCAGGCAACCTGTATGGTGCATCATATTTGTATCAGGACGACTTCAGTGCCAACGCCGGGGCCTTGAACGGTCGCATCACTGCCTCCGGTTTCGGCAACTGGACCGCTGGCGGCGCGTTTCAGGTCGGCAGCGATCAAATTACGATTAACTCAAACACTCCGGACCCCTACCACGCAGCGACTTTCGCGCTTCCCACATTGGGAGCCACCGACATTCTCTCGCTCTCAATCACAGTCCGACCCTCTGGAGCAGGTTTCATGGGAATTGGGTTTACATCTGGTTCAGGCCAATACCTGATCAATTCTGGATATGCTTGGACCTATTACGAGGGACTGGGCGCGGGCAATCCAAACATTCAGGTTTTCAAAGGTGCAGGAGCCACCAACGCAACTTACTACGCAACACTGGCCAATCCGGCTCTTGGTTTTGACGCATCTCTGGCAACAACATTTGAATACACTTACTCCGCTGCCGCCCAAACGCTCTCGATCAGCGCCACGAATGGATCCAGCTCGTCCACACTCCTTAACAACGCCGATATGAGCGCGTTTCCGCTGAATTCCTTCAGCAATTTTGCCCTGCAGTTTCAAGGGCAGGATTTGGACACGTCTTCCAACCCCGCCTATGTCGATCGTTTGAGTGTTTCTATCATCCCTGAACCCTCGACTTTTTCGATGTTGCTGTTCGGCCTTGGGGCGATGACGGCTTTCTACCGTCGTCGCTAGACCCCAAGACTTCGGGCAATACCTTTTTCGACTTCTGAGTTGTGCTCCGGCCATTTCCATTTCACGCCTGCAGCCGGGCTGCTGCATGGTGTGTTCTCGGACTCATACTGGCCGTGTTCCATGTAAAGTTGCAGGGCTTGGAGGCGGCCGAATACCGCGAGAATTTCAAGGGTGCAAAGGGTGAATTGGATGGACGAAAAACTGCTCCGGGTTTTGGGGATTGGGTGGCAGAGTCCAAATTCGTGATCAAAGATGGATCGATGGGTTTGAGTTCCTCGGAAATTGAAAGCCAGAGTGCTTGGTTTTCACTTCCTAAGCTGAAAGGTAAGAGCCAGTTACGAGTGATGATACGCTGCCACTCCAGGGGATCAGGCAGTGGTGCCCATATATCATTCGGTTTTATGCCTATTACAGGACTGGATCAGAATGTTTTCAACAAATCAGGGGCGCTTTGGGTCATCGACCAATCGGGTACATTCGCGCTGATGTATTCCGCAGGCCCAGGACCGACGAATCAATTCGTTGGCGAACAATGGTATGGAGAGTTTTACAGGGATCCGAATCAACCGACCGAACACAGTATCGAATATAATCTCAAGACGGGAGAGGTGACCGCGACGGTGAGCAACAACGGCAATACCCGCACCTTGGTTTTCGATGTGCCGGTCAATTGGGCGGGAACAAGTGGTCAGCCAATCCCCCTCGACAATCTGGCTTGCTTCGGGATCAGCTTTTACAAACAAACAGGGATGGAGTCGGGTAAAGCGGATCCCGCCACGATTTCTGAGATTGCCATTCAGGTGCTCGATTAAAGCAAACGACGCAGTGCGGTGCGGAGAAGCTAACCGTAGTTGCGTCGATATTTATGACAACAGAGCCACCGATTCTCAGTTGCCTCGCTGGCTTTTCCGAACGACCCACAGCCTGGCGAAGCCTATTGCCTGAAGGACTTTGGACTTTTTCAACTGCCAACATGGTCCGCTGGCTGATGTGGACGAAAATGAGCACAATCTATATTAATACAAACGATGAGAATCAGAAGATCTGGCATCGACAAATGACACTGGTTGCAGTATCGCTCATTCAGTGATTTCCTTCCTCCACCGCAACGCCTTACGGGGTTTCAAGACGCATCGCGTAGTAGCGATGCGGATAGGATGTGCCAAGGGCAACACAGGCTTCACTTTGGTCGAGTTGCTGACGGTCATCACCATAATCGCGATTTTGGCTGCCCTCGGCATTGCGGGAACTCAGAAAGCGATGAATGCGGCCAAAGTGGCGCAAAAGACTTCAAATTTAAAGATGATTGGAACTGCCTTCTCTGCCTATGTAGCCGAGAATGGAGGCCGTTGTTTGCCGAGCAATTTTTCCAAGTCAAATCCTCCTGATCCCGAACTGAAAGGAAACGATAATGCTTGGTGGTGCTACTACCTCATGCGTTACACAGGCGGTTCGGCCAAGATGTTCTGGAACCCCTGCTACGTGCCATGGAGCAGTGTATATCCGAAGGGAACCTGGGACGACGTCCCCAATCCGTTCACCGGGGAGACAAAGGATGAATTGAAGAACGAACTTTGCCGGATCGAGGCGGGATTTGGTTGGGTTTGGTATAAGACCGGAGCTGTGCCGGCCGATCAAGATGATTGGGTCTCGAGCGTGAACAACCCACGCTCAATTCTGGCATTTCCATCGCCGTCCCAACAGGTCGTTTGTATGGAAAGCCTGAGTGTCGTCGGAGGCCCCAATCCGAGCATTGGGTTGAATTTTCAGGCCTGGAAGACGATGGTTCGAACCGATCCCAAGTTTTGGGCCGGTCCACGCTGGTCTGGCGACTCTATTACCTGCCTTTTTCTCGACGGTCATGTTGCTGCTCAAAAGCCGGACGATTTTAAAGATGAAAGTTTTGCTCCAATGGCGCCCTAATCACAATGAAAAACACTTCCGATGACCCTAGGAGCAGGACTGACACCTTGAAACATAACAATTCCATAGAAACAAACGGCACAGAAACTCCCGAAGCGAAAAAGCATATGAAAAATCAATTTATGAAACACCATTTTCATAAGCCGAATAACATATTGAGCAATTGGTTCAGAGCCTGGCTGGCCTGTCCCTTGATTATTTTTGCATCAACGTTTTCTTGTCTTTCGAAGAGCACAGAGTATCCGAGCGACGCCTATACCCGCCCGGATGCCGATTCTCTGCCGGTCTTCGAGACGCTGTGCGGGGTTCAGCCCGGCCTGTCGAATCCTCTCGAGCGTGCCCGAAAGTTTTCGAAACATCGTTTCGAGCTCATCGAGAAAAACGGACGTTCTGCTGCGGAGTGGGAGTTCCAGTTCGACCATCTTCCTGTTCCTCCGGCCATCCTGACGATTGAGGAGCGCCTGAGCCGCATTCCCGGGAAAGTGGAGGTAACGGTCGAGAACCGCGGAAATACGCCGATCGAGGTCGCCTGTCAGATCGGCGAGGTATCGTGGTGGAGCGACGTCAGACGTAAGCCGGAAAACGGGCACACGGTGGGAGTTCCTGCCATTCTTCCTGGAGAGTCGAAGCAGGTGATGTTCACTTTCGACGCCGAATCCCGTGTCCAGAGCCTCAGACAACCGGTCACGCTCTCTCTCTTTGTTCGGGATCCTAAGCCCAGCCAGACTTATCGGGTTGTCCTTTCCGATTTAACCGTTCATTACCCGCCCGACAGCCGTAAAGCGTCTCTACCGCCCGAGACCAAAGGCAGTGCAGGGGAGGAAATTCAGTTCCCGATCGAGGCGGAAGGCGTGAAAGCCGGTGAGCGCCTAGACCTCCAGGTGCAGGACGGGCGTTGGGTGTTGTGGAGGGTTCGATTGACCGAAGGCGAAGTCGAATCCCTAGCGAAGGATCGGAAAGTGACCATCAAGCGCACCGTGCCGCCACACCTTCCAGGCCGCAAATACTCTCTCTCATTGACCGGCCCGCAAGGCCGGTTTACTTGTGCATCCGCGGCCCTCGCCGTTGAGAATCGTAACCGGCCCGGTTTTCCGGAGATGACGGTGAAGCAAAAGGGTGGGCTGCCCACCTTTTTCAAGAATGGCAAACCGATGGACTGGAGTGGATACGCGACGTTTGATTTCCATCCGGGGAACGTGACCCAGTTTGGTCGGCACGGTGCGAACACCTTCGCGCTCGTAGCGAACGCCGGAAAGCACGTCCACAACGTGAATCGGCCGACGTGGCAGGATGACGGCAGCTTCGATTTCCGCGAGTTGGACGAGTTCGCCACGCTGGCGATGTCGGCGAACCCAGACGCAAATCTTCTCATTCGGGTTTCTCTCAGTCTGCCTCCTAAATGGTTCCAAAAACACCTTGATTCTCGGGTTGTCGTGCGCGATGGCGACAAGGAGGTGATCTGGGAAGAGACCGGCGGGATCGTGCCGAGCTTTGTCTCGGAGGCCTGGCGGAAGCAGCAGGCTGAAAACCTCCGCCGGTTGATCGACTATATTCGCTCCCAACCGTGGGCCGATCGCGTCGCGGGGTTTTACCTAATGGGCGGTGTGACGGAAGAGTGGTTTGCTTGGGGGTGCAACGACAAGCTGAACGGCGACTACTCGCCGGTCCAGCAGGAGGCATTCCGTAGCTGGTGCGGGCGGCGTGGTCTCGACGTAGGAGGCATGCCCGCTCCCGGGGAGAGCATGGCTCGCGGCGTAGATTTTTTCCCGGATACCGCGGCCGGGCGCAGAGCCAGCGCATATCAGCAGTTCATCAACGAAACGACCGCGGACACACTCAACCTCTTCATCGACGAGGCCAAGAAAGCCGCCCCACACTCCCTGGTCGGCGTATTTTACGGTTACGTCATCCAGTGTGCTGGTGAGCCCCGGCAGAGCTGGAGTGGCCAACTCTTGGTGCGCCGACTCCTCGAGAATCCAAATCTGGATTTTCTCGCCGGTGTGCCTCTTCACAACTTCCGTACAATCCCTGATGCCTTGGAGGCGGCCTTTCTCTCGCAGGGAGGGGCCACCGGAAGCGTACAGCTCGCGGGCAAGAGTTATGTCGATGAGAACGATCTGTTCTCCTGGCTCCATGGTGGTGTCTGGCACACCCTTTTCGATTCCTCAAATCCCCGCGCGGGAGCCATCACCATGCATCGGCGCGTACTGGCCGATGACGTGGTCAACGGAATCAGCCGCTACTGGTATTCGCTGCTCGCCAGTTGGCATGACGACGAGGCGTTGCAGCGGGAGTTTGCCCTCGAGCACCGCATTCAGTCCGAGTCGCTTTCCTGGGATCGGACGCCCTGTCCAGAAATCGCCTTGCTGGTTGATGATACCAGCTTCGCGTGGATCACGCCGTTCTCCAATTACTTCCGCTACTGCAATCCGGAATTCGTTTACGCGCTCGCCAAGACCGGTTCATCGGTGCGTGTCTATCTCCTTTCCGATGCCGACCGACTCCCTAGCAGCGTGAAATTTGTGGTGGTGTCCAACGCCGTGGCGGCGAGGCCTGCCGACCTGGCCAAGCTTTCCGCTCTGTTGGAGAAGGGCGGACGAACCATCCTCGTGACCGGCCCAATTGGGCTGATAAATCCCGAGACGCAGGCTAGGGATTTCATGGCGCCCGCAAGAATCCTGGGACTTCCCTTGGAGGTCAAAGACGGAGCGCAGGCCGGCGTTCTGAAGGAGGTCTCCAGCAGCATAGTCCTGGTGGACATGACGAAGATTCCGGATTGGGCTCGGTCCTCTGGCATGGATACGGGCGGGACCGTCAGTCCGTTCACTATTTCGACCCAGCCCGGTTGGGCGGTTTACAGCTCGGAGAGCAAGCTTTCCGCCGGAGCGGAGCGCCCGCTGAAAGACGGAGGCAAACTTTTGTGGGCGGCGTTGCCGGTGAACAACATCGAAGTGCTACGGAAACTGGTGGAAACGTCAGGGGCCTATTGTTATGCCCCAACGGGCTACGTGGTGAACGCCGCCGCCGGAGTTGTGTCTGTCACTGCTCCCCGGAAAGGAAGTGTGACCTTGAGATTTCCCCAAAACGCCAGATGGAAGGATGTGCTGGATGCCTCAGAGTACTCCGGCGCCGAATTCCCCTGTGACTTTACGAAAGGTCAGACCCGCATCTTCGTGCGAGCTCAGGCAGAGGTTACGAAGGACAAATAGGCCCACAGAACAAAACTGGAGATGAGAACAAATTTGCTGTGCCTCTTTTTTTTGGGGGTTCTTATGACTCCTCTTGGTTGTTGCCAATGGAACCATTCTCTATAACGGAATGGCCATCCTCGTGCTGCCGAACGAACCATAAAACCGTAGAGAGACGAAAACGATGAAACGGACAATGAAGAAAACGGCGACACTGACCCTCTCGGCCCATCGACTTTTGTGCGTTATGAATCATTGTCTCATGGCCTCTTGGGTGGCTGCAGTGGCTTTGGCGGCCCTGGCACCCAATGTCCAAGGTGGAGATAACCTCCAGCCAGCGAAGCCGGTCTTCCCCTCGGATGCCTATACCCGCCCGGATGCCGATTCTCTGCCGGTCTTCGAGACACTGTGCGGGGTTCAGCCTGCTCTGGCAAATCCGTTAGAGCGAGCGGCGAAGTTTGCTACCCACCGGTTTGAGTTGGTGGAAAGGAAGGGCGTTCCGGCCGCGGAATGGGAATTTCGATTCGAAAAGAATCCCTGTCCGCCGGCAATGATTAACGTTGACGAGCGTCTGAACCAGGTGCCGCAAAAAGTTTTGCTGACGGTGAGCAACGATGGAGATGTTCCGATCGAAGTGGCATGCATTATCAGTGAGGTGGGTTGGTGGACCGACCAGGCGCGAAAGCCGCTGAGCGCACCCGCCGCGGGTGCTCCGGCGATTTCCCCCGGGCAATCCCAAGAAGTGACTTTTGACTTTGGTCCGAACTCAGGAGCCGAAAAACTGCAGCAGCCGGTGACGCTGGCGCTTGTTGTTCGTGACCCCAAATCCGGACGGACATACAAAATGGCCTTCTCAAACTTACGGGTCCAATACGGAACAGACCCGCGCATGGCCACTCTCGGGGGGAGCGGTCCTCTCACTGCCGGGGCGGAAGCTGTTCTTTCTGTGAAAGCGAAGGGAATTGTTCCCGGAGAACAGCTCGATCTACAGGTCGAAGACGGTCGATGGACTTTGTGGCGGATCCGACTGAGCGAGCAGGAAGTTCTGGCGCTTGTCGAGAAAGGGGAGGCGGAAATCCGGCGCAAGGTGCCGAAGTATTTGCCGGCGAGAAAAGCATCAATCAGCCTTGTCGGTCGTGCGGGACGCTTGCAGGCGAGTCCCTTGGGGACCGAGATTGTCAACGGGTCGAAGCCCGGATTTCCCGAGATGAAGCGCAAGGTGGTCAATGGGGTTCCAACCTTTCTGAAGAACGGAAAGCCCATGCCATGGAGCGGCTATGCGACGTTTGACTTTCAGCCGGGCAACGTCAACCAATTCGGCAAACATGGAGCCAACCTGTTTTCGCTGGTGACCAACGCGGGACGTCACGTGCATAACGTCACCCGGCCCACATGGCAGCCCGACGGGAGTTTTGACTTTCGACAGCTCGATGAATATGCGGCGATGGCGCTGGCGGGCAACCCGGAGGCCAACTTGCTGCTTCGCGTCTCCCTGAGCCTGCCACCCTGGTGGTTCAAGGACCACCCGGAGGATCGAGCCCTTGTGCGCAAAGATGGTAAGGACTTCGTCTGGGAGGAAACGGGAGGGGTAGCCGCGTCGTTCACATCTTCGGCATGGCGCGAACAACAGGCCAAGAACCTCCGGACGCTCATCGCATACGTGCAAAGCCAGCCATGGGCCGACCGTGTCGTAGGCGTTCATTTTACGATTGGAGTGACGGAGGACCAGCTCGCCTGGGCGTCTAATGACACGCTGTGCAGCGACTATTCGCCAATCCAACAACAGGCTTTTATCCGATGGTGTGAGGTCAAAGGATTTCCGTGGAAAGAAATTCCGCCTCCGGAAGAAAGGATGATTTCTGGAACCGACTTCTATCCGGATACCGACGCGGGGCGGCGGGCTGCCGCTTACCAGCAGTTCATTTCCGACTCGACGGCGGAGACAATCAGCTACTTTGCGCATGTGTCCAAAGAGTCTGCTCCGCAGCTTCTGGCAGGGACATTTTACGGATATTCCGTCCAGTTGGCTGGCGAGCCTCGCCAGAGTCTTTCCGGCCATTTCGCGTTGCGTCAATTGCTCGACGATCCTCAGATCGATTTTATCGGCGGCGTCCCTCTACACAACTATCGCACTATTCCCCAGGCGATCGAGGCAGCTTTTCTTTCTCAAGGGGGTTGCGCTGGAAGCATCCGGCTTGCGGGCAAGGTGTCCCTCGACGAAAACGATCTGTTCTCCTGGCTTCACCCAGCGCATTGGCACACCCTTTTCGATCCGAACGATCCGCGTGCTGGGGCAATTACCATGCACCGTCGGGTTCTGGCCGATGATGTCGTGGGCGGGATTTCCCGCTATTGGTATTCATTGCAATCCAACTGGCATAATGACGAGGAGTTGCAAAAAGAATTTTCTTTCCAGCATCGCATTCAGGCGGACTCGTTGAATTGGGATCGCACTCCCTCACCCGAAATCGCTCTCCTTGTGGATGAAACCAGCTATGCATGGCTTACCCCCTACTCGCGATTGTTCAGGTATTCCAATGCAGACTTCCTCTACACTTTAGCCAAATCCGGTGCGCCGGTGGGAGTTTATCTTCTTTCGGATGTTGATCGTCTTCCTGCCAGCGTGAAATTGGTCGCGGTGGCCAATGCGGAGGCGGCTGATCATGCCGATTTGGATAAATTAGGCGCTCTCATTAAACAGGGAGGCCACACGGTTTTGATTGCTGGATCTATCGGGCTTATCAATCCACGCGCGCAGCGACGGCAAGGCGACGCCCCTTCGAAAATACTGGAGTTGCCGGTGACCGTCCATGACGCGGCACGACTTGGCATTTTGAAGGAAATCCCCGGTGGCGAGATCCTTGTGGATATGTCTCAAAAGACACATTGGGATAAGAGCGCCAATGGGATTGTAAGCCCCTTCGCCACAGTCGCCACAAGTGGCTGGGCCTCGTATGCATCAACGGATGCTACAGACCGCCCCTCGGCCGGCGCAGATCGGTTGTTGGAGCCAAGCGGACGGCTGATCTGGAGTGCCTTGCCTCTGACCAATATCAGGGCGGTGAGAGAGTTCGTTGTCTCTTCTGGCGCGCGGTGCTATGCGCCGGAGGGTTACGTGGTCAATGCCGCGAAAGGGGTCGTCTCGGTAACGGCCCCGTTGGCTGGGACCGTGAAGTTGGAATTTCCAAGTGATGGCCGATGGATCGATGCATTCGATGGCTCAACATACACCGGCGGAACATTCAAATGCACCTTTGCCAAAGGGCAGACGCGCCTCTTCGTGCCAGCTAAGGCAGAGGGTAAGAAGCGCAAATAGGCCCACAGAACAAAACTGGAGATGAGAACAAATTTGCTGTGCCTCTTTTTTTTGGGGGGTGTTTCCTTGTGACTCCTACTGTTGGTGGATCATGGCACCCAAGAAAATATAATTCTCTGACTGTATCACCATGACACCAAAAGTTCTGTCCTCCGAAGTTCGCGCTTCTCCAAAAGTTTCCCTTGGGAAAAAGCTATTGTGGGGCGCAGGAGGCGCAGCCGATAACATTCTCTATAACGGAATGGCCACCCTTGTACTGCCGATCTTCAATGTTGGGCTGGGAGTGGATGCCGTAAAGATTGGCATAGCCATGGGTATCCCTCGTTTACTGGATGCTTTGACCGATCCTTTAATCGGTAATCTCTCCGACAACACGCGTTCACGCTGGGGGCGTCGTCGCCCTTATATTTTTTTCGGTGCGGTGGTGGCCGGCACCCTGCTGGCAGTGTTGTTCAATCCCCTCAAAGGGCTCTCTCAAGAGGGCCTCTTCTGGTGGCTTCTCATCGTTGCCAGCCTGTTCTACGTCGCTTACGCGGTTTTCGTAATCCCCTACTCGGCGATGGGGCTGGAAATAACCTCGGACTACAATGAGAGAACCCGGGTGCTTGCTTGGAGGCCCTACATGGGACTTCTGGTTGGGCTCGGGGTTCCGTGGCTTTACAAGCTGTGTTTTATTCTTGGAACTACCGAGGCGGAAGGAGCACGCACGGTAGCAGTGATCATGGGGGTATTGGCGATCGGACTCGGCATTCTTCCTGCTCTCTTCATTGCGGAGCACGTCCCGCAAAAAACAAGCTCCCACATGCCACTTTTACACGCACTGAAAGTCACATTCACTAACAGATCGTTTCTGTTATTGAGCGCTTCGACTCTGTGCATCCTGCTGGGGATATTTTTGGCTTCTCCGCTAGGGCTCTATGTCTCGATCTATCACGTCTTCGGTGGCAAAAAGGAGTTAGCTTCGATGTTGGGAGGATGGTCTGGGACGGCCTCGATGGCGGCGGGACTTGCAGGACTGCCCTTGGCGACATGGCTCGCGAAGCGCCTTGGTAAACGTCATGCCACGCTCGCTTTGCTCCTGCTCGGATTACTGAGCGTCCCTCTGGTGTGGTGGATGTTCACACCAGAGAATCCTTGGCTTCAGATTGTCCCTGGTTTTATCTTTGGGCTGGCGATTAACGGCTCTTTCCTCATTGGTGTTTCGATGCTTGGCGATGTATGTGATGATGACGAACTTAAGACTGGGCACCGCCGCGAGGGCTTGTACAGCGCCTCACTTGAATTCGGAAAAAAATGTGCAATCGCCCTATCAACCATCGTGGTGGGCTATCTCCTTCTTGCAGTCGGTTTTGACGAAAAGGCCGCAATGCAGTCTGACCAAACCACCACTTCTTTGCGTATAGGCTACATGATTGTCCTCGGAGTACCGATGATACTTGCCAGCGTATTTATTTATTTCTTTCCAATCACCCATCAACGAGCGACGGAAAATCGCCGCCTGCTTGACGAACGCCTCGCCGCCCCACTTTCTAACGCATGAAGTCATCCTTCTGGTGTCAAAAAATAGGACAAAAATGCCAAGAGGTGTGGATTGATCGCGCTAAAAATCCCAGCAAGCTCTAATTCTATGAAAGTTTACGCAGATCTGGGTATTGATCCGAACAAGGCGGTGGAAGCGGCGCTCGAGGTTCCCATCTCCATGCACTGCTGGCAGGCGGATGATGTGGCGGGATTGGAATCAGGTGGGTCGGCAGCCGATAGCGGTGGAATTAAGTCGACTGGAAACTATCCCGGCAAGGCGCGTAACGGGGATGAGATGCGGATGGATTTTGAAAAGGTCCTTTCTCTCGTGCCTGGGGTTCATCGGGTCAATATTCATGCTTTTTATGCCGAGCCCGGGAAGAAGCAGGTGGATCGGGATGCCATGGATCTCTCCCACTTCCAAAACTGGATGGACTGGGCCAAGAGCCGGAAGATTGCCTTGGATTTTAATCCCACCTACTTCGCCCATTCCAAGGCGGCCGATGGCTTCACGCTTTCCAGTGCCGATGAGGGAGTCCGTAAATTTTGGGTGAAGCACGGCATCGCCAGCCGAAAGATCGCAGCAGCGATGGGCAAAGCTCAGGGCGGGGTTTGTGTAAACAACCACTGGGTTCCGGACGGGTTGAAGGATCTGCCAGGGGATCGATGGTCGCCCCGCGCCCGGTTGACGAAGTCCTACGACGAGATCTTTGCCGCCAAGGTTCCTGACGAAAAGCTGTGCCTGGACGCGGTTGAGCCGAAGCTCTTCGGGATCGGTAGCGAGGAGTACGTGGCGGGGTCGATGGAGTTCTACAGCTCTTACGCGCTGAGCCGAAAGAAACTGCTCTGTCTGGATATGGGACATTTCCACCCGACGGAGGGGATTGCCGACAAGATTTCCGCCCTCCTTCAGTTCCATGAGGGCTTGTTGTTGCATACGAGTCGACCCATCCGATGGGATTCAGACCATGTGGTGCTGTTTGATGATGCGACCCGTGCTGTTTTCCATGAAGTGGGGGCAGGGCAGGCTTGGAATCGGGTGAAGGTAGCCTTGGACTATTTCGATGCGAGCATCAACCGAATCGCCGCCTATGTGATCGGCATCCGGGCCACTCGGAAGGCGATTCTGTATTCGCTTCTCACGCCACATCGGGAGCTTGCTCAGTTGCAGCGGGAGGGGAAGGGAGCCCAGCGGTTGGCACTGATGGAGCGGTTGAAGGTGATGCCGTTCGGTGAGGTCTGGGAGGAGTGTTGTAAGCGTGCTGGCGTGCCCGGTGAGGCGCAGTGGATCAAGGATGCGGAGAGTTACGAGAAGAGGGTGCTGGCGAAGCGGGCTTGAAAGCTCTCCTCAACGGGATTAGATTAAGGGAATGAAACTTCGGCTGGATCTGCTGGAGCAGATGACCGAGCAGGATCTCCTCGAGGAGGTCGTGGCGAACAATCCCCGCTACAAACCCGAGCCGCGTTTTTCAAAAACTGGAGTTGGGAGCTTGTTGTCGGCCTCAACCGAGCAGCGTGCGCAAGAGGAAGCGCGCAGCACGGCCCTAATCCGCAGATTGGAGACACGTGCCAGCGTCGCTGGGAAGAGGCGCGCCTAACCGAGCTCTCCCTGCTGGAAGTTTTGGATTTTCTTCGCGAGCAGCACAAGTCCGCCCCCTTTCTTTTTTTTAACGGAAACACTTTTGCTGATCTTGGCAGGAGGTTGTGTGATGCCCTTTTTGGGGATCTTCCCACCTCCCGGCGGCGCGAACTTTCCTCAGCCGTGGCGCATTACATCGCGGGGGTTTTGGACCGGGAGTCCATGATCTCGGGGGTGGAGTCCCTGTGTGAATCGGCTTCGTTCGTGCCCGGGGACCGGGTGCAGACGCTCCGGGGCAGCACGGCAGGCAGAGTGGTGAAGATCCTGGAAGATGGTCGGGTCGTGTGGGTGCCCCGGGGAACCGACACGGAGCTGATTTGCCTTCCGGAAAGTTTGCGTAAGGTTTCCGCTGTTTAAGCAAGAGGGGTATCTTTTTCCATGGGTCGGTTTATTAAAAGTTCCATTCTTGTCTTGGTGGTGCTGACAACCTTGACGTTTTTTACCAAGGCCCAAGATTGGTTGCCGCAAATGCCATCGGTCCTACTGAAGCTTTTGCCTACGCCGAAATTCGAAAAAAATACTTTCGAGGGCAGTGGAGACAACGGACGGGTCATCGATCTGCAAGGTGGTTGGCTGAATGAGGGAAAGCTGACCGAACTGGTAATTCGTTCGAAGGAGGCAGAGAAGGGATGGGATGTACCTGAGAGAATCACGATCCGGAACGGCAGGATCCGCGGTTCGATCCGGATTTGCGGGTTGGGGGTCAATGGGGAGGCTCCGAAGGTGAGGGAATCTTCGCATCGTGAGGGGCACACTTCTCGGGCCCAGGCCGCGGCTCCACGCGCTATTTTGTTAGAAGATCTCCAAATCGAAGCGGATCACCGCATTCCGCTTTATCTGGGCCCGGGGGTGACCGGGGTCACGGTTAGGAATTGCACATTTACCGGCTGGTCCGCTTCCACGACCGTCTATCTGGATGCTGAAAGTGGTGGAAACCGAATTGAGGGCTGTACCTTTAATGTTCGGTCAGGCCGGGAAGTGATGGCTGTCGACGGTTCTGCCACCAACACAATTATCGGGAACCATTTTCTTCAGGTTAGTTACGGAGGGATCTATCTCTACCGAAACTGTGGGGAGGGTGGGACGGTGCGGCACCAGACTCCCCAGGGAAACGTCATCGAAAAAAACTTTTTTAACATGAAGGATCTGCGGTCGGGGAGTTACGGGATCTGGCTGGGATCACGGCAGGGGCGTCGATCCTACTGCGAGGACGATGCCGGATATCCTTTTGGCAGCAGCATTGATAACCGCGACTTCGCCGACCAGAACACCGTGCGCAGAAATGTTTTTCAGCCCGCCAGTGACAAAGCCGTTCGTGACGATGGTGCCGACAATAGGGTAATGGAAAAATAAAATGGCTTAATTTCCGGCCGACGAGGCGGCCTTCGATTGTTTTGGCGAGATGGAACACCGCTCGCCCTCGGGCGGACGCGATCCCCGGAAAGATCGCTCGACGAATTTCTCTGAAGAATATATCTTATTACACTTTTTGATAAAACTATCCTTATGAAACTTGCCAATAAAGTCATCATCATCACCGGAGCCAGCAAAGGGCTCGGCGTTTCTATGTCCGAAACCTGCGCCCGGGAAGGGGCGAAAGTCGTGCTCGCCGCCCGCTCGATGCCGGAACTCGAAACCGTGGCGAAACGCATCCGTGCGGCGGGAGGCGTAGTCGAGGTCGTGCCGACCGACATGAGTAAACCGGCGCAGTTGGAGGCCCTCGTCCAGCGTTCGGTCGAACGGTTCGGACGCATCGACGGGCTGATCAACAACGCGGGCGTCAACTACGTGAAGCCATTCCTCGAAATCGATCTGATCGAATGGCAGCGCGTGCTCGACGTCGATCTCACCGGCTCGTTTCTACTCACCCAACTTTGCGCGCGCACGATGCATAAGGCCGGGCATGGTGGCTCGATCGTCCAAATCGCCAGCGTCCACACCCATGCTGCGGTGGCCGGGGCCGCGCCTTACGATGCTGCCAAGCACGGGATGGTCGGGTTCAGTAAAGCCGCTGCGGTCGAGCTGGCACCTCTGGGCATCCGGGTGAACATCCTTTCCCCCGGCCTCTGCGAGACGGAAATCTGGAAGGATCTTGTCGCCGCCGCGCCGAGCGAAAAGGAGTGCCTGGACTACTGGAATGCCAATATTCCCGGGCAGCGCCTTATCACTGCGGAGGAAGTCGCCAAATGCTGCGTCTTCCTGCTGAGCGATGATTCGTCGTGCATCACGGGGGCCAACATTTTTGCCGACCTCGGAATGACCAGCCTGCTCGTCAGTCGCGAGCCCTATGCGTCCAAACCC
>JBIKNP010000041.1:0-3445 GCA_044358595.1 Methylacidiphilales bacterium
CCGCCGTAAGGTGACAGCTCATCAGCCGAGACGTCGTCAGCGAGAATAAGGATAATGTTAGGCCGAGAAGGCTTTTCGCCAGCGGCCTGTAGGCAAACCGCTGGGAGAAAGAAGAAGGTCACCTGAACAAGAAAAGCGAATCTAGAGAATAGGCTAAGTAAATCTGGATGCCTCATGGCAAAAAAGGTGCCAAATCCTGATGTAGCGAGCGATGAGATTCCCGCCCGACTAGGATCTCCCTTCCATTATGCGATTATCAGGAAGGAGTGTCAGGCCAAGGCCGAAGCTTCCTGAAAAAGCTTCCGCGCGACTTTGGCGTAAAGGATCGCCTGTGCATAGCGGTCAGACTCCTCTGTCATTCTCCCGTTGGGTCCGGGAAATAGCCGGGCGTAGTAGTGGGTTCCTGAGAGCAACTCCGGCGTGAAGATGAGAACGTCACCAGGGCCGGCCTTCTCCCGAAACTCGCGCATTGCCCGCGCCCAGATTGTCCGAAAGTCGGCATAATAATCCACCAGACCAACTGCCGCCGCTGGCCGCGATTCGGTGGCATCAATCGGGACCTGCATGTGCCCGGGGCTTGCAATCCTCCCATGCATGAAGCCGATCCGGTCAAAAATCGGTTTCATGAACTCGATTTTCATCTCTAGGCCCCCGTAAACCATCTCCTGCCCGCAATAGTAGTGGCTGAAATCCCCGTTGAAGAGAACCTCAGGAAACCTCTTCGTGATCTGGACCGTCCGCCACATATCCTGCGTCACCGTGGCGCGATGGGTTTCGATAAAAATGGGCAACCGGGTTTTCTCAGAAGCGACCAGGATAGCTTCGACCAATCGAAAGACTTCATCGTCGTCCTCGATTCCCCAGCCCGCATGGACGGTTAGGCAGAGATCTCCGCGCTTCGCATGCTTTTCAGCCAAATGCAAAGCCTCCCCTGGTTTGTTGATCCGACCGAGCCCACAGTGAGGGAGTGATCCGAAGGGCGGAGGACCATCTTGGGTCAGTTGGACACCTTCGAATCCGTCGGCGGCGAGATGTTTAAGGAGTTCCTCGCGGGGGGGATTCTTCCAGGTCGAACTACTCGGGAGGTCGAGAAGGTTGTCGAGGTTAAGAAAGACCCTCAGTTTGGGCGCAACGCCCGATCCGTCGTTGAGATAATGAGGACGATTCAAAATTCGTCGCAGGCAATCTGGGACGGACTCACTCCAAGATCGGCGAGCATCTTCTGACAGGCCTTGACCATCATGGGTGGCCCGCACAGATAGAATTCAACGCCTCGGACATCCGGATGTTGGCGAAGATATTCATCTAGAACAACCTCATGGATAAATCCAACCGAACCATTCCATTGATCCTCCGGTAGCGGCGAGGAAAGCCCCATATGAAAGCTGAAGTTGGCATGACTTGCCGCAAGCTGCTCGAAATACTCCTGGTAGTAGAGCTCCTGTTTCGAGCGTGCTCCATACCAGTAACTGATTTTACGCGCCGATTTTTCCGACTCGAGCAAGTAACTCAAATGGGAGCGAAGGGGCGCCATTCCCGCTCCGCCTCCGATGTAGACCATCTCCTTCTGCGTCGGCTTAATATGGAAATCTCCGAAAGGTCCGATCGCCGTGACCTCGTCCCCCGCTCGCAGATTGAACACATAGGAAGAACCGACTCCCGGTGGGCAATCCTGACCGGGCGGTGGCGTGGCGATGCGGACGTTGAAGCGGAGGATCCTCTCCCCTTTTGGATTTGAAGCCAGCGAGTAGTTGTTGCGTTTGCCCGCTTGTGGATTGGCGACCTCCAGGTCGAAGACATTTTGATGGCGCCAGACGGAGGCGAAAGGTTCGGAAATGTCGAAGTCTCGGAACTGGATTCGATCGTAAGCTGGAATCTCGATCTGCAAATAGTCGCCTGGAGTGAAATCCACCCGTGCGTTGTCGTCCAGCGGTTCGAGAACGAGCTCCTTAATGAACGTTGCGACGTTCCGGTTGCTGACGACCCGAAACTGCAGGGTCGCCTGTTGCCTGGCCCCCGCCCCGCCGGGATTAAGGATATTGAGCCAGAGTCGCCCTCCCCTCTCCTCAATCGGGTAGGTGGCTAGCCCGCGACAGACGGGAGTACGGGCTGGCGATCCGTCTGCAAGGTGAAACCGTCCGTTGTGTTTTGGACACTCAATGATGCCCCCTTTCACCAAGCCGTCCGCCAGATGGGTATTTCCGTGGGTGCAGATGCCGTCGGTGGCAAAGAGCGCTCCCTTTTCGTCACGGATCAAGGCGTAGCTTTTGCGTCCATGGTCGAAGCGCAAGACATCGGCTGGTCCAAGATCGGCAGAGGCACAGATTTCGATCCAACCCTTAGTATCCGGTTTGATATCTGTGCCTTTAACTTGCTCGACCGCACTTTGCCGGGGTTGGGGCAGTTTGCGTTTTACGTGGTAAGAGGGCTCCGTTACCTGACGGAGCACGGCAGGCAGAATCTCACGCCAGGCGGAGAGAATCGAAGAGTAGGGAGGCGGACAATCGTCCTTCACAAGCTCGTGCAGCTTAGGAAGGTTGTGGTAAGGCACCAGCGGGAACATGTGGTGCTCGAGGTGGTAGTTCATGTTCCAGTACACGAACCGGCTGAACGGATTCATGAAAACCGTGCGGCAGTTCAATCGGTGATCCAGGACGTTTTCCGCCAATCCTGCATGCTGGGTAGAATTGTGGACGATCATGAGCCAAGTCCCAAAGAAATGCGGCAGGATGACCAGAAAAATCGGGATCCACGAATGCAGCGCAACGGATAGGGCCAGGGTGGCGGCATAGATGCCCAAAATAATTCGGGCATTTCGAAATATCTTTGGAAACTCACTTTCGGGAATGAAGGTGCGCTCGCCCGGGGTCACACGGCCGAGGGCGTGCCGGACCAAACCCGGAAAATATCCCTCGTAAACATTAATCGCGAACAGGCTGAGAAAATGGGCTTTTAGATTCGGGGGCCGGGATACCTGAATTTCCGGATCCCGACCGACGATAATGGTGTCGGAATGATGGCGGGTGTGACTCCAACGCCAGACGACGGATTCGCGCATGACCATGAACGAGGCCACTTCGTACAAGGCGTTGTTCATCCAGTCCGTCTTAAAGGCGGTGCCGTGACCCGCTTCATGCCATCGGGAATCTGAAGCTGTGGCGTAAAGCACCGCATAAAAGGCGTAGGGCAAAAGAACCCACCAAGTCCCCCACAGGGCTACGGTTCCCCAAGCAGTCAGACCCAAGAGCGCAAACCAGAGCGCCGTATCACGGAGCGCAGGTCCGTCACGCCGCTCCAGCAACTTTCGCAGCTCCTTTCGGGCAACCGGAGGCTGATACCAGTCGGCCTCTGCCAGACCGAGTTCGATCGCCTTAGCCGTATTCTTACCGGTCAACGAATAATCGAGACGCTCAGGGGGTTTCATCGCCGGAGAAACTAAAACGTG
>JBIKNP010000033.1:0-11228 GCA_044358595.1 Methylacidiphilales bacterium
TTCGATCGCAAAAGGATTTGAATCCTTCTATCTCAAGACGTTTCAACTTCATTCCCTTCTATGCCTAGTCCTAGACCCTTTTTAGGCAAGTAAATCCAATATCTAGTGTGAATACATTGTTATGTATCTACATATGGAAAATATCCCTCTTGCTACACCCTCCGCTTTTCGTCCATAAGTGAGCTTGATGACCCCTGCAGGATCGAGCCCAATCGCCAAACGAAAAGAATCAGACTCGATGGGAACCGTTGAGGTTCCTGCCGACCGCTATTACGGGGCCCAAACCGAGCGTTCCCTTCATCACTTCGATATCGCCCATGACACGATGCCCGCTCCACTCATCCATGCCTTCGGTCACCTAAAACGAGCCTGCGCTTTGGCCAATCAGGAGCTCGGCTTCCTGACAAAGGAAAAGGCCGATCTCATCGTCAAAGCTGCCGCTGAAGTTGCTGAGGGCAAACTGGACGATCACTTCCCGCTTCGCATTTGGCAAACCGGTAGCGGTACCCAGACAAACATGAACGTGAACGAAGTGATCTCCAACCGGGCGATTGAAATAGCCGGAGGAGTCCTCGGCTCAAAAAAGCCGGTCCATCCGAATGATGACGTGAACATGTCGCAATCCTCCAATGACACCTTCCCCACTGCCATGCACC
Source organism: Methylacidiphilales bacterium (assembly GCA_044358595.1). Taxonomy (GTDB): domain Bacteria; phylum Verrucomicrobiota; class Verrucomicrobiia; order Methylacidiphilales; family Verrucolacustridaceae; genus Verrucolacustris. The sequence continues at coordinate 657 of JBIKNP010000033.1, forward strand.
TGGCCGCTGTATCGGAACTCAAAAAGACCCTTCTTCCTTCGGTGCGACAACTCCGCGATGCCATCGACAAAAAAGCGAAGGAGTTCAAGGATCTGATCAAAATCGGCCGGACTCATCTGATGGATGCTGTTCCGATGACCTTGGGACAAGAGTTTTCCGGTTATGTCGCCCAACTGGATGCGGCCATGGCCCGGATCGAAGCATCCCTTCCCGAGCTTTATGAGTTAGCGCTCGGCGGAACCGCCGTAGGAACCGGCCTCAACACTCATATCCAATTCCCCGATAAAGCTGCATCCCACTTGGCTAAGTCCACGGGATTTCCCTTTGTTTCAGCCAAAAACAAGTTTTACGCCCTAGCCACCCACGATCCCCTAGTGGCGGCAAGCGGAGCTCTTCGCTCTCTTTCGGTCGCCCTTATGAAAATCGCTAATGACATCCGATGGCTTGGATCAGGGCCTAGGGCCGGACTTGCCGAACTTCAACTTCCAGAAAATGAACCCGGCTCTTCCATCATGCCCGGGAAAGTGAACCCAACCCAATCGGAAGCGATGACCATGGTTTGCGCCCAAGTACATGGAAACGATTCCGCCATTGGATTCGCGGGTTCCCAAGGAAACTTTGAACTCAACGTATTTAAACCGATCATCATTCATAATTTTCTGCATTCGGTTCAGCTCTTGGCTGATTCGTGCCGTTGTTTCCGGGAGTTCTGTGTGGATGGAATTAAGGCTGATGCCGCCAAGCTGAAAGACTATACCAGCCGCTCCCTCATGTTGGTTACCGCACTCTCCCCCAAGATCGGTTACGACAAGGCGGCCGAGGTGGCCAAAAAGGCTCACCATGATAACTCGACCCTGAAAGAAGCCTGCCTCGCCCTTGGATACCTCAGGGCTGATGAATTCGATAAATTTGTCCGACCACAGGACATGCTCGGACCAAAAGCGTAACCAGGATTCAATCAACTCTCCCAGTTTGGGACGCTATCATGATGTTAAGGAATCTTCTCTGTCTCCTTATCATTCCATTTACCCTCCAGGCTTCGGATCGTCCGAACTTCATTTTCATCCTGATTGATGATATGGGCTGGAAAGATGTTGGTTTTGCCGGAAGTAACCTGGCACCGACCCCCAATATAGATGCTCTGGCCAAGAAAGGCCTGATTTTCAAGCAGGCGTACGCCAGCGCCCCCAATTGTGCCCCCACACGGGCCTGCTTGATGACGGGGCAATACACTCCCCGTCATGGCATCTACACCGTGATCGATGACCGTCATATACCAGGTTCTCCTCAGCAGAAAATCATGGCCGCTGAAAGCAAATCAGAACTTCCATCCAGCACCCTTACTCTGGCCGATATTCTCAAATCCAACGGTTATTCGACCGGAATGGTGGGGATGTGGAATCTAGGACGTGGGAAGACCGGCCCCGCCAGCCCTCTGGGACGTGGCTTCCAATATTTCACGGAACCCAAAGCCCTTGGATTTGATAAGGACGCTTACCTTCGAAAAGACGGATCAGAACTAACCGACGTCATGACCGATGCCGCCATCAAGTGGATGGCAGAACATAAGGATGGCCCCTTTTTCCTATATTTCGCACCCCACGCCGTTCATGCCCCCTTCGAGCCTAAGCCAGAACTTCTCGCCAAATACGCCGACAAGAAGGATCGGATGGCGGCAGAGTACTCCGCTACGATCGAATGTTTAGATCAAAACATTGGGAAACTTTATTCCGAACTGGAAAAACTAGGACTATCGAAGAATACCCATATCTTTTTCACCTCAGATAACGGAGGAACGCGACAGTTCAATGCCCCGCTTCGCGACGGAAAGGGATCTCTTTATGAAGGCGGAATCCGTGTCCCCGCATTTTGGATCGGCCCAAGGGTACAAGAAGGATCCATTAGCGAGGTGCCCGTCTCTACCATCGACTTTCTCCCTACCCTTCTTAATCTCGCGGCAGTTCCTTTACCCACAAACCAAGTGGTGGACGGCCGAAGCCTCCTCCCGATTCGCGACGGGAAAGGTTTGGAGCGCACCAACCTCTTCTGGCACTTCCCTTGTTACACAGGCAATGCCAAGCCAAGTAGTGCCATACGACAGGGAAACTGGAAGTTGATCGAGTTTTACGAAACAGGAAAACCCGAGCTGTATGATCTCTCGTCTGATCCCTCGGAAAATAAGGACCTATCAGGTGCGAACACGGAAAAAACTACTCTCCTCCTCAAAAACTTGCATGACTGGCAAAAGGAGACAGGGGCAGACATACCCTCCCGTCCGAACCCACACTACGATCCAAACGCGAAGAAACGTCCACGCGAAGATCGTTGACCCCTTAAATCAAAGGGTGGGCTTAACAGGCCTACACCCAATCGATTCGCATCGTGCTTTTACCGATTCCTTAGGGCAGGATGCGTAATGCCTTTTCAACAGCTCGGTCTAGCAGTCCCGATTCAGCAGGCGGTCAAAGAATCCGGCTACACGGAACCCACCCCAATTCAGGTGGCTGCGATCCCTGTTATTCTTCAAAGGCACGATCTGATGGGCATAGCTCAGACAGGTACGGGAAAGACGGCTGCTTTCGTTCTCCCTTTGCTTTCGCTTATGGCGGCGAATCCACCCCAACATCGCGGGATCCGCGGCCTGATCATGGTTCCCACTCGGGAACTGGTCGTTCAGGTCGAGGAAAACATCCATAACTATGCGCGGCACCTTCCCCTAAGGATTGCGACAATCTTTGGAGGAGTCAGTGAACGCCCTCAAATTCGGGCTCTGCAACAGGGCGTTGATCTGGTTGTGGCTACCCCAGGAAGACTTCTCGATCTGATTCGAGGACGGGAACAAAGCCTGCGGACCTTAGAGTTCCTAGTTTTGGATGAGGCCGACCGCATGCTCGACATGGGCTTCGTACCAGCCATCCGACAGATTGTCCGACTTCTCCCCCGCCAACGACAGACGTTGCTTTTTTCCGCTACCCTTTCCCGAGAAATCGAGCGTTTGACCCGGGAGTTCATGCATAACCCGAAACTGATCGAAATCGGTCGCCGCTCGAATCCTGCGGAAACGGTAACCCAATACTTGTTCGAAGTATCTCACCACGCCAAATCCGCTCTCCTTTCTCATCTTTTAAAGAATGAGGCTATGAAGACCGTCCTCGTCTTTTCCCGCACGAAACATGGGGCCGACCGCATTGCCCGTCGTCTAGAATCACTGCGAATCCCCTGTGCGACTCTTCACGCCAACCGCTCGCAAAACCAACGTCTCCGCGCCCTCCAAGATTTTAAATCCGGCCGTGTTCGTGTCCTCGTCGCGACCGACATCGCCGCGCGCGGAATCGATGTCGAAGGCATCTCCCACGTGATCAATTACGACTTTCCCCGTCATCCCGAGGATTATGTCCACCGGATCGGCCGTACTGGTCGCGCCCAAGCAGTCGGAGAAGCGATCAGCTTCCTTGCCCATGATGATTTCGCCCATTTAAAGACATTGGAGCGTTTTCTAGGACGGGGAATTCTCCGCAGAAAAGTTGAAGGCTTTTCAGAACCTGCCAACACTGCAGCTTCCCATCGCCCATCCGGGCCAAGGGATCCCTCGGCTCCACCCCCTGCCCCCTATCGTCCTCGTCGCGACACCATGCCTTGGCGCCTCCGCCGGAGCTGGAAAAACAAGGAGCGGTTCCCTCCTCACCAACGCTCGGGCGATTCATCTGATTCATCACGCGGCAGAAGATAGTTTTTCAGCGATTGATCATTGACCTTTCCCATCTGGTATTCAGATGAATGAGGTATGTCGGTAACGGATTCCCACCCCCTTTCCCCGATTCTGGAAGAAATTCCGTACCACCCCGGTCGCAGTTTTGTTCATCAAGTTGAGTCCGACCAGTGGAAGGAACTCGGCATCCAGAAAAAAGACCAGCTCCTTCTTGAGTTTCGTCCCCTCAAGGATCTCGACCTTGCGCTGATCCATCACCACGGGCAGTCGGTTCTCACACGTTACCGGCAAAATCCAAAACCTCATTTTCTTCCCCCTTCTCCATCCCCTTCGATTCCAGAAAGCGAGGCGGTCCTCCAAGGTGTAGTGACCTGCCTTATACGCATGATGTGAACTCACCACGATCAATTCTCCACCTGGATGCTGATGCGTTTTATGCATCTGTCGAGCAAGCGGCCGATTCCAGGCTACGGGGGAAAGCGATGGCCGTCGGGGGTGAGAATCGAGGGGTCATTTCATCCGCAAGTTACGAAGCCCGCGCCCTAGGGGTTCGAACCGCAATGTCCACGACCCAAGCCAAACGCCTTTGCCCCAGCCTCATTCTTGTTCCCGGGGATTTTGAAAAGTACGAACGCTTTTCCCTCCTCATGTTCGCCTATGCCTACGATCTAACCCCCGACGTCGAAGTCTGTTCGATTGACGAGGGGTATCTAGACCTCTCGAAACAAGGGCACGGACACCCTCGTGACTCGGCGATCCATCTGGCCAAAGTCATCCGTGAAAACCTAAAAATCACCATTTCACAAGGATTGGCCTCGAACAAGTTTTGTTCGGCCGTTGCCTCAAAACTCAAGAAACCCAACAATTTCATCGAAGTCCCTTCTGGAACGGAGCGAGAGTTCCTTGCTCCCCTTCCAAGCCGATGGTTACCGGGCATTGGGAAGAAAACAGAGTCACTCTTTGTTGGTGCAGGACTCACTTTAATTTCCGACGTGGCTCAGATGCCACTAAAGGAGCTTGAACGGATCGCTGGATCGTCGGCTTCCACTCTTCACTCTTTTTCCTTGGGTATTGACCCCCGGCCAGTCATTCCCGCCTCCGCTGCCCCGAAATCTTTCGGAGAGCAGGAAACCTTCTCATCCGACAGTCAGGATGAGTTCTTTATCTTGGCGGTCCTGCGCTCCATGACCGATCGGCTTTGTCGACGACTTCGTGATGAGGGACTTGCTGCACGTACCCTCACTTTGCGAGTCCGTTACAAGGACATGGAGGATACGATGAGATCCGAATCGATTCATGAGCCTTCCCTTCACGAGAGCGATTTTTACCCCATGCTACAACTTTTACTCCGCAAAGCTTGGACACGTACAGAGAGTTTGCGTTTAGTTGGAGTCAGGCTCACGAATCTTCATCCGGCTCTTCCTGAGCCGGAACTTGCCTTAACTGGATTGCCCAAAAAAAGTGCCACGGAAAGACTTCGACTGGCAGAGGCTTCTGACCTCCTGCGCCGGAGATATGGCAAAAAGGCAATTCTACGGGGCCACGACTTGTGGTTAAGGAAGAAACTTTCAGCTGGAGAGGGCGACAGAGATTCTCTCCCCGGCCCAGGCAAGAACTAAACCACCTGCGATACTGGCTAAAATATAACCCCAAGCCAAAAACGTTTCTCCCCTCCGAAAAAGGAGAGTGGTCTCAACACTGAAAGCCGAAAATGTGGTGAACCCCCCTAAAAACCCAGTGACAAATAAGTGTCTCGTGTGAAGCCCCAAGAACCAACGATCAGAAGTCCATCCATAGATCAAACCTACCGCAAAACATCCCACCCAATTCACAGCCAAAGTAGCCCAAGGTATTTTTTCATTGGGATAAGTATGAATTACCCATGCGCCGACCGAAAATCGCAGCAAAGAGGCAATTCCTCCTCCTACCATCGCTGCGATTCCGTGCCGGATCAGTTCATAGCTCATCTTCGGAAAAAACCCTTCGCATAAAAAACACCCGAGAACCAGGCTCCCAATACCAGGAAAACTCCCAGGGTCAGCTTGGAAAGGTGTGGCGAAAAAGCCGCAAGGAGGGTCACTCCTTCTTCCCGTTCGCCCACAGCTTGAATCATGGTTCCGCAAAAGAGAAGAGCTCCACCGATTGCTACGGACATTTCAAAAAGGCCACGAAGCCTGCTGCCCATACGAAAAGTTCCTAAACCAGGGAGGACTGTAGCGTTCAGTCCAAAACAGTTTCTGGCTGCCTCGAGTTTAGCGAGAATTGGTGGCTCGGAAGATCTGATCATAGGCGCTCATGGTCGCAAGAAACGTAATAGGAATCGTAATAAACAGACCTAACCCGAGGCAAAGTATGCCGATCAGATTGATGCCACCCAAAAGAACAAGAAGCCCTACATAAGACCAAAAGTTTTTGCGTACTCCATGCCAACTCAATTTTAAAGACTCCCAAAAGTCAGTCTGACTACACGCCGCGATAGGTACTGCGAATGACCAACAAATAAGAAAATACATCATCCCAAAAAACCCCGCCAGCAAAGGCAATCCCATGCCCAAGATGAGATTCGGGTGTTTCGTGATTTCCTCCATTACCACTCCGGAGGCACCAAATAACGCCGCCGCAGGAATCAGGGACAGAAGAAATGGTCCGAAGGCAAGCAAGCTCGATACGGTGGTGGCAAGAAAACAGGGCAAGAAACGAGTTTTCACAATATCCATCACATCTTGAAGCCCCCTCGTGTGACCATGGATGACCTGATGGCAAAAGTTGTAGATTCCACCTAAAATAGGACCATTCAGTAGGAAAGCTAAAAGAGCACCGGCCAAGGGTATGCTGTTGAGGAGGAACTGAGCCACGAATACCAAGGCGATAATTCCGGTAATTCTCCATGGATCCTGCCGGTACACTTGCCACCCTTGACGCAAACAATCCCCTATTCGGAGTGTGCCTGTAGCACTTATGATCGAGGGCTTAAATTCTCGCGAGATTTTAGGCGGAGAGGATGAATGGGGAGGAAAAAACTCGGTTAAACTGCCCAGATCTTCCCAATTGGTGTTGCCTTCGCGTTTAATCTGAGTCCGCTCATCGGCCCTTCCCTCGCGAATCCAGCGATGCACCTCGTCAGAAGTTACAGGCCCATAAGTCTTTTTATCCCCACCGATAATTGAGTACATGGTCCATCATTGTAACGATTCACGCCTCTCACAAGTTCCTTTTTCTTATCCACATCTTAACCTCAATAAAAATCGGGTTTGGTTTACAAGCGAATCGGTGCGTTTCATAAAAGACCTATGCGCCCTACCTTGAGCTCGATTTCACTTCTCCTCCTCACGACTCTCTCGATCTATGGAGCTCCAGCGCTTGAAACTCCGTATCAGCCTCTCGATTTTGATTCCCATCGGAGAAATCCCATTGAAGCGAAGCGAAAACCTACCTATGCCGCAGAAGGGCGCGACCTTCAGGACAACCTTCTTGCAGGTAAAAAAGGCGGAAAAACCGATATATCGAAAGAGGCTGCTGATCTCTTTCCCAATATGGAAAGCATCCCACTCAAGACGGAGCCTCAGCCTCTCCCCACACCCCGGGAACTCACGGATCAAGTCACGGCAAGTCGTACGGGTCAGGACACTAAGGGGCGGATCGATCTACTAGCTCGCGGCAAAGTCTCAAAAGAACTCAATCTTTCCTCAATGTCGGAGAGTGAATACGAGCTTTATGCGACCCAAAAGCAGAACGCAGAACAGGAGAAGCCCGATAAACCGAATCTCCTGAACCCGATGCCGACCGTTACGAATGTAAAGACCGATGGCCCGGCTCATGCCTACTCCGTAAGCCAGGCTGGGGTGGGGTCACGCTCGAAAACAGGCTCCAACCAGAATCCTTTTGAAGATGTGTTCAAGTTCCTACGCCTAGACCAGCCTGTGACCCACGGCGAAGACCCTATGCCTTCTGGCAAAAACAAACCGTCCGCACCTCAACCTGCTTCTACAACCGCGGCCGACCAAGCAAGCCCCTCTGCGGGAGCTTATTAATCCCATCAGCAGTCAAAAAGCGGGTTGGCTCGCCACCTGATTTTCTCGTAGGGTTCTTACTCCTGGTGCGGTGGCAGAGCGGTCGAATGCGGCGGTTTGCTAAACCGTTGTACGGGTAAAACCGTACCGGGGGTTCGAATCCCCCCCGCACCGGTTTTTCCACTTTCCCTGATGAATAAATCCTTCAGGGTGATTACGTGAACTCAAAGGCCTATCGCGCCGTGTCCTCTGCCCAGTCAAAAAAGTACTTTGCCCGAAAGAAGAGCTGGTCGGGCATGAACTCATCGCAATCCGCATTTCTGCCTCATAAAACCAAACCCCTGACCCTACAGACGGTTTCTAAGAAGCAATCATCCCCCACCATCAATCCTAAGGGCACGCACGTTTAGCCAAAAGCCTATCCAGCCCTAAAAGTTGCTCACAGTAATGGAAAGACCCGAGTTGACCAAAAAACTCAATCCATCGATATTTATGCTATGCAGAAAATCATCCTTTGGAGCTTGAGTGGTCTGGTTAGCGTTCTGTTGCTTTTAAATCTCTTGCTTGGACTAAGCACACGCGGAGCCATTTCCCAGATTCAAGCAGTCCAAGCCCAAGTGGCAAATGGTCCTCAGATGGAGACTGTCCTCCGCAACCTGAGCATTCGGATCGCCATGGCTGGCGAAAAAGATGCTGCCTTTAAAGAAATCCTTAAAAAGCATGAGCTCAATGTGAAGCTCGATGAGAAAGCCAATCCATGAACGACGAAAATCAATCTTACGAATCCCCTGTTTCCTGTGTTTGGCCTCTCGTAACAGTCCTAGGGGCACTTCTACTCGTCAATCTGGTCCAACTTGTATCTATCGTTAAGGAACGTCAGGCCGTATCCCAAACAACGGGTCAAGCAGCCCAGGCCATTGCTCGTTATAAAACGGTTTCCGATAAACTAGAAAACCTAGCCAAAGATCTGATGCGCCTCAGCCTAACAAATAATGAGGCAAAGGAGATTGTCACGCAGTTCAATATTCAGATGAACCAGCCCGGCGGCGCAGTTGCTGCACCCGCCAAGAAATAAAGCTCCTCCTATCCCTTGATCAGATCGAGACTAAAATCGATCGATCTCGCGCTATGGGTCAATTTTCCCACACTGATCCAATCAACCCCGGCCCGAGCTAAATCTCGCGCTTTCTCCAAAGTCACGCCTCCCGAAGCCTCAATTTCCACTTGGGAAGCTAACTTTTTGCGAGCAGCAACGATTTCACCGACCTGCTCCAAAGTCATGTTATCCAAAAGCACTCTCTGAATTGGAAGGTGCAGCAATTTTTTAGCCAACTCACAATTGTCCGCCTCCACTACAATCGAAAGGTCAGGATGATCTTTGCCGGCCTTCCTTAATATCTCGGGGAGATCGGATAAAGAAACCAGTGCCAGATGATTTTCTTTTACGAGAATTCCATCGTAAAGACCGGTTCGGTGATTCGTCCCACCACCCAGACGCACGGCCTGCCTCTCCAATGCCCGTAATCCTGGCGTCGTCTTCCTCGTATCCAGAATCTTTGCCACTGTGCCTTCCGTCTGCCGTACATACTCAGCAGTTAATGTCGCGATCCCCGAAAGTTGCTGAATGAAGTTCAACGCACATCTTTCGCCAGTAAGGACAGATCGGGCCGACCCTGTCACCTCAGCGACTTTTCTTCCGACTAAGATCTTTTCCCCATCTTGAGCCATAGCCCGCCATTTCAGTTCGCCGTCCACTTCCCGAAAAACAGCCTCGGCAACGTCCATCCCGGCTAATACGCACGGTTCCCGAGCCACAAGAAAACCGGTTGCTTGGATTCCCTCAGGAATCATAAGACGACTCGTTACGTCATCCGGCCCCACATCCTCCCCAACTGCACGAGCTGCAGCTTCTCGGACAACGGCTTGCCAATCTTTTTGAGATAAACTCATCTAAACAGCGTGCAATCCCCCATAGGCACAAGTCGAGAAAAACGTACTCCTCTTTCCTCCATAAAGAAATTCTTCTAGGATAAACTCGTGCGAACACGAATCCTCCCCGTATCCAAATCCTCCATTCAAGAGGCCTGCCAGATTCTTTTAGCGGGAGATCTTGTCGCCTTCCCGACTGAAACCGTTTACGGACTGGGTGGATTAGGCCTCAGTTCCACCGCGGTTCTCAAAATCTTTGAGGCCAAAGGTCGCCCCTCCACTGACCCCTTGATACTTCATCTCTCCTCCTCCGATCTAGCCCAAGCTGTTTCAGAAGGAATTCTTGCAAGCCCTGTCCCAGAATTAGCTCTGTCCATTGCTCAAAGATTTTGGCCAGGCCCATTAACACTCATACTACCCAAAGGCCCCCGCGTTCCTACTGAGGTGACCTCAGGATTAGAAACAGTCGCCGTCCGTTGCCCTTCTGACCCATCGGCATCGCTCCTTTTAAAGCATTTGGATCAACCCCTAGCCGCCCCCAGTGCAAATCGATTCGGAAGAATAAGCCCAACAGATGCCTCCGCTGTTCTCGCGGAGTTAGAGGGTAAAATCCCACTTATTTTAGATGGAGGGCCATGCACGAACGGAATTGAGTCAACCGTCCTATCTATGTCGGAATCGAAACCCGTAATCCTGCGCCCAGGATCGATCGACTCCCAAACCCTTTCCTCATTTCTTCAAATGGATGTCCCCATTCGTAGTTCCTTCAGAGATGCTCAATCTCCCTCCCCCGCCCCTGGAATGCTCGACCATCACTACTCTCCAATGACTCCACTTTATCTCTGCAGCTCCCCTATCAAAATGTTCTCAGGGGCATTTGAGTTTATCACATATGCAGATCACTCCATTCCACAAAAGCCGAAT
>JBIKNP010000034.1:0-10916 GCA_044358595.1 Methylacidiphilales bacterium
CAAGATCGAGGTCGAACGTGCCGCTCTGCGGGTCCACCGACGCAATGGTCCCGCTGGCATACGGCAGTGGATCGTAATCCAACCGAAGGTCTTTGATTGCAACGTCGGTGCAGCCCTCAAAGAGCACGCCGACGGCCGAGGGATTGGTGAAGACGATCGTTGTGGTGCCGCCCTTCGCGCCCCGCAGGGTGAGATCGCGCGCCCCGCGGATAGGCAAAGAAACCAGCTCGCCACCGACCACAGGAGCCGTGTCCACACGGTAAGTCCCGGCCTGGAAGACCACCTCGGCCGGTTTGCCAGACGCCAGTGCCGACGCGATGCACTTGCGGATCGCCTCACCATCGGCCTGCGCGTCATTGGGCAAGGCTCCGAAATCACGGACAAAGAACTTTGCCGTCCCATTTGCGGTCGGATGATCGCACGAAGTGAGTATCGCGGCACAGGCAATCAATACCGACACGGCTGGGACGATTCGCACCGAAATATGATACAACGAACGCCCGAAAAATCTTGAAAATAACCACGTATTTTTTTGTAGAATCCTCATTCCCCATCGGAGAATTCTCGGCCGGGGATCAACTTTTCCAGCATCAGGAAGCTACTTTAACGATGTTGCAGATTGGGTCGAAATTTGAAGATTCCGTACTGATTTTTGTAGGATCGTATCCAACCCTTGATCACCTGCCTTGGCGACGGCATATGTGTTAAAATGGCCAAAACGGACTCCACACCCAACAACCTTACCCCCTCAAAAACGAGACCATCCATGACCCAATCCCATTACCCTGACGGACGCAACTCCGCGAAATTCCGCATGGAGGCCAGCGACCAGGGCGTTGTTTTCGAATACGGCCAAGGGCCTGAAGGCTGCGACTACCTCGGTGCGCGCGAGGCATGGGTCTTCGAACACGAGGGGCTCTATCACATGACCTACGACGGGTCAGGCCGTCACGCCTGGCTAGTTTGCCTCGCCACCAGCACCGACCTTGTACATTGGAAACGCCATGGCCCGATCATCGCATGCGGGAAGCCGGGCAGCCCGGACTCTGCCACCGCCTCCTACGGCACGGTCTCCAAACACGGTGGCAAGTGGCACATGTTTTACCTTGGAAGCCCGAATGTCACCCCGGCACCGAATTTCATCCCGTCGTTCCCCTATCTCACGCTCAAGGCTGAGGCCGATTCGCCACGCGGTCCGTGGCGCAAGCGCTACGACATCACCCCGTGGCTGCCGCAGCCGGGAAGCTACTACCAGGATACCGCCAGCCCGGGACGCATCATCGAGCACGGCGGCGAGTTCCTCCAGTTCTTCAGCGCCTCGGTGAAAAAGGATTTTGGCCGGGGATGCGAGGTCAAGCGGACCCTAGGAATCGCCCGCACCAAGGACCTCGACGGACCCTGGACGCTCGATTCGGAGCCAGTCGCGCCGCTGGATGACCAGATCGAGAATTCCGACCTCTACTACGAGCCGTCCAACGGCTACTGGTTTCTCTTCACCAACCACGTCGGCATCCTTTCCAAGGCGGACATCAACCCCGCGAACATGCCTGAATCCATCGAGGGAAATCCCGAGGAATTTACCGATGCCATCTGGGTTTATTGGTCCAAGGACCCGAATCACTGGAATCCAGAACATAAGGCCGTCGTGCTCGACGGAAAAAACTGCACTTGGGCGAAGCGCTGCATCGGCCTGCCGGGAATCATCGTACGCAACGGCCGCCTGGCCATTCTCTATGACGGAGCACCCGGCGAGAGCGTGAGCCACATGCGGCGCCACATCGGCCTAGCCTGGCTCGACCTCCCGCTCGTTCCGCCGATTAGTCAGTAGATTTTAGAGGAAACGTTAGGGCAGCAGCTATGGCCAACGTGCCATATGCATTGCGCCCAGTCAGAGGCGTCCGCCGCTGACAGAGAAGTGCCGGGAAAAGCGTTGGGGCCCAATCGTATTTTCCTTGGGGTGCCATCCAAACCGATTCTGCCCCCCGTACAAATGCAGGGTTATAAAACTAGCGCAAAGGCTTCGACTCGATCTTGACGTTATCGATCCCCGGCGTCGTTCCCATGGGTGCCCAAAAGCCGATTTTGACCCTCGTCCCGGAAGGAACGATATCCACCTTCATCGAATGGGCGCCAGCTTTGTTAAATTCCCCTTGACCCAGGGGCACATCGGTGACGGCATCGTAGATCGCAGCTCCGAGGACAAAGGATTCTCCCCGCCAAGGATCCGAAACATCAAAGGTTAGAGTAACCTCGGAGGATACGGAGAGCATGCCCACCTCCTGTGTAAAAGCCACGAACTTGGGAGAGATTTTGCTCATGGTCATGACATTCGCAACCATGTTGCCCGTGCCGTCCCCCCAGACGTTGGAACTGTCGCTGAGCAAACCTGACCACCCGTTCGGCAATCCTGCATACCATGAATTGGGCATCTCCTGCAGCCCGGACAAGTCGGTAAAGTCACCGTTCTTCACGACGAGCTTCCCTTTTTCTACCTTAGGTTTTTCAGACCAAGCCGTTAATGCCACGGCCATGAAAACAGTCAGCGTCAGGACTTTTGAATTTATAATGGAGGGATTCATTCTTACAAAATTACAAAACAAACTTCCTCAGAGCACGGATATAATCGCCAAAAGCAAGCATAGTTCCGCCAACGATTTTTTGAGCAGAAAAACTGCATGTCAAATATGACCCAGACCCAAGCGGCTTTACGAACTCCTACTGCTTGATCACCTTGAACCGCATGAATTTTCTCGCCTGGCCAGGTTCCACGCTTATTGAGAAGGATTTAACCGTCGTGTTTTCTACGGAGGGGGTTGCGCCAGTTGCTGTTAACCCCATTTCAGTCCAATCACCCGCCAAGTCGTAAGTGTATTCCCCAACCACGCTCACACCCTGACCACTATTGCGGATGTTCGCCGTCAACGTAAGGCTATTGGCGTCGGAGGTCAGCACCGGCAAAGCAGGATTAGAACCAGGTCCAGTGCCGCCGAGCGCGTAGTTCATCAGGTAGGCCAAACCATTGGCCGGATCAATTTCCGACGGATCAATAATGTCCGGATATACACTTTCGAAGGTGGGGCCGGCGCTGGTCACAATTACCCGCAACGGATTATCGTACACGGTGGCCTCTAAACCTGGGGGAAGGCTCCCTCCCGCTACCGTTACTGTCGTGGAACCCAAAGATGCGGAAGCCAGCTGACCAGAGAGGATATCGTAGGTTCCGGCGCCGGGCGTGCTGCGAAAGTCCACCGCTAAGGAGTCGGGACGGATGGTTGCGGTGAGGGTGGACTTAGTGACCTCAAGGGTGCCTGCGCTGACGGTGGTGGTGCCAGTGTAAGTGTTGGCGCCGGAGAGTTCCAGCGTGCCAGCACCATCCTTGATGACGCCCTGAGCGCCTGAAATGACACCGCTGAAGGTGTCGGTGCCAGAGGCCTTGTTGATTGTCACGGTGCCGCCCCCTCCACTCAAGACCCCCGCGCCGGTCAGCCCAGCGAAAGTGCGATTGACATAATTGGGTAAAAGAGGTCCGGTCAGATTCACCGCGGCCCCCGAGTCAATTTGCAAACTGCTTTGACTCGAGATCGCTCCATTCCCGCCCAAGGTCAGTGTCCCGCTACTGATCACCGTCGCCCCCGTATAAGATGAGTCCGTCCAGAGATAGGTTTCCCCTGTCCCCCCGACCGTTAATCCTGCCGTGCCGGCGAGCTTGACCGCCAAAACGGCCGCATTATTAGCAATGAAATTTCCGCCGCTGACGCTAATGGTCCCAAAATTATTAACGTCAGTGGTCAGACTGCCACCGTTCACGGTCACATCTCCCGTGCGCTCAACAGTTAGTCCCCCGCCCAGGTAAAGAGCCCCACCGCTGTTGACCGTGACCGCACCGGCGGCGTTCCCCAGACCCTCGGCCGATCCCACCACCAAAGTGCCCTGATCGATCACCGTGTCCCCGCTGTAGGTGTTAGCGCCGTAGATAGCAGAATTGCCTGCCCCACTCTTGGTCAATCCCGCAGTGCCGGCGAGCGAAGCGCCAACCGAGCCTCCTTGGATGTTGTAGTTACTTTCACTCTTGCTCAGGGTCCCGTTTTCAATTCTTCCTCCACTGACGGTGACATTGCCGGAGCGGGTAATCGTGTTTGCTTGCAGATTGACGTATCCCCCAGAGACCGTCAGGTCGCCGGAGGCTGCGCCCAAGGCGTTGGCGTTGGCAACGAAAAGTTGATCTGTTCCAAACCATCCGGTCGTTCGCGAGATGGTGGTGGCACCCGTGTAGGAGTTTGCGGATGTGATCTGCCCACCCCCGGTCACATTCAGACCGCCGCTGCCCGATAGTGGCGCTTCAAGCGAACCGCCACCGAACTGGAACGCGCCGCCGTTGTTGACGATGGAGCCGGGGTTGTTTACGTCGCCGCTGATGATCCTGGCAGTCTGGTTGTTCATGGAAATGGTGCCGGTGCGGATCTGTTGGTTGCGCAGATCGAGTATGCCCCCACCGGAGACTGTGACGGTCCCGTCGGTCGCGCCCAAAGTGCCGGCCCCGGTGACGAAGAGCGTGCCGCCAGTGACTTCCGTGCCGCCGGTGTGGGTGTTTGTAGCGGCCAGCGTCAAGCCGCCAGTGCCGGCGTTCACAGTTACCTTGCCGCTGCCCGTCAGCGCCGATGAGATCTGCGAGTAGCCAGAGGCCGAACTGTAGTTCATGGCATTCTCCACGCTGGCGATCTCCGTCACCGAGACGGAGTCGTAGGCCGCGTAGCTGTTGTCGCTCCGTAGCCAGACCCCGATCGTCGTCGTGTCCGCGACGAAATCAACGGTGTAACTCCCGAACACGGCATCACTCGGCTGGTAGTCGAAGCTGGCGGAGTTGTAGTTGCTGAGGGCTTCTTGCCGGAGCGACAGAACCCCGTTGGCGCTCCCTTGACCGGATTTGCTTCCAGCAAGAAATGTGAGCCGGTAGGCACTGCCAGTCGTGACGGTGACATTTTGCTGGAGGAGGTTATACGCGCCACCGCCGGCAAACGCATAATTGCCCGAGGCCGCGGAAATGTTTGCGGGCCCGTTCGTGTTAATCCCAAATAATGACCCACCCGCCCAGCTACTCTGAGTCCAGTCTGTAAGACCATTATCAAAACCCCCATCGGAAATTAGATTTTGGGCGTGGACTTGGACTGAAGCACAAGCAAAGAGCAAGCTTGCGACGACTATCGTAAAAGTGCCTTGGCCAAAAAGCCTCTCTCCAGTAAGGGCTTTTGGATGCAAGCCCGATTTCAAGATTTGCTCCATATGGAAATTTAACCCGGTAATGTGCCCTTTTCTAGTAGGATTCTGCCAAAATTAAGCAAAGCCTACTCAGGCGAAGCCTAACTGCTTTTGCGTCTTAAAAGACGGGTAACAACGAGCCCAGCTAATCCCAAGCCGAGCATCGAACCCGTGGAAGGCTCAGGAACAGCCATCAAGTTGAGGGTCGTAATTTGATTCCCATTTCCATCTGTTCCACTTCCCACCAAGACCTTGAAGTCGCCATTTACGTTGAAAGAAGCATTGGGCTTTGAGGCGATACCCGATGTCGTGATATTGAAAAGGCTGGTAACATCTGTTCCAACAGTAGAGCTAAACCCAGAGACGCTCGCCGCCTGTGCGAAGACATAACTGTAGGAACTGGTGTCGGTCCAACCCGTAAATCCAGAATCACCAGTGACTACCAAATTCCACTTATTTGAACTCGTCACGTCACTCATATTCAGAAGTCCAGTCACGCTGAAGAGATCCCAAGTCGTCCCAGCCGTTCCCGTGAGAGCGGAGATTTCCCAGTTGTAGGTGGAGCCTCCCAAAACGATTGCCGAGGCCGCCGTCAACGTTCCAGGACTGTTGCCAGGGGTTAAAGTTCCACCGGATGCGAGGGTGAATGCGCCGACCGATCCGGAGCCTTTTAAAAGACCACCACTGTTGACTTGCACACTTCCTGCCGTTCCGCCCACATCGAAGGTACCGCCGGTATTCACGGTTGTACTGCTTGAGGATATCGACCCGCCTGAAGCCACCTTCAAGGTGCCGAGGTTTACCGTGGTGGCGCCACTATAAGCGTTCGCCGCGGCGAGGGTGGTGGTTCCTGCTCCCTCTTTGATGAGACCTCCCGTGCCAACGATACCATCGTTAACCGCGTGGGTCCCCGACCCCACGAAGGTGAGCGTGTTGCTTCCCAGATTGACACCGTCGCCCGAGGCGACATCCAGAATTAGACCGGTGCCGCTTCCGGCATTGATCGTTGCATTGGCTGCTAACGTTACTTTACCTTGGTAGGTGTTGGTTTCCCCGCTAACTCCGGAGCGGAGGGCACCAATGGCGCTGCCACCATTGCCGCTGATCGTCAGGGCCTCCCCGTTCCCGAAGCTGGTCGCGCCGGCTACACCGGTGATCAGCCGAAGTTGCGCGCCGCTTTCCACGACCGTTCCGCCATTCGTGCTGCCCAACGCACTGCTGTTGCCGATCCTCAGCACGCCTGCCGAAACGAGCGTGCCGCCGGAATAGGTATTTGCGCCGCCAAGCCCGAGCGTCCCGGCCCCTTGCTTGACCAGAGCACCTGAGCCGGCGATCACCCCGCTGAAAGTATCGGTGGTGCCGCTCGCCTTATCAACCGCAAGATTGTGCGTGAATCCGCTGGTCGTCGTCTGCACCGTGCCATCACCGGTCAGCCCACCGATCGTGCGGGTTGCCCCGTTGGACGAAAAGGTCCCGGTCATCTGCCAGGTCGCCCCGTTGGAAATGGCCAGTGTCGTTCCAGCGGTCAGTTGCCCTGCCCCGTCCGTGACCAGCGTTCCCCCGCTGATCGTCGTGGCCCCCGTGTAAGTGTTGGACGAATAGAGGTAGTTTGTCCCCGCCCCGCTCTTGGTCAGGCCGGCCGTGCCGGCCAAAACCACGCCGACCGAACCGTTCCCGCCTTGCAAAGCAAAAACCCCGCCGGTCTTCTCCAAAGTGCCGATAGTTGGAGAAGAAAGCGTTCCCCCGCTGATGGTTACATTGCCGGAGCGGCTGATCGTGTTATCTTGCAGATTGACCCTTCCACCAGAGATGGTCAGGTCGCCGGAGGCTGCGCCCAAGGCGTTGGCGTTGTTAACGAAAAGTTGGTCTGTTCCGTACCATCCGGTCGTTCCTGAGATCGTGGTGGCACCCGTGTAGGAGTTGGAGGAGTTGATCGTGCCGCCCCCGGTCACATTCAGCCCGCCGTTGCCGGAAACCGACACGGTAATCTGCCCGCCGCCCATCTCCAGCGCGCTGCCGTTGTTGATGAGGGAGCCGGGGTTATTGACGTCCCCGCTGGCCAGCCGGGCACCTTGTCCGATCATGGTGATGGTGCCCGTGCGGGTTTGCGCGTTACGCAGATCCAGCGTGGCGGTGCTGGTGGTGTTGCTGATGGTGATGGCGCCGGATGCATCCCCCAAGGTTCCACTCCCGCTGACAAAGAGCGTGCCGTCACTGATCGTGGTGCCTCCCGTGTAAGAATTGCTGCCGGCCAAGGTCAAGTAGTTAGCCCCGGTTTTGACCAAGCCGCCGCTGCCTGAAATAGTGCCATTAAACTGCCCACCACTGGTCATTGAGGCTGTGAGGGTGTTTGCGCCGAGGGCAATTGTGCCGCCCGCGCCACCCAAATTCGCAGCCGTCAGGTTATTGCCACCAAGGTCAAGGGTGCCGCCATTCACCGTCAGGTTTCCAGAACCCAGCGCATTGGCATTTCCCAAGGCTAGCGTGCCGGCAGTCACGGTAGTTCCCCCGCTGTAGCTGTTGCTGGCGCTGAGCATCAGCGTTCCCGAATCGGCCTTGGTCAGACCTGTGGTTCCAGCCAAGGTGCTCCCCACCGACGCCGTATGACCTGCCCCGACGGACCAGGTCGTGTTGGTCATGGTGATGGTTCCGCCGGAGAAGTTGTAATCGGCTCCGCTGGCTTGGATGTTGCCTACGACTACGTTCCCGCCCACGCTCACATTGGTCCCCGCCGATGCGTTGGTGAACTGCGCCACCACCGGCTTGGCGTTGTTATAGGTAGTAGCGGTGTTATCGAATTTGTCCGTCCATCCGCTCCCGCCATTGGTCCACACACCAGAAACACCACCGTTCCATTCATACGTGGTGGCCGAGTCAACGATGGAAACCCCGCTGATCCCTGCGGCACTAAGCGAATTCCAAAAGGCAATATAAAGGGAAGTTCCAGGACCCACGCCCCGTGCCGTGTACGAAACCGTGGACGCACTGGTAATGGGGCCGGAATTATAGGAGGCGAGCGGCGAGACATAGGGAGCCAAGGCAAGATTGTAAATTCCTGCGCCCAAGCCGGAGGTTCCGGAGAGAGAGGTTTGGGTGAAGGTCAGTATAATGTCAGATGTGATATCCACAGTTCCCACGTTCTGACTCAGAGGAGCGAAGGAAGGGCTGGATGGACCCAAGGCTTGAAGATTCGCGTAGTAGGTTCCTCCAGAGTTAAGCACGGAGTATCCGCTAAACGGGGCTGCGCTCGTCCACCCTGCCGGAACACCGCCATACCAGCCGCCACCCGTAACGGAATTGCTACTTAAATCTGTGAACGAGCCGTTCGTTACGCTGAGCGTGCCGGCTTGGGTATCTGACAGACAGGCCAAAGAAGTGCCGAGAATGGCAACTAGCATGAAACGGAAACTGGAATTCGTTCGGGTGCTTAGCTTCACATGCATAGCCTATTGTTAGAGTAGAAATTCGCTAGAATGATACTGCCATTCTTCAGGACTTTATTGCCATCCTTAAAAACACTATATTATTTATATTAATCTATTTGATAAGTACTTACAAATATTTTGAATTATGGGCCTGGCTTTTATCCGCGGGAAGGCGGTACGCCCGGGAATGCTCAAAGGCTCTCTGAATGTCGGCCACATAAGAAAATACCCCCCCTGGTACTTGAAGAATCGGTGTCGATTTTTGTGTCAAAGTTCAGGTCAAAAAGAAGAACATATTACCATTCCGGACCGAAAAAATAACTGAATTCTGGCCGATGAGACGGCTTAAACGAGTCGCTCCAATTACTTGGGAGATTCCACCACCATGAGACTGGCGTTCCCTTGGATAGTCAGCGTTCCAGGAAGCTCCTGATGTTGGATCGTGCCGTCCATCGGGTTGTAGACATCAAAAGTACGACCGCTTCCCGAGGACAACGTGACCGGCACCGTCACCTTATCGGCCTGGTAGTTGACCAGATAGGTGATTCGCCGACCGTCCCGATTGAAGCGAGCCGTCAACACCTCCGGACCGGTCTGCACTGTGAAGCCGGGAGGCAAAGCCGTCCCAATCGCCTCGGCCACTCGGCCAGGAGATAAAACATTCTTTTTAGCAAACATCGATTTCACCTTCTCGTGCTCTTCTGAAGTGTCGCCAAGTTGAGGAAGGCATTTCACCCAGATCACTTTCCCTCCCCCCTTCTCAAACTCCTCCAGCTTGCGGGCTACCGCCAAGGGTAGGAGCTCCACCTCGGGCATCACGATCGTGCGGTAACGGCCGTTGGCCGCGATCAAGCAACCTTTCTCCACCTTCCCCTTCTCGATCCAGTCCCCGTGTAGCCAGGTGTAGTCGATTCCCTGCAGGAACAACGAGCGCACCACCTCATCCTGATCCCGGATCCGTTTTTCCAACCGATTCCACGCCGGCGGCCAAAACTCGCGACTCCAAGCAGCGGATGAAGGAAGAAACTCCGCTTGGAAAGTTTCTATGGGATAATAAACCCCCACGGTGGCGGCGCTGCGTGCACCATGGAGGATCAGACAGAGGCGCCCAATGTACTCATTCAGGGTGCGGTAAACCGATGGATCGTATTCATTCCAGTAAAAATAGTTCATGAACTGGTTAATCCCGCCCAGTACGGCCAGGTTGACGATTCGGCGAACCTTATCCGGAGGTAGCTTCAGATCAGGAGATGTGCGCGCGACCATCGGATCGAGCAGACCGACCACAGTCTCACGATTGCCCGCCTGTGCAATCGAACTCAGGAATTTGGGCATCCAGTAGTTGTGGGGTGCGCCGAAATGCGGGCATTCGAGAAAGTAGTTACCGCCATCGGGCATGGGCAGGTCGCAGGCAGGGGCATCCATGGGCTCCATAAAATGGAAAAAATCCCCGTACCCGATCACGTGATTGAGCATGCTTTCTTCGAGCAGTGGATGGCCACTGGTCCCCACCCCATTTTTTTTGGCCCATGCAGCGATCCGGCCGGAGAAGTTTTCTGCCAGCGCCTTGCCAACCGTCTCGTAGAAATGCCGCCGCACGAGCTTCGCCGATGCATCCTCGCCTCCGTAAAGAGCGGGCAACCGGGGCAAAAGGTCATAACCATACTGCTCCTGGAAGCGGCGCGGCAGGTTGGCCTCCCACGGCACGAACCTCGCACCGCCCTCATGCTGGCCTGGCTTAAACCAGAGAGTCTGCAGGTTCGGCTCGTTCTCGTAGAAGGCTGTGATCTTTCCTTTTAGGGGACCAAACCGCCGGGCGTACTCCTCATGCGTCAGCGTGACAAACTTTTCCATGGCGGCAGGGTCAAGCAGGTTGGGATAACGGCCGTTCGTCTGGAAACCTGCTTTGGTTGCCTCTGCCTGAATCCCTTCGCGAACGATCTGCAAGGCAAAGGCGCACAGCCTCCACGAACCCTCCAAGCCGTTCGATTCGACTCGGTCCGCTTGGACCGGGACAACGGTCCCCTTCTCCAGAACGGGGACTCCCTCCACTAGCGGATAGAGAAAGGCGTGCGCGAACTTCTCCGCTTGGGGAGGGAGATCGATCCGGACAGGTCCCGGGCCATTACCATCCTTAGAAACTTCCCGCAAAGCACGATTCTCAAAGGCCGGATCGGCTTCGACGACCCGCCCGCCGGCCATTCCACTGGGATAACCATTGTCGTCCGCGACCCA
>JBIKNP010000035.1:0-10409 GCA_044358595.1 Methylacidiphilales bacterium
TCCCCCGTTTCTGATCTCCAGACTGTTGCTACTGCCTTCATAGCCAACGTAAAGAGTGCCCGTATTCGTCCAAGTAGCGCTCGTCCCCGTTACTGTCACGCTGTTGTTGGAGGAGTTGGTAGTGCTGCCGATATACCCATTGGAACTGTTGACCACACTTCCCCCGTTTTTGATCTCCAGACTGTTGCTACTGCCTTCATAGCCAACGTAAAGAGTGCCCGTATTCGTCCAAGCAGAGTTCGTACCCGCTACTGTCACGCTGTTGTTCGAGGAGTTGCTAGTATAGCCAATATAACTATTCGAACTAACCACGCTTCCCCCGTTCGTGATCACCAGGCTGTTGCTGCTGCCACTATTGCCGACGAAGAGATTGCGGCTGTTTGTCCAAGTGGATCCTGTACCCGTCACCAGCACGCTGTTGTTGGAGGAGTTGGTGGTGATGTAGCCGATATAGCCAGTCGAATTCTTCACACTTGCCCCGTTACTAATCACTAAGCTGTTGCTGCTACCATTATTGCCGACGAAGAGAACGCTACCGTTCGTCCAGATGGATCCCGTTCCCGTCACTGTCACGATGTTGTTCGATGATTGTAATTGTGAACCGATAACGCCGAAGAACTGATTCTCCACACTACCCCCAGCACTAATTACCAAGCTATTGCTGCTGCCTAAATAGCCAATATTGAGATCTCCTGTATTAGTCCAAGCAGAGTTCGTTCCCGTCACCGTCACAATGTTGTTGGAGGAGGTACTGTTAAGGCCGATATAGCCAGTCGAATTCTTCACACTGGCTTCATTGCTGATGACCATATTGTTGTCGCTGCCCTCATAGCCGACGAAGACATTCGCCAAATTACTTAGGACGACGCCCGATCCATATACATTTAAGCGATTGTTCGAAGCAGTGGAGTTGGATCCGATGTAGGTGTTGACGTAATTCGTGCTGCTAGTGATGTTGGTCGTGCCACCATCGACAACAAGGTCCTGCCCCAGAGCAGACTCCATCATCCCGCCAAGGAAGCAGAGAGAAAGGATCCCTCTGCGGATGGCTTTATGAAAAAGCATCCCCAATATTAGGTACTATCGATTCACAGACAACTAGTAATGAATGATTAAAAATCTACTTTTTACACAGATCTGATTAGAATTTAGCTTGCTGATTATCCCTAAGGCTTAATCTCCCCACCCAAAACGAGGTGATGGCGGGAAAAACCTACCCCTTCGCAAAGCCGGCTTTTCCATCGAAGTTGTAAAGGCCTTCCGTCTTCACAAACTCGACCCCAGCTTGGGTGACCCGCTCCAAAAGCTTCACCACCGCACTGGGGGAAACCGATCCCTTCCCCTCAGGCAGCTGAAATCGGCAGGCGGTTGAATCGACCGTAAAGGTCTCCTTATGTCCACCTGGCCAGACCTTCATCCCGCGATTCGACAAAGATTCCAGCTTCAGCCCGTCCCCAGCCAAAGGCTCCAGCTTCTTCGCCAACTCCTCCATCGTCCCAGTCGGCCAGCAAACAAACACATCCACCCCCACCAACTCCCGCTTGGAAGTTTCCCGCTTATACGGAGGTCGAGTGGTCAAAGGACGCGTGCTCGCCTTGCTATAATCTACCGCCTTCAGATGGCTCGGCTTCTGCCCAATCCGGGCGACCACCGCCGCAGCAAACTCCTTGGTCCCCACCTTTTCCTTGCTCACCCCTTCCTTGAAAATGTCATAAGTATGCACACCATCCTCAATCGTCTTGAGCCACGCATTGTGCACCTTCTCCGCTACATCCGCCTGTCCGATATGGACGAGCATCTGCACCGCTCCGAGGAATAGACCCGAGGGGTTAGCCAGATTTTGACCCGCCCTCCGTGGAGCCGATCCGTGGATCGCCTCAAACATCGCGCACCCATCCCCAATGTTGGCCGAACCTGCCAACCCTACCGACCCGGCAATCTGCGCCGCCACATCGGAAAGAATGTCCCCGTAAAGATTCGGCATCACAATGACATCGAAGGCTTCGGGAGTATCGGCCAACTTCGCCGCACCGATATCCACAATCCAGTGCTCCTTCTCAATATCCGGATATTCCGCACCGATCTCGTCAAACACCTTGTGAAAGAGACCATCAGTCATCTTCATGATGTTGTCCTTAATGAAGCAGGTCACCTTCTTCCGCCCGTAGGCTCGGGCATATTCAAAGGCATACCGGACAATCTTCTCGCAACCCGGACGGCTAATCAGCTTTAGACACTGCATCACATCATGCGTCTGCCGGTGCTCGATCCCCGAATAGGTGTCTTCCTCATTCTCTCGAACAATGACCACATCCATCCCCGGATGTTTCGTTCGAATATAAGGCGCATAAGCAATGCAGGGCCGGATATTGGCATAAAGTCCGAAAGCCTTGCGCGTGGTAACATTCAGGCTCTTGTAACCGCCACCTTGCGGTGTAGTGATCGGCGCTTTTAGAAACACTTTCGTCCTGCGTAAAGAGTCCCAGGCCGAAGGCTCAATCCCCGCAGTATTGCCCCTCAGATAAACCTTCTCCCCGATCTCGATCTCCTCGATATCCAGTCGAGCCCCGCCCCCCTTCAAGATCGCCAAGGTGGCTTCCATGATTTCCGGGCCGATGCCGTCCCCGCGGGCGACTGTGATAGGTGTGTTTTTCGACATAAGATGGAAAGAATTGCGGTTCAGAATCCTTCGGTCAACGCCAAACCCCCCGCTTGAGCCTGCCACAAAGAAAAGTAGCATAATCACATGCGACTTCTGCCGATCTTATGCTGGCTAAGCCTGCTCAGCCTCCCCTTGCAGGCGAACGATATTGTCCTGATTTCAGGAGGACCTGCTCTTCGCTCTTTTGAAAAATACAAGAAGGCATCCCACGACAAATATTGGGGCAACTTCATCGATTCGGCCCTGACCCGCGCCGAGGAACTAAAAAAAGATCTCAAGGCCGGCGACAAGATCGTCTGGCTGGTCTTCCGCCCCAGTTATGTCAGTCGAACCACCGAGGATCAGACCGACTACCTCAAGATCATCGGGGAGCGCAGCGCGAAACTCGGTCTCTCCCCCATTTATTTTGACAACAAGACCCAGCTTTTCACCCTCCTCCGCCGAGACGGATCAAAGGAGAAGCCTAAGATTTGTAGGCTCGAATACTTTGGCCACTCCAACAAGAAGTGCTGGATGTTCGATTACAGCAATCGAGTGGACGGCGGAGCCCTCGAGCCCCTCGTGGTTCATGTCGATGACCTCCAGAAGATCTCAGGATCAAGCTTCACTTCAGACGCGGAATGCGTCAGCTACGGGTGCCATTCAGGCGAGGAGTTCTCGCAGCGGTGGAGGATGATTGTGGGAAGACCTATGGTGGGGGCGGTTGGTAAAACCGACTACAGTGACGGCGGGATGCCAAAACTCTCCACCGGCAAGGATGGGTCATGGGTTTACTGATTCCGATATTTGTATGGATCGCGATTCCAGCCGTCTGTCTGGCTCCCCCGCTTTCGACACGCTCTGCCTCAGATTCACCTGAGGCCAATTCACAAGCCACCACTCCTCTCCCTGCCGATGAACCCCCGGAAACTCAGGACGATGAGGAGATACGAAAACCAGTTGAGGAAAAAGTTTTTCGCGCGACCCTTGCGGCCGCCCACACTCCCGCCAAGCATGGGGATACAAATGGAGAATCATGGATCGCTCAAAGAACCATGGTTGAGGACTACTGTGGTTGGGGTTGGGTGAAAAAAGACAAGGAGTCCTGGCGGCAGGCCCGCTGGGTAGCCTTGGAGGGCACCCCCAGAACATGCCCCCTGCCCCATACCTTCCTCCCGCGTCCCGTGGACGATAAAAACTACCAGTACCGATTCTTTGGAACCTTTGCCCCTTACCGTGCCTATGAACCCCAAGCCGATATGTGGGTGGATGTGTTCATTCTGAAGGGCTTTATGAGCCTAGGACCCGCCAAGGAGGAGATCCGCCGCCCCCCGCCCGCCCAAGCCAGTTCGGGGGTCAACCGCTATGCCGATCGCGCCCCGAACCTCCTGAAGCCTTGACCCAGACGCCCTACTCGTTCATTATATTGCCTTATGCGTGAGCAGATCATTTTCGAATGCACGGAGGCACGGGCGGAGGGGAAACCCCCATCTCGTTACTTCGGCACCAAGAATAAGAAGCTTCAGAAGGACAGGATTGAATTGAAAAAGTTCAACCCCTTCCTGAAACGCTACACTCTCCACCGCGAGAAAAAGTAATCTCCGCTTACGGGCCTTCGGTTGGCCCCTTCTTTGTTCCCACGGGAACCAGTACCGCCTCCTCCATTCCATGGATCAACTTCTTGTCGGTCGGGCATAACGTTGCCAAAGCCCCCTTCAACTCCACTTTTTCTCCCGTAACCAAATAGTAGGGGCAAAGCCTCAATCTCCACTTCCCCTCGATCATCTCCCCCCGTTCTTCACTCCAAACAGGATGAGTCACGGAAAGAGGATGGGCGAATTTCTGTAAAAGATGTGGCTGTTGCGACCACTCACCCAACGCCCGCTTCACCTCTTGAACCCAACGCTCTTTTGGATGATCACTTCCAAGAAACACACCTTTGGATCCCCAAGCTCGTGGAGAGAAACCACTAATCTTAATGACCAACTCCCTCGCTTTTTGACTAAACCCCTCCAGTTCGCTCCACGATTGGATTCCCAACTCAGGCAAGACTCCTTCCGGCGGAAGCTCCATCGGTCGTAACGGCCAAGCCCTGGGCACCAACCCCCTCAACTCCTTGAAATATCCCTCCCCCAACTCCTTCCGCCACCACTCCTCTAACGGCTTCATCCAAAAGAGCGCCCACCACAACTTCTCCTCCAGATACGCCTTGAGCGGAGCCTCCCACTTCACCCCATTCTCCTTGGAGTTACGAATCACCTCCAATCCCATCCAATCGAACATCTCGAAAAATCGATAAGCAGTTCCTTTTTTAGGCCTATACGCTTCGGCTTTCTGCACCCGATCCTTCCCCAACAACCACTCCCACTCGGGTCGATAATCCCCCGCCTCTTCCGAGATCACCACCTCCCCATGCTCGCCCAATATTTCCTCTCCGATCGACCTCATTCCCTTCGCTCCACCAAGGATCGAATGTCCCATCCTCGAATACTCTTCTTGAAGCCAAGCTGTTAAACCAACTCCCCCAGGAACGGAATCGATCTCAGTCAAAGCCCAACCGCTCTCCGTTCGGATCAGGTCAGGTCGAATCACCCTTGGAAGAACACCCTTACCCTCACGCCCCACCCGAATCACCTCTTCCGGTTTGCCAAGATCCAGCCACTCCGAAACCCACTTGGGTTCATCCCCCGCAACGCTGCCTCGGTAAAGTTTGTCTGCCGCCCGCTGAAAGGCTGCCAGTTTTTTCCCCAACCCCTCCAGCCACCGCACCTCTTCAGGATCCAGCGTCCAGGGCTGGTCCGACCATCTCCAACTTTTCCCTCGGAACAACCCGCTCGATGGAATCGACCGTTTCAGTTGCTCAATCGCAACCTTGCCCATCACCTCTTTCACTTCTATTTCACCAACCGTCTGGCCAAATGGACCGCTGCAAGGAAACTACCGGGTCGGGCCTTCCCTTTCCCTGCCAAAGCAAATGCGGTCCCGTGATCCGGGGAACATCGAACCACCGGCAACCCAGCCGTCACATTCACCGTTTCATCAAAATCAAGCAGCTTCGCCGGGATGAGACCCTGATCGTGGTACAAAGCAACCACTCCATCAAACTCCCCCTTCCAAGCCCTTCGAAATACCGCATCCGGACTCTCGGGCCCCGAGATCCGAAAATCGGTTTTTCTCTTCAACTCTCGAATCGCCGGTTCAACAACTCTTTTCTCTTCGTTGCCAAACTTTCCATTCTCTCCCGCATGAGGATTCAACCCACACACGGCAATTCTTGGCCTGCGTACGCCCAGCCTCTTTAGTGTCTCCCCTAGATGCTTTCCCGCTCTCACAATCTGCTTGGCCCGAAGCCCCAGGACCGCTTTCCGCAACGAAATGTGCGTGCTCGCCAATGCAACTCGAAGACGAGGCCCAATCATCATCATGGTCACGTCATCAGGTCTTACTCCGAAAGCTTTTGCATAAAACTCAGTCTGCCCTGGAAAACGAAATCCCACTTTCCACAACCACTCCTTCGAAACAGGCCCGTTGACGACGGCCTGAATCTCCCCAGATCGGAAAAGCCCCACACTCTCGACCAAAGCTTCTTTGGCCAACTTCGCACCCGCCAAGGAAGGCTTACCGGGGCGAGATTCCCCATGCCCGACTCTCCGAAGGGTTAGGGAGCGTCCGAGCTTTCTAAAAACGTGAGACGCCAGCTCGGGACCTACCCCAGCAGGATCTCCCCATGTAATTCCGACCACTGGCTCCCTTTTTCTCACAGGAATCTTTCGATGTAGGCATCCCTTTTGAGTCGATCGATCCAATCTTTCTGAACCTTTTCACTTTCAGCCGCAACTAGCGTGCTCTCAATCTGATCTCGAATACTTGTAAGCGGGGTCACCGTGGCTTTCCGCACCTCCTCCACCATAAGGATATAGTAAGCGGTTGCTCCTTGGGCAGTAGGAAGGCTCAAAAGTCCACTCGCTTGACCCGGCCTGAGCTGAAAAGCCACTTCTGCCAACTCACTCTTTAAACCATCCCTTTCCACCCAACCTCCATTATCCTGAAAAAGCCCACCCCCAGCCCGGTTGTACTCAGAGTATTTTCTAGCCAGTTGAGCAAAGTCCACGCCCGATTCCACCTGACCCAACACCTCTTTTCCCACCGCCTCAACTTCAGGGCCACTTTCCGGCGAAAGATAAATCATTCGTAACTTCACCCGATCGGGCTGCAGAAAGTCTCTAACGTGCTCCTGATAGTACGCCTCAATCATATGGGGAGAGATGGTAATAAACCGCTTCGCATTGATCTGCCTCATCTGCTGCACAACAAAAGTATCACGGATATTCTTTTTCCAATCCGCCATGGTGATCCCCCGATCTTCAAGCGTCTTCACCAACGCTTGCCGATCTCCGCCAAACTGGTCCCGTACCCGTGACCTCTCTTCCCGATCAAAATAGTAGTCAGGAAAGTTGTACCCCTTCTTTTTATAATCCTGAATGATCAGTCGGGTCTCGATCAGCGAGTCTAACACTGTTTTTCTGCGACTCTTGATTCTCTGCTTTCTCTCATCATCTGTGATTTTTCCCGCTTGTTGCTGCGCCCGCAGATCGTCCTCCTCCATCTGTGTCTGAGCTAAAACCTCACGGAAGGTGATCGCCTCGCTATTCACCACAGCAGCCACACCGTTATTGATTGTATTTTGGCACACCCCGACTCCTGCCATTCCCCATAAACAAAGGAGCAAAGACAACGGATGGATGAGTTTCATCTTAGCCATGTCTCAAGTTGTGCCAGCTTATCGGGTGCCGATTGACCGGTCAAACGAGGCAGTTTTGTTCCCACCATCTCCAGTTCTAAACCTTTCCAAGCCCGTATCTTCTCCCCTTCCGTTTCCAATCGGGTAACGCCCGCGAGCCCCCCGACGACCCTAACTCGGTGGTAGGCCAAGAGAAGCGAGACCTCTACCCACCAGGGTCCATAACGATCTCGCCACTGGGCAGCAATCTTTCCTAACTCCGCCAAACTACCCGCCTCAGAAACAACCCGATAGGCCTCGATCCGCTCCCGAACCTCAGGAATATACTCAGCAGGTAAATAAGCCCCTGCAACACCGTCTCCTGCTTCTCCACCCCGAAGCGTCAAGAAGTCGAATCGCAGCTGAACCGTCGGAGGAGGTCGCCACTGCCCTTTCTTCATTCTGCCAACCGCTGATCGTAAGAGACGACAATACAGCTCAAACCCAATGACCGCCACGTGCCCACTCTGCTCCGTTCCTAAAAGATTTCCCGCCCCCCGAATCTCCAAATCTCGCATCGCGATACGGTACCCCGCCCCCAAGCCACCATGCATCTGCAACGCCTCCACCCTTTCCCCCGCTTCCCCTTTTCGTCTTTCTCGGGGAACCAAAAGCAAAGCATAGGCCCGATGCAATGCCCGTCCCACACGCCCGCGTAACTGATACAAGTCCGCCAAACCAAATCGATCCGCCCGATCTAAGATGATCGTATTCGCATTCGGTATATCCAAACCACTTTCAATAATCGTAGTACATAAAAGAACATCTGCCTTGCCCTTAACGAACTTGCCCATCGCATCCTCCAAATCACTCTCGCCCATCTGCCCATGGGCAATCGCCACCCGAATTCCAGGGAAAAGAAGCCTTAACTTGGTCGCTAAACTTGGCAAAGCCGCAATCCTGTTGTGCAGATAGTACACTTGGCCGCCCCGATCTACCTCCCTACGGATCCAATCCCGTATCAACCTTTCGTCATACTCCGCCACAACTGTTTCAATTGGATGCCTTCCAGGAGGCGGAGTCTCGATCTGACTCAGATCTCTTGCCCCAAGCATCGAAAGATAGAGTGTCCGTGGAATGGGGGTAGCAGAAAGGGTGAGAACATCCACCCGACGAAACCTCTCCTTCAACTTTTCCTTCTGCTTAACTCCAAAACGTTGCTCCTCATCAATCACGACCAACCCCAACTGATGGAACTGCACATCGGGGGACAAAAGTCGGTGCGTCCCTACCACCACATCAATCGAACCATCCGCAACCCCTTGCACGACCTTCTTCTGTTCACTTGCCGTACGGAATCGACTCAGCTCCTCAACCACGATAGGCCAATCCGAAAATCTCTCTCTCAAGTTCCTCGCATGCTGTTGCGCCAGAACCGTCGTGGGAGCCAAGATCACAACCTGTTTACCTGCCATCACGGACTTAAATGCCGCGCGAATCGCCACCTCCGTCTTTCCATACCCGACATCTCCGCAGATTAAGCGATCCATCGGCCGCCTCTTCTCCATATCGGCTTTCGTCTCAGAAATCGCACGCACCTGATCACCAGTCGGAACATAGACAAACTCCGATTCAAACTTGGATTGCCACTCATGATCGGGAGGAAACGCCACTCCAGGAAGCGCCTCTCGTTCGGCCGCTGTTCGCAACAACGTCGCCGCGAACTCCTCAACCGCCTTCTCCGCCTTAGCCCTTGCCCTTTCCCAGCGCCCGCCCCCAAGGATATCCAACGTTGGTCGCTTCTTTCCGACTCCGACATATCGAGAGACCAGATAAGACTCCTCCACGGGAACGTACAACCTCGCTCCATTCGCAAATTGAAGCAGTAAACATTGACCTCCCCCACCTGGCTTATCACCCAACCCCTCGTAAATGGAAACCCCGTGTTGCAGATGCACCGCATAGTCTCCCAATTTTAACTCACCCGTATCAAAAACCGGGCGTTTCCACTTATCAGCCTGCAGACTTCTGCTTTTTCGAAAGCCTCTACCCGTTTCTGTTCTTCCGAGCAACTCCGCACCAGTGAGAATCACCCACTTTTCCTCGGGCCAAGCCACCCCCCGCCCCAAACCCGAAATCACAAACTCCAGCTTCTTTATTTTCTCATGGCTTAGATCACAATCGGCAAGCCACTCCTTCAATCGATCCGCTTCACCTGAATTGATTCCAGAAAGTATGACTCTCCAACCGCGAACCAACCAGGCTTGGATCTCAGCCCCAACCCTTCGTCTACGAGCTTCGATAAGTCCCGCCTCACGCAGAGGTTCCCCAGTCAGTCCATGCCGAGAAAATATATTTTCTAAACTCTCCCCCTGAGCATCCTCCCCACACAGTAATCTCCCCCATCCACGCCCCAAATAATCAGTAATCTCAGAACCACAAACGATACCGTTCGCCTGCCCACGAAATAGGGTGACCTGCCCCACCTCCCCTATCCCCACCTGCTCATGCAGATCGATCTCCCGAATTGATTCCACACGATCCCCCCCCCACTCCATTCGAACAGGTGCACACGACTGTGTGGAAAAAACATCCACGATTCCACCACGCCTCGCAACCTCCCCCCGTTCCGTAACAGTCCCCACTTTTCGATATCCTGCGAGAACCAAATCTTCAACAAATTGAAGCGGATCCAGCACCGTACCTGTCTCGATTCGCCATAAACCCTTTCGGATCGTATCTGGATCAGGCTGCCTCGCCCTTAACACTCCCTCCGTAACAATCACGAGCCGAGGCTTGGGTTGCCCCACTAATCTCGCCAACGAACCTAACCACTCAGCTTCTAAATCCGAATCCGGCCGTACTCCCTCCCCACCACGATGAACTTCTGGAATCAGTAAAGCCTCCTCGCCCCAAGCCTCCAATTCAGCCGCCATCTCCTCCTGTTCCCGCACGCTCTGTACCACCACCAACCAACCCGCGCCTTGGCGATGACGGGCCAGCGCCAGAGCTAATAAAACCTGAGCCGCCCCCGGCCACGCCCCACAG
>JBIKNP010000023.1:0-29948 GCA_044358595.1 Methylacidiphilales bacterium
TTCGACTCAGCTTGCTCTTGGCTCATTTCAGCAGACGACTTCGAGGCCACCTCGACCTTTGGTAACATCACCTCCTCACACCTCCTCGTCACAAGCACGGTCAATCCAATCGACTCACTTCTTTCAGGATCCACAGCAGCCCCAGCGGAAATGGGCAGATCTACGGGTAGCCGACGCCGGATTTTTTCAAGCAAACCATGAAAATCCTGCAGAGAGGTCTCAGGTCCTGTGATCACGCTCACCAGAACCCGATTTCCATCTTTCCAGGCCCTTCCATCCTCCAGAAGGATATCCTCCACAACCGCCTCTATCGCTGCCTCCTCCCGGCCCTCACCAGAGGCCTCGGCTACTCCTGCCCATGCATTTTCGAATTGGGCAACCGCATCCACCCCTTGACCCACAGCCTCACGGAGCTCATTGACGCCTAAATGCACCAATCCCCCCTTCTCCATCACATGAGCTAATCCATGAATGGTTTTTGCCAACGCCCGATTTAATGCACGCTGACCCTCCCTCAAATCTTTTGCCATGGATGTCTCCATCAACCTGTCGTTTCCGAAAACCAGTACTGCATCAGCCGAATTCCGTAACGCTTTCAAAGCCGACTCAGCCTTCTCCTTTTTCTTTCGACCCTCAAATCCAAAGGGCGTCATTGCGAACACCACCACTTCCGATCCCTGCTTCTTTAATCGTCGCACCAAACTAGGTCCAAGCGCAGATCCCGTGCCCCCACTTACGGAAAGAACGATCAAGGCGGTCTGAATGCCTTTGAGCAACGGATCTAAACTATCTCCCTCCTCCAAACTTAATCCCTCCAACAGCTCCCCCTCACCACCCGTCCCCATTCCATGCACTCGTTCTGGAGCTACTAAAATCTTTTTCCCTGCCACGGTCCCACGCAACGCCAACGCGTCGGTATCAATGCAGAGGGTTCGATGCTCCCCCTCACAAGCTACCGCTAAATTGTCCAGCACCGCAGCTCCCGCTCCTCCGAGAGCAAGAATGGCTACGGATGAATTTTCTTGAGATGAGTGATTCATAGTTTTGTTTCCTTTCTTTACGCCAAAAAGCGCATTCCTGAGACGACCCGTCCCAAGGATTTCTGAATTTTTCTCCAACCCTTTAGCTGACTGGACTCCCGCCGTTCACAATCGGCTGCATAGCGTAGGGTACCCAACACGGTTGAAAATTCTGGCCTCTCCAAATCACTCTGCTCACCCAGAAAGTCTCGTGCCCTACCGATCCTGACAGGGCGTGGGAGAATTTCAGACGCCAAGCGACTAAGTCCTCGCAGTCGTGCACCGCCACCTGTCACCACCACCTCTGTCTCAATCGCACTCCACAGATTCTGCTCCTCCAGATCATCTTTGATGATCTGCCAAATCTCCGCCATCCGAGCCTGTAGTATCTGCACCATCGCCTCCTTAAAGAAGACCCGACCATCAAAACTCACCTCCCGAGCTAGGGTAATCTTCTCGTCTTTCTCCATGGGCTCAAGAACGACAGAGCCCATCTCTTTTTTCAACCTCTCCGCCCGCGCGTATGGAACCTCCAAACCAATGGAAAGATCCTGTGTCAGGTGATCTCCACCAACTCCATGCACAGCGGAATGCACCACTGCGTCATCTCTCCACACTGCGACATCTGTAACACCGGCACCCAGATCGATCACCACCGATCCGCGTTTTTTTGCATCCTCACTCAATACAGCCAGCCCAGAAGCATATGCCGAAAAGGTGCAACCTTTCACCCGAATCTTCTGATCTGCCACACACTGCACCGCAGTCTGCAGAAGTGTCCTTTTCCCAGTCACAAGATGGTAGTGCGCCTCAATCTGCTCGGTATGCACCCCCAGCGGTTGACCAGAACCGACCCCACGATCTAACGAGTAACCCCTCAAAAGTTCGTGAAGGATCGCATGATCCCGACTTAAAGGCAGATTCGCCGCTAGTTTATGCAGTTCCTCCAGAGACCCCTCCGTAACACGATGATCATCCTCAGCAACTGTAACCCCCCGCACCGTCTCATTTCTGGAGTTTAAATGGGTGCCGCTCAGTGACAGGTAGACTTCCGTAATCTCTGCCTGAGTCCTGCGCTCAGCTTCAGCCAAAGCAACGCGAGCCGCCGTTTGCGCATATCCAAAATCTGTTACCTCCGCTTTTCGCATTCCTGCGGATGCAGACTCACCCACTCCTAATAAAGTTAACGCTCCGTCCTCAGACATCTCAGCAACCGCTACCTTCATCGTTTGCGTACCGAGATCGGTCGCAATGAGGATTTCTTCAGTCGGGGTTCTACGCATGATCATAGGGTTTGTTCTCCAGGTTTTGTGCTCAGGAAGGTGACAGGAACGTTACGTTCAGGGGTTAAATCTACGGTCTGAACGATCCGTCCCTTGGTTTCCGCGTATTCAAAAATGACGTTCAGACGCTCAAACTGCTCACTCAGGAATTGAGTCCGGAAACGGATTTTTCCTCCTCGGGGTGTCGATATTTGAAAGCGTCCGGGTCCCTCCATCACGATTTTCGAGAAATCCAATCCATCCCGAACTGTGGCGAGAGAAGCCTCTCGGATAAAAAGAAGGGCTGCTTTGACATCAGGATGATTCATGACCTCACCCTCCACAACCTCATCCGAGGAAATCCCCGTAATGACAGGCAACGACATCAACTTCTCCCCTGGCTTAGGCTTTAAAACAAAGCCACGTGTGTCGATATAGTACATCGGTTGTGCCAACTGCATCCCCACAGAAGGCGTAGGCGCTAAAAGAGCGACAGGCCTCCGCTCTTCCACAAAGAAGTATAAAGTATCAGGCAAATGACGCTCCACCCGTACCGAGGCCACATGAGGAATCTTTTCAACCGATGCCTTCACCTCGTCTAAGGACAGTTGCAAGACGTTCTGACCAATCTTTACACCACTTGCCGCTACGAGTTCCCCCTTTCCAATCTTGTTCGCAGGTTCAATTACGAACCGCCGAAGAGTGAAATCTGTATTGCGATATAAAAGAGCCCCTAAAATCGCATCCATCCCGATCGAGGTCACTAACGCAGCCGTGGCCAAAGAACCTGCAAGAAGAAGGAGAAACCCAACACGCCTGCTAAATGCACGCGCACTCTCTTTTCCTGTCATTCGCGCAGCCAGCACATGCCGTGCGCGCCGACTTCGCTGACGCTGTTTTTTTGACGAAAAGAATGGAACTCGTTTGAACTTCATGATGTCACTCCTTTTTTGAATCTCTCCCAAGAAAGCTCTAATATTTTCAAGCAGAGGGATGCAAAATCGATTCCCCCAGTGCGACCCGCCTTGGGAAAGAGGCTCAGGTCCGTCATTCCTGGAAGCGTATTAACTTCCAAAACATTGATTTTCCCATCTCGATCAACGATCAGATCCACGCGAGATAGAACCTCACAACCCAGAGCGCGATGAGCTGCAAGGGATACGGCTTGCACCTCTTCCGCCTGTTCTTTGGTGATGGGTGCGGGGCAAAGGTACTGGGTTGCGCCTGCCGTATACTTATTGGCGAAATCATAAAATCCCTTTACGGGCCTAATCTCAACAACAGGAAGTGGTTTTTCCCCCAAGATGCCCACGGTCATTTCTACTCCTTCTACCAATCGCTCCATCATCATCGCACCCCTCCACTTTTCCGAACTCCTCATTGCAATCGCCGCCTCTTTTTCATCGCGAACAAGGTGAACACCGAAACTGGATCCATCTGCAACGGGTTTACACACGTACGGAGGTTTCCAATCATGATCCTTCCTCCACTCCATACTTTCAGCCATGGGTATACCTGCCGCCACCAAGACATCCCGGGCCTTCAGTTTGTCGAAAGCCAGTGCGCTGGCCACGGAACCACTTCCTGTAAATGGCATCTGAGCCGCCTCCAGCTCCGCCTGAACCTCACCATCCTCTCCATAGGTTCCATGCAGACATAGAAAACATATGTCCGTTCCCTGCGGTACTTTGAGCCCCTTCTCCTTCACATCCACCTCCAACACCTTCACACCCAACGATCGCAACGCCTTGGCCACTCCCGCACCACTTCGCAAGGACACATCCCGCTCCCTTGAAATTCCGCCCGCCAAAACCGATACTTTCATTTTTTCGGGTTTCATTCGTCCTCCCCCACCACAATGACCTCAGGCTCCAAATCGATTCCCCGATCCTTTTGAGCCCTCGCCCGAACCTGATCCATCAACGCCAACACATCCACCGCTTTCGCTCCGCCTTGATTCACAATGAAATTTCCGTGCACGGGCGAGATCCGAGCACCTCCGATCGCTGTATCCTTCAATCCCAACTCTTCGATCAATCTTCCTGCAGGAATCTTCTCCGCATTCTTGAAGATACAACCCGCACTCGGTGCAGCAG
The DNA here is from genome assembly GCA_044358595.1 of Methylacidiphilales bacterium. Taxonomy (GTDB): domain Bacteria; phylum Verrucomicrobiota; class Verrucomicrobiia; order Methylacidiphilales; family Verrucolacustridaceae; genus Verrucolacustris. The sequence continues at coordinate 4,378 of JBIKNP010000023.1, forward strand.
GTTGCGAATCCCATCTCTTCCGGCTGTACTGTTTAAGTTTTTCAGCAATCTCCTCAGGGTTCCCTGGCTTGCCATGCAAAACAGCCCCCACCGCAATCTCCTCCACTAATCTTGGTACCCTGCGATATTTGACCTCGAACTCACCTCTCAATACCTCACTCACTTTTCCTTTCCGGTCCATCACCCTCACGCTTTCTATCGTTTCAAAAGTCCAAGACTCCATCGCCCCAGCATTCATTCGCATCGCTCCACCAAGAGCGCCGGGAATCCCTTCCATAAATTCCAAACCCATAATTCCGTTTGCTTTTGCCACAGCGACAATCTGTTTCAGCCGAGCTCCCGCCCCCGCATGAATCTTGCCATCCACCACCTCGATCTTGCTCATGCCCGGTTGTCCGAAATGCACGCACACCCCCGAAATACCGCCATCCCGCACCAGCAGGTTACTTCCCCGTCCTACCACGGTCAGAGGTACCTTCTCCTTGGCACACCACTCCACGACCCGACCTAATGCAGCTTCACTTTCTGGCTCAAACCACACTTGCGCTGGCCCTCCAATACGAATGGTGGTGTGCTTTCGCATCGGTTCATACCAACGCACGACCCCCTCGCCTTTTGCCAAATCCCGTACTATGTAGAACCCAAGAAAATCTTTCGCCATCTTACGGGCCATTTGCGTCACATCCCCTGCACCCATCACTAAAAACAGATCCCCCTCTTGCCAAAGCCTTCCCAAAATCGACCTGCACTCCGACATCGATCCCGCCAAATCCACCGTTCCTCCCTTTTCTTGAATCGCCCCAACAAGTTGCTCGACCCCCGCACCCTCCATAGTTTTCTCTCCAGCCGCATACGTAGGTAAAATCACAACGTGATCCGCATTCCGTAGCGCCTCCGCGAATCCACTCATAAATGTTGCCAGTCTTGTGTGACGATGAGGTTGAAAGATTGCCACCACACGTGCGCGGCCCCTTGCGCGGGCGGACGCAATCGTCGCCTCCACCTCTCTCGGGTGATGCGCGTAGTCATCCACCACCTCCAAGCCAGGCCCACTAGTAAGAATTTCAAATCTTCGATCTGCCCGTCGAAAGGCTTTCAAGCCCTTACGGATCTTCTCGACCTCCACTCCCAACTCCGCAGCCAAAGCCAACCCTCCCAAAGCGTTTCCTCCATTGTGCCTTCCTGTCGCTGCCACTGAAAAACTTCCCAAATCTTTTCCACTTTTCATTACTCCAAATTGAATCCCGTTCGCACTTTCCCCCTCCCACCGACCCACATAATCAGCCTCACTCTTCTCCCAACCGAAAGTAACCTTGGTTTTCACCCCCATCGTTGCCTCCATGGCCGCTTTTTCCTCCTTGGCCACTACCACAACAGGGCCTGTGACTTGACCCAAAACCTCACGATAAGCCGCCACTACCGCTTTCTCATCCGCATAGCGATCCACATGCTCGTGATCCGCATTTAACAGCAGCGCCGCCCAAGGCTTCATCTGTGCGGGTGCCCCCTCGCTCTCGTCCACCTCAGCAATCAACCACTCCCCCTTATTCCAAGCTCCTGAAACACCCAGGGCAGGCGAGTATCCACCCAAATAAAAACACGGTTCTAACCCTGCCTCATGGAAAATCTGCGCCAAAAGGGTTGCCGTGGTTGTCTTCCCGTGAGAACCCATCACAGCCACGAGCTTTTTTCCCTGAGCCAACTGAGCCAAAACCTCACCTCGACGAAACCTTGATATCTTGCGCTTCTTCGCCTCCATCCACTCCCTGTTTTCATCTGGAATCGCTGCCGATGCCACCACCGCATCCACTTCATCCATTTTGGAAAACTCGTGACCTAGGGTAAATTCAAGTCCTCTCTTCAGTAACCGATCTGCGACAGGCTTAATATCCGACCCGCTTACCCGATGCCCTAAATCGAGGAGAATTTCAGCCAATGGGGTCATTCCGGAACCAGAAACACCAATGAGGTGAATTCTTTTCTTCCCCTTAATCCAATCAGAAGAATTAAAGCTCACGGGAAATCACCTCCGCGATCTTTTCCGCCGCTTGCGGTTTTTGTTGTCCTTTTGCCCAATGCTTCATTCGTTCGCATCGACTTGGATCTGCTAGAAGCCTCGCGATGCGCTGTCCCAACTCCGTTCCAATGAGATATTTTTCTGCCACCACTTCCCCCGCTCCCTCTTGAGAATAAGCTCGGGCATTGGCCATTTGATGATCTCCCGCCGCTGCGGGAAAAGGCACGAGAATCGCAGGCACCTCACAAGCTGCTAATTCAGCCAATGTTCCCGCTCCCGATCGGGCGACCACCAGCTCAGCTGCCGCATAGACAGCCTCCATCTCGTCACAAAAACCCATCACCACCGCATGAAATCCAGTTCCCTCATAAGCTCGCCGCACCTTTTCCACATGCGCTTCGCCCGCTAAATGTAGAATCTGCAGATGTTGCGCTTCGCTTTTCAATGCTCCCAACCCCCGCACCATTGCTTCATTCAATCCACGCGCACCCTGACTTCCTCCTAGGACAGCCACCAAGCGACGATGGGGGTGGAGGCCTAGTTTTTTAAGGGCCACCTCTTTTCCCATTCTTCCCAACCGACCACGCACAGGTGTTCCGCTCACCGTGGCTTTCACACCACCTAATCCCGATTCGCACTCTGCAAATCCGACAAAAACCTGCTTGGCCCCTTTTGCAAGAAGGCGTGTTGCCCGTCCCGGAATCGCATTCGATTCGTGAAGAAAGTACGGAATGTTTGCTAACCGAGAAGCCACTGTTGTCGCTCCCGAAATAAAACCACCCATACCCAACAAGGCTTTCACATTTCTCTTTCGCAACTCATCTCCCGCTTTTCGTACGGCAGACACAAAGTGAATCGCAAAGTTTCCCGCTCCTAGCAATCCACTCCATCCCACAGCTGGAATCTCAATTCCAAACCTTTCCTCTCCTGCCCCCTTGAGAGCCCGCCGATCCACCGCTTTTGAGGAAATGAAGAAACTCACGTCGTGACCCCTTCTTCGTACGGCTTCAGCCACAGCCAACCCGGGAAACAGATGTCCTCCCGTGCCTCCACAAGCAATTGCGAGTTCCCCCATAACCATCACTTCGCTGCACCCACCAGACGACGGCTACGAGCCTCGACCGGATATTTTGCCTCGCGATGCAAAGACAACAGAATCCCCACTGCACCCAAGCACAGAACCAAATTGGAACCCCCATAACTAATAAAAGGAAGTCCAACCCCCTTGGGAGGGAGTAATCCCGTGACGACTGCAAGATTCGCAACCGCTTGCATGCCCACCAATGCAGTCGCCCCCATTCCCAGCGCCATTGCGGGCAGATCATTCGCATGCCCCGCAATGAATCCTCCACAAAGAGTGAGAATTAAAAATACGATCACAACTCCCAATGTGGCGAACAACCCCAATTCCTCGCCCACAATCGGAAAAATAAAATCGGTGTGCGCTTCAGGGAGATAGAACATCTTCTGAATGCTTTGCCCTAATCCCACCCCCCTCACCCCGCCCGATCCCAACGCAATGAGTGCCTGGGTTACCTGATACCCGCCCCCCTGCCGGTGCGCCTCAGGATTCATGAATGCCACGATTCGATCCATGCGCTCAGGCATGCTGACCGCCACGAAGCCCACACCGACCAATGCCAAAATTCCCATGATGACGAGCGGAAATATCGGTGCGCCGCCTACGAAAAGCACGATCGCTGCCGCGGCCATAACAAAAGCAGCAGATCCCAAGTCCGGTTGTTTGACTAAAAGCAAAACAGGCAGTGCTAGAATCAAGAATGGCAAAATTAAACCATCCCATGCATTTTTCATTTTTGGCCCCTTCCACTTGACCCACCCCGCCGCCAGCACAACAGTTGCTAATTTCAGAATTTCACTGGGTTGAACTGCGAATGGACCTAGAGGAATCCACCGGGCCGATCCTTTCACCGATTTTCCAATTCCTGGAATAATCGACATCGCAACCATCACAGTCGCAATACCGAATATCCATCCAGCGTATTTCAGGATCGTTTTTGCGTCGCAGCGACTCAACCCCACGCATATCCCCGTTCCCACCACCAGCCAGAGCCCTTGCCTTTGGAGGAAAAAAAGGGTTTGGCCCCGGTTATCAGGGGAAAACGCACCTACGCTCGCTAGCATGGTCAACCCAAGGCCGACCAGTGCCGCCACGCAGGCAACAAGGATATGCGCGGAGTTTCGTCCCATGGTTAGTTCGTCGATGCTTTCGGCAACATCGCCATGTCGGTCGGACCGGCAGCAGATTGGTTCGATGATGGAACCTCCGCCTTGGCCGAAGCTTCCCCAGGAACCTGAAGCTTCATTCCGATCTTCAGTTTTTTAGGATCGGTGATGGAGTTCAGCTTCGCGAGGGTATCAGCCTTCGTTCCGAACTTTTTTGCAATTTTTGCAAGGGTATCCCCAGCGCCGACTGTGTAGGTGCCAGCAGGACTAGATTCCTGCTTCGCCGCCGCTGCCACAACCGCCTTGGCTGGAGTCGTTGCTTTGGGCTCCACAGTCTTCACGGTCCCTGCACCTGCACTTTCAGGAATCATTAGCTTCTGACCTAGCTTGACCATCGAGCCTTTGATTCCGTTGGCTTGTGCAAGAGCTGAACTCGTGACCCCGTTTGCCTTTGCGATTTTCGCTAAGGTATCCCCCTTCACCACCACGTGGCTTCTTTCCACCATGGGTACTGCAGGAGCGGGAGCCGGTGCTTCCGTCGCTACAGGAGCAGCAGTTTGCCAAACCTTATCGTCAGGGCTAGGCATGCTGCTCGTCACTTCCGCCGCAGGTTGCACAGGAGCTTCAGGGGCAGCAGCCGTTTCGGGTGTGGGGCTTGGTGCGACTTCATTTACCGTGCTCATTCCCGTTTCAGGATTCCCCCGAAGCAGGTGGTACGCACTGATCCCGACAATCACGACGACGTGCAGACCCAACACCACGAGAAAGATCGTGGAAAGACGGTTTAGTCCTCCACTCTTCGCCGGGCGTTCGCCTGCTTCGCCGCTACTTGCGGATATTTGGTTTCGTTGGGCTGAGTATTCCAGCAGTTCATCACTCATTTCTTTGTTTCTCCTCCGGCAGCGCATTAACGCACTGCCTATAGTTCTCCCCTCTTTCCTCGAAGTTCTTAAACATGTCGTAACTGGAGCACCCTGGGCTTAATAAAACCGTTTCCCCTTTCACCGCCATTTCACCTGCCCGGTGCACAGCCTCCTTTAAATCTCCCACCTTTCGGCACGGAACCGCCCCCGCCCAAGCTTTTTCGATTTTCCCAGCCATTTCCCCAATCAGAAAAGCCCCTCGCACTTTCCCCGCCAGACACACACGGCTTTGGGTAAAATCGAAACCCTTGTCTTTTCCGCCTGCAATCAGGATGACCGATCCCTTGACTCCCATCACAGCACGCTCCATCGCATCCAGATTGGTAGCCTTGGAATCATTCACCCAGGTCACTCCGTCCCTGACCCGAATCACCTCGCATCGGTGCGGAAGCGGCCGGTACGCAATCAATGCCTTTTGAACGAAATCCCTTGGGATTTTCTCCGCATCCGCCACGGCAAGAGCTGCCAAAAGATTTTCTGCATTATGGGGTCCATGCAACTGGGTCTCTTCTTGGCGAATGACTCGGTCCTCACCTGCACACAACCAACCCTCACGCAGGGTGTAATCGGCAGAGGAATCAGAAGCGGAGAAGGTCACCGTTCGCGATTTCCGAGCAGGAAGGAGAAGCCCTTTTTGAACAACAGCACAATCCTCACTCGTCTGATTCTCAAAAATTCGATTCTTTGCACCTCCGTACTCCTCCATGTCCTTGTATCGATCGAGATGATCTGGAGTTAGGTTCAGATAAACAGCAATACGCGGACTAAAAGTCTCAATCCTCTCAAGCTGAAAGGAGCTAACCTCAGCAACCACAACGTCCAACCCGCCGCTGATGGGAGCTACCTCGCTCAAGGGTTGGCCCAAGTTCCCACAGGCAACCGTTTTTTTACCAGCCGCTTGAAAAACAGCAGCAATCAGCTCTGTCGTTGTGCTTTTCCCGTTCGTACCCGTAACGGCAATAATCGGGCAGAGGCAAGCACGTGAACCCAGTTCAAATTCCCCAATCATCGGGACTCGGTCGGAAAGAAGCTGAACGACGACGGGACGCTTCGGATCGATCCCAGGACTTAGAATCGCGCAATCAAAACGGGTATGAGGAAGTTTTTCTGAACCCAAAACCATGCTTACTCCTCGGTTCTTCCAATCTTGCGCAGAGGCTTTTGCCACCAAGGTTTTGCTCTCGTCAAACATCGTTACCTCCGCACGTTGAGACAGTAGCCACCCCGCCGCAGCCTGACCGCTGCGACCGATTCCCAATACGATCACTTTTTTTCCAATCCATGATTCCATAACTCCTTTCACCGCAACTTCAGGGAAGCCAGTCCCGCCAAAGCGAAGACCGCACTCAAAATCCAAAACCGTGTCACGACAGCCGTTTCACTCCAACCTCGGAGCTCGAAATGGTGATGAATCGGTGACATGGCAAAAATTCGTTTCCCGGTCAGACGGAATGAAGCGACCTGTAAAATCACGGAAAGTGCCTCCATAACAAAAACACCCCCGATCACGGCCAGCAAAAGCTCCTGATTAATACAAATCGCCACAACCCCTACCGCGCCCCCCAATGCCAATGAACCCGTATCTCCCATAAAAACTTTTGCGGGATGACAGTTGAACCATAGAAATCCCAAGGACGATCCAAAGAGAGCCGCACAAAAAATCACCAATTCCTCTCCACCGGGAAGCCGAGGCAAAAATAGATACGAAGCCAATTTTGCGTGGCTGGAAAGATAGGCAAACAACCCCAAGACAAGCGCTACGGTTAAAATACACCCTGAGGCCAATCCATCTAACCCATCCGTTAGATTCACCGCGTTCGAACTTCCAACAATAATGAAGATGAAGAAAAGAATCGCACCCCAGACCGGGAGCTGGAGCATAAAGAAATCCTCACGAACAAAGGGAATTTGCAACTTCAGAGCTGCCTCTCTCGCCTGAGGCATCAACATGAGAACACCCGCCACACCCCCAGCAACGAGTGCTTGCACCAATAACTTCTGCCTCCCCCCCAATCCCCCCGAACTCTTCTTTCGTACCTTCGCGTAGTCATCACAAAATCCCAGCGTTCCCAAAGCAAGGGTACTTCCCAACGCGAGCCACAGATACGGACTCGTGGGACGCCCCCAAAGCACACAGGCTAAAGTCAGGGAAAACAAGATTAAGACTCCACCCATCGTCGGTGTTCCCTGCTTACTTTCATGCAAATCCGCGAGGCGATGCACCTCGGACTTTTTTCTCAAGGGTTGACCCAATTTAAGCCGATGCAACGCATCAATCACCGCAGGCCCAATCCATAAACAGAAACCAAAGGAGGTCATCGCAGCGCCTACCGTTCGAAACGTCACATACTGAAAGACGTTCAAAGGCCCAAACCAGTCAGTCAGAAGGCTTAAATAGTACAGCATAACTATTTCGCTCCCCGTAGTTGTGCCGCCACCGTCTCCATTCCCTCTCGCCGACTTCCTTTCACCAGAATTCGATCCCCCGGTTGCGCCAACTCCCGATAGGCTTGTAGAAGTTCCTCTTTCTTAGAAAACCAACGGACCCAATCCCCAGGTCGCACTCGCTGGGCACCTTCCACAAGAAACTTTCCATCCGCTCCAACCACAAAACAGATTCCAATCTTTCGTCGTGCCACTGCAGCACCCGACTCTTCATGCAACATTTCGCAAAACGTTCCCAGTTCCGCCATCGCTCCAAGCAATGCCACATTCCTTCCTTTTCCAGGAAGATCCTCAAGAGTTTGCAGTCCAGCCAGCAAGCTGTCCGGATTGGCATTGTAACTGTCATCCAAAAGCCACCCCTCCCCATACGTTTCTAACTTCACCCTGCCTGGAGGCAGTTGAACCTTCTCTAACGCTGTGGCCGCCGCCTGTGGCTCCGCCCCTAGCTCCACCCCAGCCGCCCATGCTTGGGCCGCATTCATCGCCATATGCGCACCTGGAACAGAAATTCGGACGGCCATTTTTCCACTCGGGCCTTCACACACAAATCGTGTTGAATTTCCCTCACACGTGACCTCGCCCATTCGATAATCCGCTCCCGCAGATCTTCCGACTCGCACCACTCTTGCCCGACACCCTTCCAAAGTAATTTTTTCCAAAGGATCATCCGCATTGCTGATGGCAAGCCCATCCGCTGGAAGTGCCCGATACAACGCGCCTTTCTCCTTCGCCGTTTCCTCTTTTGAGCCCATCCCTTCGATATGCGCCCACCCAATATTCGTAACCACACCCACCTCAGGTCCTGCCAGTTCAGCCAAAGCACCAATCTCTCCAGGAGAATTCATCGCTAACTCAACCACCGCCCAACGATCCTCAGCCCCAATTCCAAGCAAAGTGAGCGGGACCCCAAAGTGATTATTTAAATTACCCTTTGTCCGATGCGTTCGACCCGTTGTCTCAAGCACAGCAGCCAACATTTCTTTGGTGCTGCTTTTACCCGAACTGCCTGTGACGGATGCAACCCGCACCGAGAGAAGGCGCCGATACCCTTTGGCCATCTTCTGGAGCGCGATCTGAGTATTCGGGACCCGAAGGATTGAAAATCCATGCGCTACTTTCACGGTCACAGGTTTTTCAACGAGAGCCGCAATCGCGCCTTTCTCCGCCGCTTCCAGAACATGCGCATGCCCATCCTGCTTTCCCCCACGAATCGCCACAAAAAGTTCACCAGGTTGGATCGTTCTCGAATCAATCCCCACGCCCGTTGCCACTCTTTCTCCATTTCCTGCAATCAACTCCGCTCCCGCCAACTCTGCCAAGGTAGACAAAGAGAGGGATTTCATGATCGACTCCTCTCCGCCAAAGCCCGCTCCACTTCGCGCCGATCGGAAAAAGGCAACTTCTCTCCACGAATTTCTTGAAACTCCTCGTGCCCTTTGCCCGCGACCAACACCACATCTCCTGCAGCTGCAGATAACACAGCCGCTCGAATTGCTTCGACGCGATTTTCCAAAACTTGGACAGAAGCACCCTTGGGTAACCCTGCAGCCATTTCTTTCAAAATCTTTTTCGGATCCTCACTCCTCGGATTATCGGAAGTCAGCACGATCCGGTCTGCCCACCGGGCTGCCATCGCTGCCATGGCTGGTCGCTTCCCCGGGTCACGATCCCCTCCCGCTCCCAACACCACCCACAACGATCCTCGGGTGAAAGGCTTTAACGTACTCAAAGCAGCCCCCACCGCATCCTCCGTGTGGGCGTAATCAATCAGAACGGAAATTTCACCCGCATGGGCCACTTTCTCCATACGCCCAGGAACCGCAGGTGCGCGCCCTAAACCCGCCGCAACCTTTTCAGCTGAAAAGCCTGCCTGCATCGCAGCCGCTGCAGCAGCTAGGGCATTGGATACATTGAAGCGCCCCAACCACGGAAGGGTCGCTGGCACCTCCCCCTCGGGCGTGCAAAGAAGAAACGAACTTCCCTCCATCCCCATTCGCAAATTCTTCGTATGCACATCGCCCCGATCGATACCGTACGTAACCACTCGAACTCCTGGACGACACCGTGCTTCCATCCTTACCCCAGCAGGATCCTCCTGATGAATCGCCGCGAAAGCCCCCTCCGTAAGTCCCTCAAATAACTTCCCCTTTGCATTCTCATACGCCGCCATCGTTTTGTGGTAATCCAAATGATCTCTTCCCAAATTTGTGAAAATGGCGCCCGCAAAATGAACTCCCTCTGTCCGACCCTGCTCTAATGCGTGGGAACTCACCTCCATCGATGCCGCACGACACCCATTCTCCCGCATCTCAGCCAACATCGCCTGCAGATCCAAAGCTTCTGGAGTCGTTTGTTTCGCCGGCTGAATCCCCCTACCTAAATCATTCCCAATCGTCCCAAGATAACCACAACTCAACCCACAACCTTGAAACAGCGATTGCACAAGCAACGCCGTGGAAGTCTTTCCATTCGTCCCCGTCAAACCCAACACACGAAGCTCTTTGGATGGGTTTCCATAAAAATTTGCCGCCATTCTTCCCAAAGCTCTCCGTCCGCTCTCCACCCGGATTCTTGGAACGTTCGCTTCTTTCGCTTTCTGCTCCGCCACTACGGCCACTGCACCCCGCTGGATCGCATCAGGCACATAAGCGTGCCCATCACTTTTTTCACCCTTCCATGTACAAAAAATGGAACCCTTTCGTACCTTTTGGGATTCGTACGCCAAACTCGACACATCGCCCTCTTGGCCGCCCTGCCACTCCTTCACCTCAACTCCTTTCATCAAATCCGTCAGCTTCATGGTGAGGATCGGCGTGCCACCACAGCCCCTCGATTTAAGTGCAACTGCTCCGCTACCTGGGTCGCGATATTTTTAAAAGCAGGACCTGCCACCAATCCTCCGTAGTAAACTTTCCCCTTTGGCTCATCCACCATGATGGAAACGAGAAATTCGGGTTTTTCGGCTGGAAGAAATCCGATGAAGGACGCTCGGTACTTGTCCTTTGCGTAATCTCCTTGAACCACTTTTCGTGCAGTTCCTGTTTTTCCCGCCACCTCATATCCGGGGACCTGCGCCCCTTCGGCCGTACCCTGATCCGAAACCACACCCCGTAAAGCTTCCACCATTTTTTCTGCCGCCTCGGGCTGAATGGCCTGGCAAACCACTTTAGGAAGGAACTGCAACACGACCCGATTGTCACGATCCACCACGGCTTTGATGATGCGTGGCTCCATCCTCTTACCCCCGTTGGCGATCGCACCGTAAGCCAACGCCATTTGCAAATTGGTGGCGGCCACTTCGTACCCCATTGGAATACGCGTGATCGAAAGCTTGCTCCACCTTCGGATCGGCCGCAGCAAACCTCCCTCCTCCCCAGGCAGCGCTCCCTCCCCCCGTTGCGTTTTTTGACCAAACCCAAACAACCTCGCGTACTCATGCACCTTCTCCTCCCCTAACTGAATCGCCAACTTCGCCATCCCGATGTTGCTGGATTTGGCTACCACCTCACGCAGCGTCAGCATTCCATAATCCTCATGATCTTTCAGTGACGATCCTCCATAAAACATCTCTCCATTTTCACAAAAGAAAGTGCTGTTCAGATCGGCCACTTTCTCATTCAGTGCGGCTGCTACCGTTACAATTTTAAAGGTGGAGCCCGGCTCGTAGGTGTCTGCTAGAATTCGATTTTTTACCGCCCAAGACTCGTACGTAGCTCTTTGGTTCGGATCAAACGTGGGTCGACTCACCATCGCCAAAATTTCCCCTGTACTCGGACGAAGTACGACGATCTGCAAAGTCTCAGGCTGATACTTCTCCACCAACGCATCGGCTTCCTTCTCCACAACATGTTGGATTCCCTGATCAACGGTCAAAACGACATGATATCCATCCCGCGCGGGCCGATCACTCAGGCGAAAGTATGGAATTTCCCTGCGTTTTACGTCTTGAATAATTCGTCTCTCACCAGCCACTCCTCGCAAGTACCGATCCATCGATTTCTCAACACCCGCCTCCCCCACCTCCACCGTAAGTGGCTTAGCCATTCCTACAGGCGTCACTTCCATCGAATTGACATACCCTAAAATTTGAGCCGTCTCCGACCCATTCGGATAATTACGTGCCGTTTTTCTTTCCGTAATGACGGAACGCAACTTGCTGGCTTTTAATTTCCCTTCCGTTTCTACACTGACTCCTTCTGCAATTTTCAGATATCGATTCTCGGGGTCCACTTGCCCTTTCAACCACTCGGCAGAAACTCCTAAAATCGAAGCAATCACAGGCAGCTCCTTCGGCTCCTGCGCAAGAATCTTTCCATCCAAATGAACCTCAATCAGCGGCATGCTCTGCGCGAGCACCCGACCACTTACATCCAAAATGGAGCCTCGCTGGGCAGGCACGGGCTCCCCGCGAGTATGGCAGCGAATCGCTTCTGCCCGATAACTCTCCTGCTTGACCAACTGAATCCAAATCAACTTGCACGACACAGCGGTTAAGCAAAAAGCGAAAACGAACGATACCGCCATGATTCGCCGGCGAGGATTCATCTTGCCTCCTCTTTTGCTAAATCGGTTGCTTGCCAAGTTTTGCGAACGGGAGCCTCATACATCTCCAACTCACTCACGCTGACCAAACCTAAATTCATATGCGCCGCCTGCTCGGTCAAATACTTGGGAGAGCGCAATTTTTCGGACAAAAGACGCGCCGATTTCAAAACATCCTCCTGCCTAGCCCTGGCCGTCTCTAGTTTCTTCAACTCTCCAGCAGCCCGAATGTTCGAGACATGCAAAAGAACAAAAGCGACGACCAAAGAGGTCGCCAGACCCGCCGCCAAAAGAAAGCGAGCCAACTGCGTTCCTCCCACCTGATTCGTTCTGCGGATCTGGTTACGGCTCACAACTTCACCTCCCCCAACCGCTCTGCCCCGCGCAAGCGCGCACTTCGCGCCCTTGGATTTTTCGCAATTTCCTCCTCCGTCGGCACGCTCTCACCCAACGCTTTCACCCAACGTTCAGGATTGGGCTGCCCAAAGGCCATTCCCATTTCCCGCTTTTCCTCCTCCGCATGATCTCGAATCCAATGTTTCACCACCCGATCCTCCGCCGATTGATACGTCAAGACCGCCATCCTTCCCCCGGGTCGCAAAACTTTCGGAACCGCCGCTAGAGCACGATCCAACACTTCTCCCTCCCGATTCACTGCCCTGCGAAGAGCCAGAAACGTCCTTGTGGCAGGATGCTTGATCCCCGGCCGGGCAGGCCGTGTCGCTCGGCATACTGCTGTGGCCAAGTCCGCCGTCGTGACCAAGGGTCGGGCTCTCACAATCGCCCGCGCGATTTTTCCTGGGTCCCGATCCTCTCCGCCATCCCGCAAAAGGTTTCTCAACTCTGGCTCGGAAAGATGATTCACCAGATCAGCCGCCGTCGTGCCACGAGTTGGATCCATGCGCATATCCAGCGGGCCGCTCTGCTGAAAACTAAATCCTCTCTCAGCTTGATCCACTTGCGGAGAGGAAATTCCCAGATCGAGCAAAAGACCATCCGCAGCCCCCTCTTTCTCCGCCACACTTGCCAAATCACTGAAATTCACACGGTGGAAGCGAAAGCGATCCGCACCCACCTCAGCCGTCAACTTCTCCGCTTCTGCTTCGGCAGCGGGATCCACATCCAGAGCTACCACACGGGCTCCCTGCTTCAGAAAGGCACGAGTATGACCCCCGCGCCCAAATGTCGCGTCATACATCGTGCGTCCAGGAGCCGGTTGCAACATGGTCAAGATCTCCTCCAAAAGAACAGGGACGTGTTCCACGCCTTAGGGTGTGGGACGCAACCGGAGGATTTCCCGTCGGACGGGTCGCCGGAGGCCGATGATTTCATACGCATTGCGTTTCGGAAGCTTCACCACCCCGTGACCCTCGACTCTTCCGGAACCGTCTCGGCGGCAAGAAAAGCCGCATGCGAGTTTTCCCCTCATCATCTGCTTCCAGTCCATATTCTACCTCCTGGGACGCCCGAACCGATCCGTTGGAACGTGCCTCCCGGGCGCGTCCTACGGAATCAGTTGCGAGAGTCGGTTGTTTTTCTTCCCCCGGTAATTCGGAGGAGTTCCCGACACCGCGAGAGCCATCGGCCACTTTTGAGGCGACGATGAACTGCGGTACCGTGGAAAAGTTTCGGAGAGTGAGGAAGGCAGACTCCCATCGAAATATGGCGAGGCACAAAAGCGATCGAATCGATCATCATAGTCCCACCTCCTTGGCCACTTCCTCGAAGGTCGTGGCGGGCGGGGCAATTTTTTTCCACTTCTTCGGGTCCCAAACCTCAAAATGATCCAACCTTCCCACTAGAACCGCTTGCCGACCCAACCCCGCGTGCTGCCTAAATTTTTCGCGGATCATGATTCTTCCCTGCTGATCCGGCTCGGCCGCCTGAATTACACTCGCCAGCTTTTCCAAACTTTTCCGACGTGCATCGGCAGAAGTCGCTCCGAGGCTGGACAACTTTTCCATCTCTCTTCCAAGAAAACTCGCAGGGTAAATTCGCAAACATCCGTCGGACGAAGGCATCACCAAAAATCGCTTCTCGAATGCTTCCCCCCGCCACTCCACGGGCACGGAAAGTCTTCCCTTGTCGTCCAAGGAAAACTCAAACCGATCCGTATACGCCTCTTTCATCGTCATATGTATTTGTTCACCACGAATAAACAGATTTCACCTCGTTTACCCATTTTTACCCACATCTAGCCACAACGTCAACACCTATTCCCATCACAAATACCCCCCAAAAACACCCCCCTATGAAGGTACTGACTTGCCCTCAAGCCTACCTTTTCCCATTCTCATCGCCTTATGTCGTCCCCCACCACCGTCCCATCAGAAGAGCCTCGCTTCCTCCCCGCCCAGATCCCTGCCTGGCTCCAACCCCGCACTCTCATCCCGATCACCCTCGCCCTACTCGCCGGCATCGCCCTTCTCCTCTGGCAATACTCCAAATCGGAAAAAGCCAGATCTGAATCAAATCTCCTTCTCGAAACCAAACCAGGGCCTGAGACTTGGGCTCAACTCATCCGCGACTACCCCGGCCAACCCGCCACCGCCCTCGCCATTCTAGAATCAGCCTCGTCCGCCACCTCAAAAAAAGAGTTCCGTGAAGCCGCATCCCTCTATGAAAAGTTTACCCGCGACTTCCCCTCCCATCCCCTCGCTCCTGCCGCCCGTTTTGCCCAAGCCAACCAACTCGCCGCCAGCGGAGACCGCTCCGCTGCCCAAACCCTTTTCCTCCGAATCATGACAACCCAACCCGCTGACGCTTTCCGCACCGGATCCGCCGTCGGCCTTGCACGCATACAGATTCAGGAAAATCGACCCGAGGCCGCCCGCCAAGTCCTCACCGATATCATTGCCGCAAAAACAGGAAGTGCCTTTCTCCCAGAAGCCCGCTCCCTTCTCGAAAGCCTCCCCCCGCCACCCAACTCCGCTGCACCCGTCCCCACCTCCCCTCCGGCCGCCGCTCAACCTCCAGCTAAGTAGCGCTCCGCGTCAATCGCGGCCATACACCCCATCCCTGCTGCAGTGATGGCCTGCCGGTACACTTTGTCCGCACAATCCCCCGCTCCAAAAACCCCCTCCACATTCGTTCGACTCCCCGCCGCCAACTGCAAATAACCCGCCTCATCCATATTGAGTTGCCCCTTAAAAATCTGCGTGTTGGGAACATGTCCGACCGCAATAAAAACACCCGCGCATGCGAGAACCGAACTCTTTCCAGTTCCACTTTCCTTCAACTTGACCCCTGTCACTTTCCCTTCCTTCACCCCCTCCACACTCTCCACCACGGAATTCCAAACAGGCTGAATCTTTGGATTTCCCAAAGCCCGATCCGCCATGATCTTCGAGGCCCGTAACTCTCCCCTGCGATGCACCAGATAAACCTTCGATGCAAATCGCGTTAAAAATGTCGCCTCCTCACACGCCGAATCGCCACCTCCCACCACCACCACAGGCTGATTGCGAAACATCGGTAAAGCCCCGTCACACGTTGCGCAGTACGTCACTCCCTTCGTCTCCAACTCCTTTTCCCCCGGAACATCTAAATGACGGTGCCCCGCTCCCGTGGAAACAATCAAAGCTTTCGTCTCAATAATTTTTTTTCCGGCACAAATCTGCTGCTTTCCTTTTCCCAAAGTAACTTTATCCGCCACCACCCCAAACTCCACCTCGGCTCCAAACTTTTGCGCCTGCTCCATCATTTGGACCATTAAGGCCGTCCCATCCACTCCTTGGGGAAACCCAGGATAATTTTCCACAATCGAAGTTGTGGTCAGCAATCCCCCCGTCTGTGTTCCCGTCAAAACCAAGGGCTTTAAATTTGCCCGTGCCAGATAAAGAGCGGCCGTCCAACCCGCACATCCACTGCCTAAAATTATCACATCACGCATCCTTCCTTGTTACCCTTTCCCCTTCCCTCCGTCCAACCTGCTTGCCGATTTCTTCACATCCAACTCTGTTTTTCTGTAAAAAAGTCTCCCTCTTCTGCCCCTACCCGCTACCCCTACTCTATGTCATCACCCGATAAATTAGACGAAATCTTCCGCATGCAGGACCTCCTCAACAAAAAGATCGGGGTCGATCTTGCCAACCTTTCCCCAGACGAAAAAACCAAGTGGGCTCTCAACTACACCCGCGCCATGTCTCAAGAACTCGCTGAGCTGATCGACAGTTTCCCTTGGAAATGGTGGGCCAAATATCAAAAGATCGACGAACAAAACGCCCGCGTCGAAGTGGTTGATCTCTTTCACTTCCTCGTCTCACTGGCCCAAACCCTCGGCATGACCGCCGAGGACATCTATCAAGGCTACGTGAAGAAAAACGAGGTGAATCACAAACGCCAGGAATCCGGCTACACGGTCAAAGACCACGCCGATTCGAAACACATCTAACTACCAACCCTTCGTAACTCCGCCGAGCCCGCGAGGTGAAAAGAAAAAAGAGGGTGCAACCCTTCGTAGCTCCTCCGCGAAGCGGGTTAGGAGCGTAGAAGGGCCGTTTACTTCCATACCGTCGCTATCTCATACCGCCGATCCGACCACGTCACATCATTCGTCACCGCCGTCATCTTTTCACATCGACACTGCGCAATCATTAACCGATCAAACGGATCTGGATGAACCCGAGGAAGCCGATACACCTCCTCCGCATGCCTACCCTCAATCGGAAGAATTCGAAACCCCGCTTTCTCTAAATCCTGACTCAATGTCTCCCCTAATCCATCTGGAGCCACTAACGCCCCCGTCGCAGCCTTAACCGAAATCTCCCACAACGCGGCCGCACTCACATAAACTTGATTCCGCGAATCCTCAATCGCACCAGCCGCACGAGCTGAAATCTCCTCGTCTTTCCGCAAAAACCAGATTAACGCCGCTGTATCAATCAACAGTTTCATGCGGGTGCAGAAAACTCCTCCAACGGGCGATTAAACTTCTCACCTAAAGCCGCAAACTTCTCCCTCATCATCCCCCTCTTTCTTCGCAACTCAGGCCCCTGACAAGGCCTCAACTCCGCCATCCGCTGCCCATTGCGCGTGATGACAAAAGTCTCCCCCTCTGAGGCTGCCCTCAAATACTCGGAAAATTTTGACTTCGCCTCATAAGCAGGGACCGATTTCATAAATTTATACTATTAGACTGGTCAGACTGGTCAATATAGAAATCGATAATTTCGCTAGAATTCGCCGTTTTGGCCGACTATGATTTAATATGATGAGCAAAGTGAAATCCAAGTCTCCCTCGAAGAAGCCTTCCCAAGGTCGATCCAAGCTGTCGCCCCCCACCATGGGATGCGATCTCCTTGTCCAAGCTCTCGAACACGCAGGCGTGGACACCATCTTCGCCTACCCCGGCGGTGCCAGCATGATGCTCCACCAATCCCTCACACGTTCTAAAAAAATCCGCACCATTCTCCCCCGCCACGAGCAAGGCGGGGCCTTCATGGCAGAGGGATACGCCCGCGCGACCGGAAAAGTCGGCGTCGTCATGGCTACCTCAGGCCCCGGAGCCACCAATCTTGTCACAGGAATCGCCGATGCCTTTATGGACTCCGTTCCGATGGTTGCCATCACGGGCCAAGTCCCCACAACCGCGATCGGCCGAGGCGCCTTTCAGGAAACCGATGTATTCGGCGTCACCCTGCCCATCGTCAAACATAGCTACCTCGTCATGCATCCGGGCGACATCCCCCGCATTGTTGCAGAAGCCTTCCACATCGCTACCTCGGGTCGCCCAGGCCCCGTAGTGATCGATATTCCTAAAGACGTCCAAAAAGCTACGGCTCAGGTCACCTGGCCTGCCGCAATGGATATTCCCGGATTTCGCCCCCTACCTGCACCAGACGAAGTGGCTCTCAATGAAATCTTGGGCCTGATCGAAAAAGCCGATCGCCCCGTTTTGTACGTCGGAGGCGGAATCATCACCTCGGAGGCCGAAGCCGATCTCCTGAAATTCGCCCGAAGCACAGGAATCCCCGTCACAACCACTCTCATGGGGGTTGGAGGTTTTCCTGAAACCGATCCTCAATCTCTCAAATGGCTTGGCATGCACGGCACCGTCTACGCCAACTACGCGGTCGATGATTGCGATCTACTCCTCGCGTTTGGAGTTCGCTTTGACGATCGTGTCACCGGAAAAGTTTCTGAGTTCGCAAAAAAAGCCACCATCGTTCACATCGATGTGGATGCATCCGAGCTCAATAAAAATAAGGTCGTCCACCTTCCCATCCTTGCCGATGTGCGGCTTGCCCTGAAAAATCTCAATCAGATCCTGTCTCGGCGCTCCCACTCCCACCTGCCCAAACGATTCCAAAAGTGGCGCGAACAGATCGACACCTGGCGGAAAAAATATCCCTTCTCCTACAAACCTATCCCTGGCCGAATCATGCCCCAGCAGGTCATCGAGGAACTCTGCCGCCTGACCAAAGGCGAGGCCATCATCACCACGGGCGTTGGCCAGCACCAGATGTGGGCAGGACAGTTCTACGACTTCCATCACCCCCGCAGCTTCCTAACCTCCGCAGGTTTGGGCGCGATGGGCTACGGCTACCCCGCTGCACTTGGGGCTAAAGTCGCTTGTCCCGACCGTGA
The DNA here is from genome assembly GCA_044358595.1 of Methylacidiphilales bacterium. Taxonomy (GTDB): domain Bacteria; phylum Verrucomicrobiota; class Verrucomicrobiia; order Methylacidiphilales; family Verrucolacustridaceae; genus Verrucolacustris. The sequence goes on from JBIKNP010000023.1 coordinate 23,080, forward strand.
GGTCGTCGATATAGACGGCGACGGCTCCTTTCTGATGAACGTCCAGGAGTTAGCCACCGCCATTGCGGAAAATATTCCTGCCAAAGCCATCATCATTAACAACCAGTACCTCGGTATGGTTGTTCAGTGGGAGGACCGATTCTTCGCCAGCAACCGTGGTCACACCTTCTTGGGTGATCCCAAATCTCCCACAGCAATCTTTCCCGATTACCTTCCGATCTGCCAAGGCTTCGGGGTCCCCGCCGAACGCATCACACAACCCGAGGAAATCCGCCCCGCCCTCCAACGCATGCTTGCCTCGAAAACCGCCTACGTTCTCGACGTCATGGTTCCGTATACCGAGCACGTTCTTCCCATGATTCCTGCCGGTGGCACCGTGAAAGACATCATTCTTGAGCCCATGCAACTAGGCGATGCCCCCCTCCAATCCGAAGTCCCAGGCTAATCACCCCACCCTTTTCACTCGCATAATCGACTTATTTGGATCCTCGCCCATAGCAAATATTCCTGAGATCAAAATCTCCCCGCTCCGCACCGCGTAAAGTACGGCAAAAGGAAATCTCTCCATCCGACACCGACGATGATGCTTCCCCGTTGCTTTCCATGCCAAGGGGTGCTTGAGGATTCGTTCGACGGTAAGGTCAAATTCATCGAGAAATTTGAGACCTAACCCGTCTCCTTTACCTTCATATAAATAAACTGCCGCGGCCAACTCATCCAGCGCCGGAGAAAGTATCCGATAATTCAAGAAAGTTTCTGCCGCAACTTATGCACCGCATCGGCACCATTGACTGCTTTCATTTTACCTTGATCAAACGATTTCAACCTTTCATCCGCCGTTCGACCGCACTGCTCCAACCAATCCATCTCTCGGCTTTCAATAAATGCCGATACCTCGGCCAACTCTGCAGGACTCAATTTACCTACCGCCTCCTTGATCTCTATGACACTCACAACCCTCTTATTTTCGCTCAGCACCCTAACCTGTCAACTTATCCTTACCCCAAACCGCTTCTAAACCAATTGGACAGCGAATGCCGCGTTGGATTGTGTTTACTAGGTCAGCCACTTCCATCGAGAAATAAAACATTCAAAATTAAAAATCCGCGCGAAAGCGCGTCTCTACCCCGTACTCTCGTCGGGGCTCTTGTCGGGTCTTAACCCCTTAACCCCTAAATCCCCAAATCCCTTCAGCCTCTTTCCGTCGTCGAACCAACCCCAAGCAGCCCAACCACCTAATCAGGCGATAGTCCAAGCACCTTCGCCGCTCGCCCGAGTTTCTGGTCGAAAGTATAAAGTGGAGAGCGCAATCTCTCGGCCAATTCCAAATAAGCCGCGTCATAGGAAGACACCCCAAAGCGAACCGCTAAATCCCGCCACCGCCCCATTCTCTCGAGGGGCATCGTCAAACGTACCACGGGCCAACTCTGTACCAACGCCCACGACTCGTTCATCACCTCTTGGCTCATCCGACCCCTCCGACACCCACTTAGAAGCACATTCAGCATCTCATGCACCCATAACTCAGGAACCCGCACACCCAGTTTCCCCTCGCCCACCTTTTCTAAAATATCATCTGCCTTAGACTCGCTCTCATCCGTCAAAACCCAGCAGGCCGTGACCGAAGCATCGAGAACCGCAGATTTCAAAACCTTCGACCTAGTTCGATCAGCTCCCGAATCCCTTTTCGGGCCTGCTTAGTCTTCGCACGAATCCTTCGCGCCTGCTCCACCCAGTTTTCACCTGTTTTTTCATCTCCGTTTTCAGGCCCCACTAAGCGCGCCGCCACCTTCCCCCTACGCGTAATCACCACCTCCTGCCCCCCTGCCACCAGATTTAATAACTCCGATAGCCTGTTCTTCGCCTCAAACGCCCCCATCGACAAACAAGCCTTCATACACCTAGCTTACACATCTAGCTGTTTAATGCAAACCTACTTCAGAGTTCAAACCCCCTCCCCCCGCCCGCTGCGGGCGCCCTCCGAAGCTCAGCGAGGTTTACCGAGACCGAGCGAAGGAGGGTTCGCGTCCTTAATCCCTTAACCCCTTAATCCCAAATCCCCCTCGCCCCTTCCACCCTACTTTGAAATCTTAAACCAACCCGACCACATATCGTTTTTGTTTCTCTGATCACTTCCTTTGGGAGCCTCCACATTGGCTCCGACCGCAATCCCTCCCTCCTGTTTCGCTCTTACTGGATCAAATTGCACAAACTCTTCCATGGACTGACCTGGAGCTAACGACCCCGGATAAAATTTCCGCGTTGTTTCCCCCGCACGAATCTCAATCACTGGGGAACTCACCGTTTCCGTCCCCCGATTCTGCACCGCCACGGTTACTTTTCCATTTTTTGAATCCAGCACCACTCCCGCTGTCGCCAAATCAACAATGCCACGCTGATTTCTCTCAAACACTCTTTGCAAATCAACAACACCAGCACCCGTCTCCTCGTCCACACCCGCCACACCCGTATCATTCGCATATCGGATGACTAAATCGGCCGCCTGCTTTCCCGTTAAATTGGGCTCTCTCGACAGAACTGCAGCAATCGCTCCACTTACCAAAGCCGTGGATGCCGAGGTTCCACTTACTTCGACCTTTTTTCCTCCCGGCCAATCTGCCACGACCGCGAATCCAGGGGCCACCACATCCACAGCTTCTCCGCGGTTCGAGAAATAGAGATGCTGGGCATTGCCCCGATCCCCATCGACCGATCCCACAGCCACCACCCCTTCATACGCCGCTGGATACGCCACCCGATTCACCGCCTCATTCCCCGCCGCAGCCACCAAAGCCACCTGTTTGGAAAGCGCATACGCAACGGCCTCCCGTACAACCCCACAGTCCCCCGAGGATCCTAAACTCATGTTAATCACTTTGGCCCCCTGATCCACCGCCGAAAAAATGGCCTTCGCTAGCGAGAAGCTATCTCCCGTCCCCTTTCCATCCAAAACCGTAAACCCGAGAATTTTTGCCCCTGGCGCCTCACCTCCCCTTCCCCCAATCAAAGACGCCATAGCCGTCCCGTGCCCCTCCTCACTTCCAAGACTTGTACTCGTCGGATTAAGGCTCGTATCCAGTAACGCCAACAGAACCCCTTTGCCCCAATTTCCTGAAACACTCTCGGCCCCCATCAGCTTCAGCGCATCCGATCCTACGACACGATAAAACGCATCTCCCATCGTTTGAACTTCCCCAGGAACCTCAGGAACTGCCACGTAGTAGTTCTTCCCCACTTCTAGATCGAACGTTTTCGCTATCGATTTCAACCACTCCCCATCCTTCACCCGAACCGCCTGTAACCCGTCCATCTGATCTAAAACCACACCCCCTGGGGCCGATTTGAGAAACCGCTGATACCCAGACTTGTCCTTAAACCGAAGAATCTTTTCCCCGGGAATCTCCTGCCCAGCCCCCGTATCGATCGCTCCATCAAAATTCCCCTTCGCTTTACCTTTCTTAACTTGATCTGCCTTGGGTGATTCGGAGCCCAACATGCGATCTATTTTTTGGCTCGAAACGTTTCGGACACGCGGCTCCGCCTCCTCTTGCTTCGTTCCGATCATCCGATCGCTCACCCACCACACAACCATCCCAAGAGCCAAGCCCCACAAACCATAACGCAAATATTTCACTCAATGATTCTACCCTACTTCTGGATAAGGAAAACCCCTTGTCACAACCCCATCCCATAGAGGATTATGAATCTTACCTTAGCCGGCGTGGCGGAACTGGCAGACGCGACGGACTCAAAATCCGTTGCCCGCAAGGGCGTGTGGGTTCGACCCCCTCCGCCGGTAGGTTTATAAATTTTTATGGATTGTTATGGCGTTGACCATGCTGTTGAACGCGTATTGACCATGGCCTGACTGTGGATTGACCGTGGATGACCCTGGTTTTGATGGGTCGAAATAATCACGAATCCCCATCTAACTATTGTGTGGGAGTCTCCATACGCCTCATGTGGAAGCTGCCTTTCCCAAAATTAGCTTGGGTCCAAAAACCAGATTGGTTCTGCGGCGTTCGATGACCGCTGTGACGGCGTCTCGCCCGAGTTGGCGGTAATCGTAGCGGAGCCGGGTGATCGGCTGATGGATTGCCCCAGTCCCCTGCATGGAAATTAGGCTGATCTGATTTGAGGATTGGAGTCGGGCTTTACCTAGGCCCTGCCAAAGAAGAGAGGTCACATTATCCTCGGTGCAAACAATGGCAGCACGAGCTTTCAATCGGGCAATGCGAGTGATCGCTGATTTTCGCTGTGCCGGGGTGGAGCAGTCCAAGGATTCAACCTTCGGAAAACCACCGTTTGCAGCCTCGGCGCAGAGTGTTTCACCCGCCACGTCCACCGCCCGGTCTCTGCTAAACGGCACTCCAAGGTATATCCGTTTGCATCCGGATCGGTTGAGATGCTGCAGGATCAATCGGGCTCCGGCCGCGAAATCAGGTGCAGTCGAGAGGAGATCCTCCTGACGCGAAGCGCGTGCGAGCAAAAAGCGTGGAGCCGACGGGAATGAATGTCGCAGAATCACCTCCTCGTCCCAGAGATGATCCAGTAGCAGGCCGGCACAGAGTCGTGGCATGGTGGAGGCAAGCCGCTCCAATTCTGTGGTTTGAGTTTTGCGCGAAGCAAAAGCCGGGGGCAGTTCAGGTGACTTGTGACTGACCAGTTTATCGGAGGAAAGAAAAAGGAGCGGGCAACCCAGGGCACAACAGTTTTCCGATACACCTTCAATAATTTCCTGATACAGACGGCTCCAATTCTGGATTTGGCGGCCAAGGACAACAATCGGCAGCCCCTCGGCCGCTTGCGAACCTGCATGGGCCGGGAAGAAACGCCCATTAGGATGCTGCCAGACCAGCCCCTCCCTCACCAAACGTTGGAACAACCTCGAGATAGTGGCGTAGTTCACTCCCCACTGCTCCCCGAGTGACCGAACTGTAGGAAGGGGCGCGCTGGAATCCCATTTCTTGTCTCCAAGCAGCAGAAGGAGCTTTTTTTCAGCTTCACGCGCACGAAGAGTGGGGCGTTTAGGAATGCGAATACCATGCAGATGCATGTTTTATTTGCAACAAAGTTTTATGTTGGTTTTCTATTTCCTTAACTATACTTGAGCCATGTGGACGTCGGTCTCAGGAAAAGCTCCCAAATCAGAATGGATTACTTCCATGACAGAAAAAGTAGTCAATCGCATCGGAGTTGGCGTAGTTGATAGCGCTCGGCATCGAGTGTCCCTGGTCCGGGGTGACTTACCGTGAAGACAAGCTCTTGGTAACGCAATTCATAGCGGATCCCGTAACCACGGGCGGATATACAGCCAATCTCGGTATGGAGGGGACGGCACAATGAGGGTGCTAATTACAGGGGGGGCAGGGTTTATTGGCAGTCATCTAGTTCAGCATTACCAAGACAAGGCGGAGGTCGTCGTAATGGATAATTTCCGCACCGGGAGCCGGAAAAATCTCGATGGGCTGAAGTGTCAGATTATTGAGGGTTCGATTTTGGATCGCGAGTTACTGAACCGCATCATGCCGGGAACTGACTACGTTTTTCACTTGGCTGCCCTGGTGAGTGTTCCGGAGTCGATGTCAAAGCCTTCGGAAACGATCGAGATCAATGTCCAGGGACTTCTCAATGTGTTAGAGGCGGGAAAAACCCACAGGGTTAAGAAGCTCTGCTTCGCCAGTTCAGCGGCGGTCTATGGTGAAAGTCCGGAGCAACCCAAAGTGGAATCCATGGCGCCGGATCCGTGCAGTCCGTATGGAATCACCAAGCTGGATGGCGAATACTATTGCTCGCTCTATGCCCGCGAGGGCTGGCTGGAAACAGCCGTGCTGCGCTTCTTCAACGTCTTTGGCCCGCGCCAGGTTCCCTCAGGTGCCTACGCCGCCGCCGTTCCCATCTTCATCCAGAAAGCCACCCGGAATGAAGCGATCACTATTTATGGCAACGGTGGGCAGACCCGGGATTTCATCTATGTCAAAGACATCGTCGGAGCCCTAAGTTTCCTAGCACAGAGTCCAGGTGTCACCGGGGTGTATAACGCGGGGTACGGGGAGTGCATGCGTATCGTAGACCTCGTCCACATCATCTTGAAAGAATCGTGTTCTTCCTCGCAGATCATTTATGCGCCGGAGCGTACTGGCGACATTCGTCATTCGCAGGCCAGCCCGCGGAAGCTCATGGATGCGGGATGGAAACCCGCCCATGGCGTCATGAACGGCCTAAAAGGAACGATAGAATCCTTTGCCAACTCTTAACCTTGTCATTCCATGAAGCTAACCCTCGATCCTGAATTTCTATCCCCTACCCGATTAAACCGTGACTACACGGCCCACGCCGTTTCTAGGCAGCCTGTCCTCCGAAACTTCAACCCGTAATTGAAATGCGTTTCCACAATTCCACCGCTGAACTCTTCATTCCAGATGGTCTCGCCGAGGCGGGCGCTCTCTCTCGCGTCACCCACCTCGGGATCGGGGCGCACCAGGACGATCTCGAATTCATGGCCTTCCACGGGATTCTTGAGTGTTACCAGAACGATTCCCAATGGTTTTCCGGAGTGACCTGTACCAATGGTGCCGGCAGTGCGCGCACGGGTTCTTACGCGAACTTTTCTGATAAACAAATGCAGACGATTCGACGCAAGGAACAAAACCTTGCTGCGCAGATCGGTCAGTATGGGGCCATGGTTCATCTCGACTACCCGAGCGCGGCGGTGAAAGACCCGCACTTCACTGCCCTACGCGATGACCTGACCACAGTGTTACGAGCGACGCGACCCCGCGTGGTTTACACCCACAACTTGGCGGACAAACACGCCACCCACATCGGTGTGGCCGTAGCAGCCATTCAAGCCATGCGCGCCCTTCCCC
>JBIKNP010000006.1:0-102585 GCA_044358595.1 Methylacidiphilales bacterium
CAATTCAGCCGCCATCTCCTCCTGTTCCCGCACGCTCTGTACCACCACCAACCAACCCGCGCCTTGGCGATGACGGGCCAGCGCCAGAGCTAATAAAACCTGAGCCGCCCCCGGCCACGCCCCACAGAAATACACCCCTCCCGCCACAATTCGGGAAACGGACTGATCCAAATTCAGCGTTCCACAAAGTGCACTCAGCTCCCTGCGTTGCCCTGATTTCTGCAAAACTAGTAGAAGCCTACACGACTCCAAAACCGAGAAAATCCCACCAACAATATTCGAACTAAGTAGAAAGACCTACCGCAGCAGCTGCCGCCGCTCTCTCCTCTTCCAACTCCGCAACCGTTGCCGCCAACTTGGCCTTTCCAAATTCATCTAACTTCAATCCTTGAACAATCTTCCACTTCCCTTTCCCGGCAGCTTCGATCGGAAAAGAGCACATCAAACCTTTGGGTACACCGTAACTGCCGTCGGAGCAAACCGCCACACTCGTCCAATCCCCTGCTTTCGTTCCATCATGCAAGGTGCGCACGGTATCCACCGCTGCATGAGCCGCGCTAGCCGCACTGGATAACCCACGGGCCTTTAAGACTTCTGCTCCACGCTGTTGGACAGACTTCAAGAAATCTCCCTCCAACCAAGCCCGATCCTGAATCACCTCCGTTGCAGCTTTTCCACTGATCCGTGCGTTTGTAAAATCAGGATACATCGTGGTCGAATGATTTCCCCAGATCGCTAACCGATCCACGGCACGAACAGAAACTCCCGCCTTCTCTGCCAATCTGGCTTTTGCGCGATTCTCGTCCAACCGTGTCATGGCAAACCAACGATCCTCAGGCAACCCTTGGCCTGCTTGCCGAGCAATCCATGCGTTCGTATTACACGGATTGCCAACCACAAGAACTCTTGCGTCCCGGGACGCCACCGCCGCTAAATCTTTTCCCTGCTGGACAAATATCTTTCCGTTTAGTCCCAACAGCTCTGATCGCTCCATGCCAGGCTTTCTAGGAATACTCCCTACACAAAGAGTCCAGTCAGCCCCTTCAAATGCCCGTTTGGGATCCGTTGTAGCCACAATTTCCTCGACCAGCGGGCAGGCTCCGTCCCGCAACTCCATGACCACGCCCTGCAACGCATTTTCTGCTGCTGGCACCTCTAATAATTGGAGACGAACTTTCTGGTTAGGACCAAAGAGCCCCCCTGAAGCGATTCGAAATACAAGCGCGTACCCAATCTGCCCAGCCGCCCCTGTTACCGCCACTCGCATCACATCGCTCATGGTTTTCTCAAAGCCTCCATCCCACGAACCGTCCTCTTGGCATCGCCTGGAGTCGGAGTATTGGTCCGATAGGGTTGAAATTTAAATATAACCTCTCCCGGCTTGGCCACACCCAGACTGTCCCGAGACATGCGTTCTACTGTGAATGGGTCGTTCTTCAAGCGCCCTGCCTCATCCTGTAATACGCCCACTTCTTGCTTCATCTCTTCCACTTCCCGTTGAACCTTGATCGCTTGGGCTTTGGTGTTCTCTCCACGTTTCCAAGCAGGATAAAAAAGAGCCAATACGATGGCAACAAAGAGAAGTCCAACCAACGAATAAGCCCACGGTTGCAGAACCCTCCAGTAGTGCCCTTTGGCAGGTGCTTGCCCCAGTCCCCTTGGATCAAACAGTCTTGAGTTGCCCGCCATAAATCGCCTTGTCCCCAAGCTCTTCTTCAATTCTTAAAAGTCGATTGTATTTTGCCAGGCGATCAGACCGTGAGAAAGATCCTGTCTTGATCTGTCCCGCGTTTGTAGCAACCGCTAGATCTGCAATCGTCGAGTCCTCTGTCTCTCCACTCCTGTGGCTAATCACAGCCGTATATTGGGCCGACCTCGCCAACTCAATAGCCTCTAGGGTTTCGCTTAGACTGCCAATCTGGTTCACCTTCACGAGAATCGAATTCGCAACCTTCTCCTGAATCCCCTTCTTCAAAAACTCCACATTCGTCACAAATAGATCATCCCCCACCAACTGCGTCTTATCCCCCATCTTCTGAGTCAGAACCTTCCACCCATCCCAATCCTCTTCAGCGGTACCATCCTCAATCGAAATAATGGGATACTTTTTTTGAAGCTGCACATAAAACTCAACTAACTCGGCTGCTTTCAGACGTCTTTGATCTGATTTTTTAAAAACATATTCTTTGGTTTTGCCATCAAAGAATTCACTGCTGGCCACATCCAAGGCGAAAAATACCTGTTTTCCCAACGAATAGCCTGCTTTCTCCACAGCCTCCGCGATCACTCCCAACGCAGCCTCGGTGGACTCCAGCTTAGGGGCAAAACCTCCCTCATCTCCCACCGCGGTTCCAAGCTTGCGGTCATGCAAAATCTTTTTAAGTGTAGCAAAAATTTCAGCACCACATCGAATGGCCTCCCGAAAAGTCGGCAGACCTCGAGGAACGATCATGAATTCTTGAAAATCGATCGGGGCATCCGAATGAGCCCCTCCGTTGATAATATTTGCCATAGGTACAGGCAAAACATTCGCCTTTTCACCACCCAACCAACGGTAGAGAGGAACTCCCTGAGCCTGTGCTGCAGCCCGAGCTGCCGCCAAGGAAACCCCCAGAATCGCATTGGCTCCTAGAGATTTTTTGTTTTTCGTCCCATCCAGCTCGATCATCAAACGATCCAACCCCTTTGTGTCAGCCGCATCTTTCCCAGCAAGAAGGGGGGCAATCTTCTCCTTCACATTTGCCACAGCTTTCAAGACCCCTTTCCCTCCAAATCGTTTGGCATCTCCGTCCCTTAACTCCAATGCCTCGTGAATGCCCGTACTTGCCCCGCTTGGAACCATCGCAGAGCCTATGGCTCCACCTTGGAGAATCACATCCGCCTCAAGCGTGGGATTTCCCCGGGAATCAATTACCTCCCGAGCTGTAACTGAACGAATCTTGGTTTGCATCGCTCGGGACACCCTTAAAAAGAATTAGCTGCGATACGGCCGAATCGAACGAATCACCACAGCCGTGCGAGGACCCTTCTCACTAGGAAGCTCAGCTGTATCCCCAACCTTCCGTCGCACCAAAGCCTGAGCCACAGCTGTTTGGTACGAGAGAATTCCCTTGTCAGGATCACTGTCCCAAGCCCCTAGAATCGTAATTGTCTTTTTCTCTCCCCCATCCGCAGGTTGATACTCAACCACTGTCCCAATCGCCACCTCATCCCCCTTTACACCGCTGAAATCCGTTCCTTGGGCCGAAACAATCATTGCCTCAAGCTCAGCCTTACGCCTCATCAAGACCGCCTGCATCTCTTTGGCTGCCTTAAATTCATGATTTTCTTTCAAATCCCCGTAAGACCGTGCAACACCGATCTCCTTGCTGTTCGCAGGAATCTTTTTCGTTGTGATCTCCTCCAACTCCGATTTCCTCTTTTCCAAACTTTCCCAGCTCACGATTGGGGCTTCCACCACAGTCGTACGGTTCTCTCCTGCTACCATCGAGCCCACTTGCGGATAGAGCTTCACAAGTGCCCCAATCAAGGATCGCTTGTCCAACTCCTCAAATGCGGTCGAGGCTAAAGCCGAACGTGTCACATCCCGGACTTCTTCAGGGCTAGAGGGGGCCAGCAGGTCTCGGATCAACTCCTTATCCTCCAAAAGAAGATCCCTCAATCGTGAGCCACGGCTTGTCTCCGACAACTGCTCTTTCTCCAAAACATTCAGGGCTGTTAGGAAGAGCGAAGGTTTGGCGAGCCGCGACAGCTCCCCTGTACGATTTCTACAAAGCCAAACAATCAGATCGGGGTGAGTTAGTCTTTCTCTCAAAAGCCGATCCAACGCACCTTCTAATTCCGCAAGTCGATTAGCCTTTTTAAAGCGCGCCGTGATTCCATCCATCAAACGACCCGAGGCTCGTGGTAACAGAGCAAAAAGAAGTTCCGTCCATCTCTCCCCCAACTGCTGGCACGCGAGCTCAGCAAAGCGAGGCATTTTACCTGCAGGTAACGCCTCAATCACCCCGGCCATGCGGTGAGGCTCGCTCGGCAGAATCGTCTCCAGCACTAATCCCATATTCGGTGGCAACCCAGCGGCAGCAGCAAATTCGGACCTAGCCAGAGCCAACTCGGCCACTTGGCTGATCTGACTTTTGGGGATCTTCTGAGCCGCGGCATCCACTAGTCGAAAGGCCTCATCCGCGATTGCTTTGAGTTCACCAGCATTTCTAACTTTTTGTAACTTTTCCAAAGCCTCAATTACCCTTTTGGCTCCGACGGCCTCTTGCAAATCTTCCAAGCCACCCGCCTTCACATCGGGTGCCGCTTCTAGGTATTGGATGGGTTCATGCTTCTTTCCTGGCATGACAAATTTCGCGTCCTTTTTCATCGCCCTCTTGGCCGCTTCCCAGAATTTTTTCCAACCCTCAGCAGGAAAAACATGGGGGACCATCGCTTCTTCAAGCCGAAGAGGCGTAGCCTCTTTTTTCAGACTTTCGACAGCGAGCTTCATAAACTCAGCGACCTGATCCTGCGCCATGGTTCTCATCGCATCCGTTTCCCGCAGAATTCGAGCCTCCAAATGCTCATCCGGAAGATGCTTCAAGGACTCAGCCGCGTAACCAAACTCCATCGAGTGACCTTTTTTTGTTCGGAAATCGATGAGAAACGCACCCAGCGCGTCGTCCTTTTGCGTGATCTGCCCTACGCCCCAGCTGCGATGACGGCAGTAAGCTTTTGGAACTAGATTTTTTATTTTCTCTTGTGCCTTGGGATCCAGATCGTTGACGTCTTCCATCTTTTCTATTTCTGGATTCTCAGTCTCAGTGGGCATCGCGTTAAACATACGCGAGTTTTGCGCTCCGAAGCAATCGGAATCGACAAAAACTGACCCGAGCAACTCAAGGAGTTGGCTGACCGGGAGGTGCGTCTGCAGGGACAACCTCCTCTATAACTCGAATCGCACTCAAGGAAGTAAGTTCAATCTGTGGCTTGCCCTCATACAGGGTGACCAATCCCGTGACCTCGACCACCTTCCCCTCAAACATGGGGATCGGATCGGTGAAATTTTTCGCCCTCAAGAGACAACTAAAGACATGGTTTGGGAATTTGCCACCAAAGTTTAGGTAAGTGTTTCCCGCCTTGCTGGACTTTTGCCCATCTACTTTTCCCTTAACAGTTACAGTTTTACCAACCTGCCCCGCAGTCTCTTCAGGGGCTACGACCACAGGAGCGACTACCTCCTCGGCCAACAAACCCGCACAGCTAAGAGCTATAAAAATAGCAAAAGCACGAACCATGCTACTCTTTAAAATGAACAGGAATTTCACCTCGTTGCGCCGCGTGCTCCTCATCCGAACAACCCCGATCCGTTGGAACATCCAAAGCGGCCTGAGTCGGTTTGACTACCCCTTGCGCCAGCATCCAAGCCTCTACCTCATCCCCGCTAACATCTGCCAGCATATGACCGTTGACTTCCACGCAGGGGGAGAGTTCTTGTCCGCTCTTTTGAATCATCTCGACCCTCTGATTGATATCATTCCAAATATCCCGATCCTCAAAGGGAAGTTTGTATTTTTCCATCACAGCACGGACTCCGCGACTCCATCCACAGTGAGGTTTTAGATAGGCAACAATTTTGGGTTGGTTAGAGGAAGACATAACTAAAACTTACCCAACCCCAACACTTTCGCAAGAACCGGAATTTAAGGCTGGGTTGGCCCCTCACTCTTGATATGAATCTCACGCAGTTGCCTCGAAGTGGCCTCGGCAGGCGCCCCACTCATCACGTCCTGACCACGCGCATTCTTAGGAAATGCGATGACATCCCGAATGCTCTCCTGACCAAGGAAAAGAGCCATCAATCGGTCAAACCCCAACGCAATTCCCCCGTGCGGAGGCGCACCAAACTTCAGAGCCTCGATCATATACCCAAAGCGACTGGACACGATTTCTGGTGGAATTTTTAAAATTTCGCGAAAGATCCGATCCTGCAATTCCCCTTGATGAATCCGAATACTCCCCCCTCCCAACTCCACCCCATTCAAAACTAAGTCGTAATGCTGTCCCCTCACCCTCTCAGGTTGGGTGTCCAGCAAAGGTAAATCCTCTGCCACAGGAGCCGTAAAAGGATGATGACTCGACACAAGTGCTGGATGCTCAGGGTCTTTTCGAAGTAACGGAAAGTCCACCACCCAATGAAAATCTAACTTCTTAGAATCGCGAATCATTTTACCCGCCTTCTCCAAATACTCAGCACACCGAATCCTCACTAATCCCAACACCTCACAAGCGGCAATCCACTGATCCGCGCCAAAAAGCAGCAGATCCCCCTCTTCCACTGCTAACTTCTCGATCAGGGTTTTTTTCTCCGCCTCGCTGAAAAACTTCACGATGGGGGATTTCCACTCTCCCTGTTCGACCTTGATCCAAGCCAACCCCTTCGCACCGTGTGCTTTCGCTAAATTGGTCAGATCCTCAATCTGACCGGACGTAATACACGCCAATCCTTTCGCGTTAAAAGCCTTCACCACTCCACCTGCAGCTACGGCCGATTGAAACACTTTAAAGGTCGAGGAGCGGAACGCGTCTGTGAAATCAGCCAGTTTCATCCCATAACGGCGGTCAGGTTTATCAACCCCGTAGGTCTCCATCGCTTCACGGTATGTGACACGCGGAAACGGCACAGCTACCTCAACCCCTCCCACAACCCTCCAAACCCGCTGAATCAACCCCTCAATCAAACGATAAATATCCTCTCTCCCAATAAAGGACATCTCCAGATCGATCTGCGTAAATTCAGGCTGCCGATCGGCTCGCAAATCCTCATCTCGAAAGCACCGTGCGATTTGAAAATACTTTTCCGCGCCACCCACCATCAGCAACTGCTTGAACTGTTGAGGAGACTGAGGGAGTGCGTAAAACTTTCCGGGGTTCAAACGAGACGGAACCAAATACTCCCGTGCCCCCTCAGGAGTGCTTTTAAAAAGAATCGGCGTTTCAATTTCCCAAAATCCCTGCTCATCCAAATAATGGCGGATGGCTAACGCCGCACGATGCCTCGCCTGCAACGCCTGAGCCATCGCGGGACGCCGAAGATCTAAATACCGATAGCGCAAACGCAGATCTTCGTTCACCCCATCCTCGTCCAAAGGAAAGGGAGGAGTTTCGCTTGAATTTAAAATCTCAAGTTTTTCTGCAAGTACCTCCACCTCCCCGGTGGCCAACGCCGCATTTTTTGTTCCCTCAGGCCGCGGGGATACCACCCCGTCGATCCTCACGACAAACTCGGCCCTCAAGGTATGTGCCGTCGTCGCAACCTCTGCCGCCAACGATGGATTGAAGACCACTTGGGTTAACCCCTCCCGATCCCTTAGATCGATAAATATCACGCCACCGTGGTCCCGCCGACCGGAGACCCATCCCGCGAGACTTACCCTTTGCCCCGCATCCTTACCACGAAGGGCTCCACATGAGTGCGTCCTTTTCATCAGATGCATACCTTCGCCCACTCCCCCGGGGTTGGCTCAAGGCAAATCTTCCCATCTGTGCCACTTTTCCAACGAATTTCCGACTGCTTCCGACTGGCCAACTCCTTCAATCCCAACTTTCCCTCCCCAACTTCCCGCCCAACAAGCAAAGCCCAACGTGCTCCCTTAGCCTCTGCCATCTCCAACTGCTTCCCCCACTTTCCTGCCCCTGGATCGTAGTCCACGGAAAACCCGCTTCTGCGCAACTGCCCTGTAATCTGCAGCGCCATCGCCTGCTCCTTCGCCTCCGCAATGATAAAAATCTCCGCCCCTGTCGCTTGGGGCATGGCAATTTTTTTCTCCCGCAGAAGTTCGGCGAGTACTGCATCCCCCATTCCAAACCCCACCGCAGGCAAATCCTCACCCCCGAGCCGCTTCAATAAATCATCGTATCGGCCCCCACCTGCCACTGCGCGCAACTTCCCTGCTCGATCATGCACCTCAAAAACAACACCCGTGTAGTAAGCCAATCCCCGAACCACTCGATAATCCGTTTCGCACCAATCCCCGTACCCCAACGCCTCCACCCCTTTCCGCACCTGCACCACCGCCTCAGAATCAGCACTTTTGCCTTCCCAAACTGCCTCCACCGCTTCCGCTAGGGCACCCAGCTTTTCCCGCCTCTGTTCAGCCGTCGCACTCTCCAGACGATCCAAAGTCCGTAAAACATTCGGCCTCTCAGTCTCACCCACCCCCTGTTTCTCCAGAAAAGTGTCCCACCAGCTCCGATCACTCACCTTCACCACAACATCCTTCGGCCCCAACCCTAAAAGAGATAGCCCCAAACAAAGCACCCCGATCAACTCCGCCTCCGCCATCGGCGACTTCTCCCCTACAATATCGCAGTTCCACTGATAATGCTCTCGATGCCGTCCTTTTTGCGGTCTCTCGTAGCGAAAAAGCCGCGGCACACTGAACCACTTGATCGGTTTTCGATAGTTCCGATGTTGACTCGCCACCATCCGAGCCAAGGTCGGGGTCATCTCGGGACGCAGCGCGACCTGCCTGTCCCCCTTATCTGTAAAATGGTACAACTGTCCGACAATCTCATCGCCCGATTTTTCCGTATACAACTCCAAGGATTCCAACTCAGGCCCCTCATACTCCGTAAATCCACCGCAACGCGACGCCTCGCGCCAAGCTTGAAAAATTCCCCGTAAAGCCGCGTGCTCTGGGGGGAAAAAATCCCGGAACCCCGGGAGGGGTTGGACTGTCATTCTAACGCTCCGGATCCGGAGCGGTCCGTCAAGACTCCGCCGAGGATGAGTTATTTCCAGAGGCGGAGACAATCGCTGCCAATTTGGTGGAATTACGAATCAACTCCGCCTTCATCTCCTTACCCGCCTTGAACTTCACCACCGCTCGGGCCGGAATCGGTACGTCCGTTTCCGGTTTATTCGGATTCCGACCGACTCGTGCTTTACGGATCTTAATCTCAAACACGCCAAAGTTGCGCAGTTGTACCGCGTCCCCCTTTAAAAGGGATTCTTTGATGTGATCCAGCGTAAACTGGATGACCTTTAACACGTCTTGTTGGACGAGATTGGTCTCATTGCTGATCCGTACCACTAGGTCTCTTTTGGTCAGGTTTTCCATATCTCGCTATATGTAGGCACTTTCCGTAAGGCATCCAAGTAAAATTTTACAGGTCAATCGGTTAGGCATTTTTACACCAGAATGAGCCCGTTTAAGTTCCCCTTTTTTTCCACTCTACTTTGGGTGCCACAGGATCTCCCACCGCTTCAGCAAAAGTACGAAAATGTGTTTTGCACAGCTTAGCCAATCCATCTCTCCCCTTATTTGTGTAAATTTCAATCGCTTGCTGCTTCACCCCCGCTCCGGCTCCTTTCGCTAACTCCACTCCTGCCTCCATCGAAAGCTTGGATAGCGCACGCACAAACTCAGCTCTCGCAAGAATACTTGCCGCCGCGACTGCAATATCGCTCTCCGCCTTTGTCCTCTGCTCCAATTTGATCTCCACTTCCTGCTTTCGCAGTTCCCCTTCAATCAATCGCGGATTACCAAATTGATCCGATAAGGCCCGCGGACAGGTCGGCACCTTTGCATGCAAATTCGCAATCACTTTGGCGTGAGCCCAAGCCAACATTCGGTTCAGATTCCCAAACTTTTTATAAAGCTCGCTGTATCGCGCCGGCCCAATCGCAACCAACTCCATCCCCCCCCTCACGGTTTTCCCAATCTCATCAGCCAACTCCGCA
Source organism: Methylacidiphilales bacterium (assembly GCA_044358595.1). Classification (GTDB taxonomy): domain Bacteria; phylum Verrucomicrobiota; class Verrucomicrobiia; order Methylacidiphilales; family Verrucolacustridaceae; genus Verrucolacustris. Next base: position 9,731 of record JBIKNP010000006.1, read on the forward strand.
ATCTTTTTATCCGAGGTGATCGTTTTGCTATCCCTCACCCCAATCTCCAACAAACGATCCGCTGTATCCTCATCCACATACACTCCCGCCACTACCAAGGGCCCAAATAGGTCTCCTTTCCCGCTCTCATCGATCCCAAAGTGGGGCGCGTACATTTCCGGGTTACGCACTTTTTCGTATCCTAACCGAGCCTCCCCTAAAATTTCAGGCTCTAACGTAAACTCAACAAATTCCCGTGCCTCTTTTCCTGCCACCACCAATTTTCCACTCAGATACATTTGCAAGACACACTTCCCTTTTCGGGCCGAAAAGTGACCATACTCCAACGGCCCAAACACAAAGCCCTTCTCGGTAATCACCTCACGCAACCGCAGGACTTGGGACTCATCCAACTTATGGGTAAACATCGTATCAGCCATGTCCCTGCACCCTAGGTCCTCCCGCCCACTCTTCGATTCTAAAATCCAACGCTCTTTACCCCTCCTTTACCGCTGGTACCAGCAGCACCATCGACCCCTCCCTTGGCGAGCCTCCCCCAAACCTTATCCCGTCACAGTCTCCGAATTCATGTGCCAACAAACACGAATCGCCACCGTTCTCCCCTACTACCATCGCTGGCTTCGTCGATTCCCCACCTGGTTCGCCCTAGCGCGTGCCCCCCAATCCCTCGTCCTTCGCCACTGGGAAGGCCTTGGGTACTACCGTCGCGCACGTTACCTCCACTCCTTGGCAAAAGCTGTTGTTCGACTTCCCAATCGTGAACTTCCCGCCGACCCGAATCTCCTGCTCCAACTTCCCGGAATCGGTAAATACACTGCTGGAGCTATCGCAAGCATCGCCTTTGAAATTCCCGTGCCCGCCTTCGACGGAAACGTCGCCCGTGTACTGGGTCGCCTCTACGCCAAAAAACGCCGCTCCCCTTCACCCTCCCAACTCCAATCCCTTGCGTCCTCAATCGTGCCCAGAAGGAACCCTGGAATGCATAACCAGGCTCTCATGGAATTAGGTGCCCTCATCTGCCTCCCAAAAAATCCCCACTGCACTTCCTGCCCCCTACGACGTGTTTGCCCCTCACGCTCCCGCCTACCAACTCCAACAAAAACTCGTCCTACTCCCACTCAACTGCGCGAACATCTTCATATCGTCAGGCGCGGAAAAAAGGTATGGCTTACCCACCAACACCCTTCGAATCGCTGGCGTGGCCTCCATCTGCTTCCTACTACCCCCAGTCGATCTCACAACTCATCCCCGATCGGAAAAATTATCTACCCTTACACCCGCTACAAAATTTCTGCCGTAGTCTCCGTTACGGCAAATCCCCCCAAGGGTTTTAAAGGATCGTGGCACACACCCAAACAACTCGCCTCCGCCACCTTGCCCGCCCCCCACCGAAAAGCCCTGACCCTTTTAACGTAACTCAGGAATATCCAAAACCATCACGTAGGGAGAACCCTCTCCGCCAGCTATTAAAACATGCTGGCCTGCAGGCAGCTCAATCTCCGTCACACCAAAGGCAGGCCCGACTGACACCCCACTTACCTCATTCCCATGAGTACTTAGCTCATCTTTTAAAACTATAGTCCCCCCCTGAGCATGGATCTGGAACTGCAAAGGATCTAGTCGCTGCGGAGGATTCTCATCCAACAAGATCAACTCCGTTCCCACCATCCCACTGGGTCCTGGATTTCTTCCAAAAGCTATAGGCAACACGTGCGTACTTTCCTCTGCGGACCAGTTGACCTCCTCACCATTTCGCCACCCCATCCTCAATTTCACCTCAACGCGCCGTCCCGATTTTGCAGCCTGCCCCCCTGCCGACACCATCGCCACAGGTTGAACAACTTGAGCCGCTACCACTGCAGCCTGAGCATTCTCAAGCGCGATCCCAAACTCCTTTTGCCCCTGCTCCATCTTCTCGGTTGATTTTCGCAACCTCTGCGCCAACACCCTCGCCACCACACTTCCTGGATGCTCCTGCCCATCCGACCTCTTATCCACCAAGTCTTGCAAGGTCATCCCATACAGCCAACATTTCCCCTTCGCTGTCGCTGTCGCACTTCTGGAAAGCCCCTGCAATACACCCATCTCGCCCACCACTTCACCTGGACCCGCTTTGGCCAGCTCACTCGTCGATCCATTCGCCTCCCTCGTCAGCACCACTTGACCACTTCGGATAATATAAAACTTATCGCTCGGCTCCCCTTGCCGAAAAATTACCTGTCCATCCGCAAAGCCCAGCGTTGCCTTTCGAACCTCAGCGTTCACCGCTTCCGTCCTTATGTATGACCATAAGAATCGTCCAATGAGCCCCACCGATCCACCAGCAGTCACCGCAAGGCAGTTTGTTACAAAATCACCCCCCCAATCCGTAGTTCGCCCGAAAATGGGCTGAATCAACTCCAATGCCGCACTCATCCCCGCCACCACGATCAGCCCAAAAGGCCAAAGCATGGGCCTCAACCCCATGATCATCAGTCCACCCAACATCGTGTAACCAACAAAATGGACGATCTTATCCATCTCCACCGCTTTTCCCTTCTCCGCCATCAAACTCCCAATCACGGCACAAATCATTCCCGCCAGAGCAATGACAATCAGAACATTTCGCGTGTGCGGAGGAATATCCAGATGCGGATTGGCACCCGCCCGTTTTGGCGGGCCACCCCCTCCTTTCGACGGAGGACCGCTACGGCCCGATCCGCCTACTGAACTCTTTTTTTCCACTGCTTCAGCTCTTTTTGAACACCCGTAAAACTCGGCGCACCCACAACCGTACCCCTAGCTTGCAAGGCCCTCTTAACCCTCGCAACGGGAGACCCCTCGAAAATTTCCTCCGCCACCCGACCCATACCTGGAGCCAGACTCTCCCACACCTGTCGGCTCAATCGGTCTATCCGCGTGCCCGACTCCTCCGCCTGCCTTACCGCAGCTCCCACCACCTGGTGCGCTTTTCGAAAAGGAAGCCCCGCCCTCACCAAGGCATCCGCCACATCCGTCGCCAATAGCTCGGGAGCAGACACTGCATACAAACACGCGGCTCCATCCACCTCCAGCGAGGCCACCGCATGAGCCATTACCTCCAGAGAACTGCGGAGGGTATCCGCCGCATCAAATACGCACTCTTTATCTTCCTGCAGGTCGCGGTTGTACGTTAAAGGCAATCCTTTCAACACGGTCAAAAGGGAAACCAGATGCCCCGTTAACCTGCCACTCTTTCCTCGCACCAACTCTGCCATATCAGGATTCCGCTTCTGGGGCATCAGGCTCGAACCCGTCGTGAAGGCTTCCCCAAATTTCACAAAACCAAACTCAGCCGAGGAAAATAAAATCAAATCCTCTGCCAAACGCGAAAGATGGACTCCCACCAGTGCCACCGCCGCAAGATACTCCACCAGAAAATCCCTATCAGAAACCGCATCCATCGAGTTCCTCGAAACTTCTCCAAACTTCAGAATCTTTCTGGTGATTTCCCGGTTCAACTTCAGCGTGCTTCCCGCCAAAGCCCCGGATCCCAACGGCATTACATCCGCCCTCTTGGCAGCATCCACCAATCTTCCATGATCCCGTTCCAGCATCTCCACATACGCCAAAAAGTGGTGAGCCAAGGTCACAGGCTGACCTCTCTGTAAATGAGTGTACCCAGGCAACACGACCCCTTGATGCTTCTCCGCCATTTGAAGCAACGCTTTCTGCAAATCTCGTATGGCCCCCAAATCGCCTTGGATCTGTTCCCGAATCCATAGACGTAAATCGGTTGCCACTTGATCGTTTCGACTCCGCCCCGTGTGAAGCTTGGCGCCGGCTGGAACTTTCTCCGTCAGCGCCGCCTCCAGATTCATGTGCACATCTTCCAGTGAATCCTTCCATCGAAATGTCCCTGCCTCGATCTCCCGCTCAATTCGATTCAACCCTTTGAGAATCGACGCCACCTCTTTTCGTGTCAGCACCCCTACCCGACCCAGCATTGTCGCATGAGCCCGACTTCCCTCTAAATCGTGCTTGGCCAATCGTTGATCAAAGTGCACCGACCTGCTGAAGCGGGCCGCCCGAGGATCCGCTTTACCAGAAAATCTTCCTTTGCCCTCAGCTCTCACGTCTTGCTCTCCAGCTTTCTTTGATCGTAAGAGGACAGGACACGCCATCCCCCTGGAACCAACTGGCCCAGTTCCAAGCCTCCGATTCGCGTCCTTTTCAACTTCTCCACGGTAAAACCAAGACAGCGGAACATCAATCGGATCTGTCTCTTCATTCCCTGCCGTAAAACCATCCTCACCTCCTTGCCACCCAGAAGCTGGATTCTTTCTGCCCGGGCCATCCCTTCCTCGAGTCGAACCCCTTTCTCCAACTGCTTTAATGCCGCCACATCAGGAACCCGGTCCAACTTCACACGATACTCTTTCTCAACTTTATTTTTTGGATGGGCCAATCGTTGGGCTAGATCTCCCTGATTGGTTAGAATCAGCAGACCCTCGCTCTCAGCATCCAAACGTCCGACGGTAAAAAGCCGCCCAAAAGACCGTGGCATGAGATCGGTAATAATCGGCCTCTTATCTTGAGCCGAGGCGGTACAAACGACTCCCCTTGGCTTGTGGAGGGCTATGACGACGGCTTGAGAGGCTCGAATAGGTCGACCATCCACCGTTACTTGAGCATCGTCAGGGACACGTTCCGCAGGACTTTCAGCCTGACGTTTATTGATCCGTACCCGCCTTTCAGTGATGAGAGCTTCGCAACCTCTCCGAGAGCCCAGACCAGCAGCGGCTAAATAGCGGTTGAGCCTCATCCCCTCCCCGCTGGGGGCGGGATCGGCAGGCATCACTCGGGCTTGGTTTTGGGAAGGCCGGTCGACTTCATTCCAGCTTTCCACTGACCACGCTTCTTCAACAAGGTAACCCGCTCAAAACGCTTTAAAACATTGCGCTTTGCGGCCGTGGAACCACCCGAACGTAAACTACGATGTAAGGACATAAGAGAGTTATATTCAGAATACCTACCGCGAGCAATCCCGATGACGTCTTACGTTAAAGTTGGTAGAGACGGTTGTTCCCCGCACATCCATACTAGGACCAATCTTACTTCGCCTCCGGAAAGTCAAATCACCAAAAATGCCTCTTTGCAAAAGCATGACCAGACCCCGACTTTAAGTAGGTTTCGAACATATCCGCTTTCGCATCATCAGAAAACTCAACAACCACGACGACTTCCCAGGGCTTAAAGCGGGCCGTATGAGGTGCTCTGCCAGAATTATGTTCTTCAAGCCTGCGGGTAAAATCAGTTGTCACCCCAACATAGGTCCGATTCGGATTCGATAAACTTCTCAGCAGGTATACTGTTTTCAACTAACATCAAAGCCCTACTTTGCTCCGCTTTCGCAGAGCTTCGAAGGGCGACCCTCCTTCGTTTTTTGTTCGACCGAAGCCGTCCGAAGCGCCTCTAGAACTCATCGTTCGGGCGGAGCCCTCCGAAGCGCCTCCCCGGTAGGGTTAGGCGCGAAGGAGGGTCGGAGCGGTGGGATTTGAACCCACGACAGCCAGCTCCCAAAGCTGGTACTCTACCAAGCTGAGCTACGCTCCGGATTAACTCTTGCAATCTGCCCCGATTACGACATAATGCAAAACAATCCTAAACCATTATGAGAAGCGAACTTGTCAATTTAGCCCTAGCCAAAGTCAGTAGCCCGCAAATCTTGATCAATGTGGTCTCCAAGCGCGTGCGCCAACTTGGCCTCGGCTACCGCCCCATGATTGCGGTCACACCCCGGATGACTTTTATGGATGTCGCCCTACACGAAGTGGCGGATGGCAAGCTTGGCTACGAAGTCCTCGGTGGCCCATCCAAAGACACTCCCGAAAAATCCGCGCGTAAAACCCGCGCCAAGAAGTCGTCGTAACGCCTCCCTAGGCAACGGGGTTCCGCACCCTGAAAACGATCGAAATCCAAAACCGGAAAGCCGGCCACAACTTCGCCATCTCTGAATCGGTCGAAGCCGGAATCGTTCTCACGGGTGCCGAAATTAAATCCCTGCGCGCGGGCGGAGGCGACCTCGCCCACGCCTACGGTAAAATCGAAAACGGCGAAGCTTGGCTCTACTCCTTCCACATCGCCCCCTACAGCCACGGCAATCGTGCGAACCTAGAAACCGAACGCCCCCGCAAACTACTCCTTCACCGCAACGAGATCATCCGATTCCTCGGCCAAATTGAGAAAAAAGGCAGTCGCGCACTCGTTCCCCTCAAGGGATATTTAAAGAATGGTCGCTTTAAAATCCTCGTGGGCCTTGGAACAGGCAAAACGCATCGAGACAGACGCCAAGACCTCATCAAACGCCAAACCGACCGCGAAGTGAACCGAGTCCTCGCCGATCGTCGCCGAAAATGAAATCACACCTTCGCTCCCTAGCCCGCCTCCTTCCCAAAGGTGTCATCCGCTTCGAACCCGCCACCCTTCAGGCCAACTCTACAGACGCTTGGGTTGCTGCCGCCCTTCCCACCGCTGTCGCTTTTCCCCGTACCACCGAGCAAGTCTCCAAAATTCTCGCCTTCACAAATCGTCACAGGATTCCGGTCACCTCCCGCGGCGCAGGTCGCGGCTACGTCGGCGGATGCGTCCCCGTTTGCGGTGGCCTTGTCGTCTCTCTCGTCAAAATGAACCGTATTCTCCAAATATCGCCTGCCGATGGCGTGGCCGTTGTCCAACCTGGCGTTATCACCGCCAAACTAGGCTCTACCGCCATGCGCCGAAATCTTTTTTATCCTCCTGACCCCGCCAGCCTCAAAGAGTCAACCCTGGGTGGAAACATCGCCACTAACGCAGGCGGTCCCCGTTGCCTCAAATACGGAGTCACTCGCAACTATGTCTTAGGACTAGAAGTTGTCTTGGGCGACGGCACTATCGTTCGCCTCGGCGGACGAACTCATAAAAATCGCACAGGGTTCGATCTCATCGGTCTCTTCACCGGCTCTGAGGGGATGCTCGGTCTTGTTACCGAGGCTACCCTGCGCCTGATTCCACTCCCACCCACCCGCTCCTGCCTGCGGGCCGAGTTCACCTCCGTTGCCAAAGCAGCAGCGGGAGTTCAAAAGATTCTCGGTTCTGGACTTCTCCCCTGTGCCCTGGAGATTGCCGATCCTTTCACCCTCGCCGCCGCCCGAAAAGCTATACCCAACACCCCCAACTGCGATTCGATGCTTATCGTGGAGTTTGATGGACAACCCTCCTCCGTCAAAAGCGAGCTTGCCGCCGCCGCAAAGGTTCTGCGTGCCTCCTCATCCAAGATTGTCACGGCTCACGGCAACACCGCTTGCGAAAAGATTTGGGAGATTCGCAGGGGCTTTAGCTACGCCCTACGCGATACGGGCCTCGTGAAACTGAATGAAGATGTCACCGTACCACGGGGCAAAGTAGTGGATCTCTTTCGGCTAACCGCGCATCTCCAAAAGAAGTATGGCGTTCCTATTTCCAGCTTTGGTCATGCGGGTGACGGCAACATTCACGTCAATCTGATGGCCCCTGTTGGGACAAAGCCGGACGATCGTCATATGCACCGAATCCTCGACGAACTCTTCCGTGGCGTTTTACAGATGGGTGGCGTCATCAGTGGCGAGCACGGTATCGGTCTCGCTAAAAAACCTTGGTGGAACGCCGCCACAACCCCTGCCCTCCGCTCCATTCACACGAAAATCAAACGCGCCCTCGATCCCCGGCACCTCCTTAACCCTGGCAAATATCTGGAACGGTAGATCCCGAATCGTTACACGACTCCCATGCGCACCGCACTGCAGTTTTTTTACGGAATAACTTTTGCGGACACCTCGCGCCAGGGACCAGTAATAGGCCCAGTGCTGCCCCAACCTACAGGCATTCAAAAAATCAGAACCGCTGGACGTTGCAGCCCCACTCCCCACCCCCGTCTCTTTAATACGCCAATGTTGCACTCAAGACCGCTTGACTTGTCCCAGACCGTCCTCCTGACCCGCCCGTAGTACCTGGCGGTGCCTGTTGAAGCTGAAATCCCCAATCAAACCGCACATTAAAATACGGTCCGATATTGTATCGAAGCCCTGGCCCCACGCTCATCAAGTGGGAGTTGACTGAAGTTATCGTGTCACTCGAATACTGCAGGACTTGTCCGTAATCAAGGAAGCCAAGGAACACGAGTTGATCCAACGCCTCACCAGCCCCAGCCAGTTGCCAGATGCTAATTGGTGGGGTCCGAATCTCAATGTTCCCGAGATATCCATTATCCCCATTCGAAGAGCGTTGGTCATATCCTCGAACGGTGTCATATCCACCAATGCCAAAGCTTTCGCTAGGCATCAAATTCGAGTCTGCCTGCTGAATCTGCCCCGAAAGCATAAGACACGCATCTCCTGGGAGGCGGAAAACTCGATTTAAGGAGAATTTACCATAAATATACTGTGCATCAGCACCCCCATCAATGTTCTGGAATGATGTATTGTTATTGTTTGAAGACATCCCTCCCGGACTTCCATAAAGCACTGTCTCAAAACTAGTCGACCCAAGTGGATCAGTCTGATTTAATCCATAACCCAACACAAACTGCGAGATGTTATATAGACCCACCAATCCGTTGTACACCGGATCAAGAGCCGCCCCATTAAAGAAGAGATCACTATTGGCCGCCTTAAAATCATATCCCGCATACACTTGATGCCGATAATCTAATCCATCCAGAACATTGAGCGTGGGCAGCGGGATGTTGTACCGGCCACTTACCTGCCAATAGTAACCCGACTGCACCATAGGACCCACCGCATCTGGATTCGACTTACTGTACGAAGCCAAAACGGTGAGACTATGCTCCCAAGGCAGAGCCACAGAATAGGAACCAGAATTGGAGATCAGCGCATTAAATCCCCCGCTAGTGAGGTACTGGTAGTTCAACTGCTGATCCCACCCACTCCAGATGTCGATCATGCTTGCTCCTGCTGAGTATCGGTCATACCCCAATGACTGAATACCAAAGTTATCGTAACTAACGTACGGACGAATAGGAAAACGATCCTTCACCTCTAAAACCACATCCGTTTGCCCCGCACTCTGCCCTGGACTGAGAGATGGTTCTACCTGCCGAAACGGATTGCCGTTCAGCCAGTTCATATCATCGGTCAAGGTCCCTAAATCAATATCCTCACCCTCCTTCAAGCGCACCACGCTCTTAAGATTTTCCGATTTGAAATAGCGATTCCCCTCGACCGAAACCTGCCCCATTTTTCCACGAACCACCAAAATCTGTACCACACCTCCACGAATCTCCTGTTCGGGCACCAGAGCTGTGACAACGGGCTGATTCACACTCTCAAAATAAGCCATCACCTGCCTGCAAATGTCGTCAAGATCCCCGAAATTGACCGCTTTCCCCATATAAGGCTGAGCAATTCGACTCACTTCAGAAAAACTGAGCCCAGGAACCGTGGTCTTAATTCCGCTTGAGGTCGGCCGACCTGTTGCCGCTACCTCCCCCATCGTTCCAAGAAATACGATGCCTGTCAGATTCGCCGTAACCTCCTCATCGCTTTGGGACACAAAGGCGGAAGGGCGGCTCGTCTTGCTTACCGGTTTCATAGGTCCCGAAGGCATGGTCTTTGGGCCATAATCCTGAAACGACTGCCCATACTGCAACGAGGGGCCCATGCTAGGATTAAAGGTCGACCCAAATCCCTTTGATACAGATGTACCACCCACCGTACTCTCCGTTTTTGCTGAAGATGGATTCGGTGAGCTCATCGGAACAATCGGTTTCACTGGAGGCTGATATTCCGTAGATGCCACCGATAACTGCGTTTGGCTTCTTTGGGTGATCGGCACAGATGGAGCAGAGTGGGATGTTGTGTTCGGCATCCCACCAGGATTATACGCCACAATTTTTGGCGGCCCCCCGTGGGTTTCCCCTTGATCCATCGTTGCGCCTAACTCCGACCAACGCACCACTACCTGGGTACCGTCAGGATATACCTTCAATACTTTCACATCACTGGATCCTTTTGTCTCCAAAGGCACCACAGGGGCGACCGCCACAGGATTCGTTGCTTGAGGCACAGGGACTGGCTCCGCTGCCACACTCTCTTGCACAGGTGCCGACCCCACATCCTGCTTCGCCGGTTGAAATCCACCCACCGGTACAGCCTCAGGGATATTCTCTTCTCCAGGCTGAATCGCTCGCATCGTCGGGGGACCACCATGACTTACCCCAGCATCTATCGTTCTGCCGATCTGACTCCAACGTACCTTTACCTTCGTGCCATCGGGATACTCCTTCACCAAATAAGGATCAGATGAAACACTCTTCTCGGCATATAATGTCCCAGAAAAGGAAAGTGCGCAGATCAGTAAAACAAGCCTAATCACATATCCACACGAAATTGCGCTCCTGCAAACATCTATCTGATGTGCCACGAGGCCTATTAAATACAGTATCTTGTGTTGCTGACCATCGATATAGCCCAATTTCTTCACAAGTTATAGAGATTCTTATTTAGTAGCAGTTTAAGTTAGAGGCTCTTTAATATACTACTTTTGGGATATTTTAATTCCACTCATCGTCACTTCCGCGAGTTCGGAAGGCAGATAGTCCCCCGACGGACGCAGAGTAACCGCCCCAATTCGAATGACCGGTTGGACCCTCGGCTCAGTCCGCACAGTTTCAGCCGCACTCTTATCCTCACCTGCCCTTTTTACCTGACTCACCTTCAGCCGACCCGGTGTAGTCACATCGGCAGATTGACCCTTGGTATCCGAGCCTTTTTCAACTTTACCTATAGGATTTACTGCCGGAACCCGCTGCTGAGGCGCTCCCGCCCTGAATCCAAGCCGAACATCAGATCTTGGTAACGCAGGCAGACTGGCTCCAGTCAAAGGCACCGCCGCTAAGTAGGCCTCCGTTTGGACAATCTGATTCAGGGTAACAGAATCCAGTTGCGAGACAGGAAGAGGCCCGCTGTAAGCCATCAAATTAGCATCTCCAGCAGGTGCATTAAGAATTGTGTATGTTCCCACCTGTCCAAAGACCACATTTGGAGTGGGCACGAGGTACGCTGCCCCGAAACCGGTTAAGCCACCGTTCGCCGTTTTGGGGGTATTATTGTTTGGATCCGTGGAATAAACTAACCCGCGCCCACCCAGTAAATTAAGCGCCGTTGAACCAAATGTGTTGTTAAAGTTTTGTGACGCATACGCGGTGATCTTCGTACCCGTTAACTGAGCAGAAAGATTCAAATCTCCCTCCAAAGACCCTATGAGCATCTCTCCGGCAGTCGTCTGACTCCCGATTACATTCAGCGTGCCCTCATTCAGGTATACCAATCCCCCAGCCGCGCCACTGCTATTACTTATTTCTAGATTATCCACACTGCCATAGAGAGAGACGGAGCCCACAGTTACAAAGCGCAACGTGCCACCCGCAGAAACCAAATTAGGCGACAAAGAAGCACTATTCAGTTCAGCCGTCCCATCCACATTTCCCGTCCCCAGCTCAAAACGGATGTCGGTCCCCGTGGGTAAAGTAAGCACCGAATCCGCATTGAACGTTGCTACAGCATTTTGGCTAAGCAAAGAAAATCCCGTGTAGCCCGTGGCGGAAAGATCAACTGTTCCAATCGTGATCACTCCCGAACCGCTCCCTGTGGATGCTGTGCTCCCGATAATGACCCGACCCGAAGTAAAGACATCAGCCAAACCACTTCCCAGATCTAAACCCCCTGACACAACACCCGTTCCAATTCCAATGGCTGTGCCTGCCGTAAGCGGTCGGATCGTAATGTCCCCAGCTGCCGTTGAAGTAATGATTCCCGTCGGAGCAATACCATCCGCGGTAACGGAAATGGCCCCACTTGTCGTCACATCTGCCACACTCAGAACCTGCGCAGTGACGCCTATTGCGGATAGGGCACGGGTCCCACCCACCGCACCAGTCAAAGTCACACCCCCCTCACCCACGACGACGTCGCCACTAGCCCCGGCCAAAATCGTCAGGCTCCGTGAAGTCAAATCACTGTCGACCGTGCTAGTGAAAACCAAGTTATTGTTTCCAAGTGCCCCAGCCATATCCAACGAGACGTTAGCACCCAGAGTAACGAGACCGGTAAACGTTGATGTGTTCACCACGCCCGCCCAACTGTCCAAGTTCATAATCGCCGCATTTAACCGAATGAGGGCGGCAGTGATATCCAGATTAGTGAGGCCAGCGGTGTTACCGACCGACCCTGCTAGGGTCACGGTGCCGGTCCCCGCATTCACGGTTAGGCTCTGCGCCCCGTTTAGGGTGTTGTTGAAGCTAACATTCCCTCCAACTGTTCCAGTGGTGACGATACTGCTCGAACCCGTCGCCAATAAAACAGGATTGTCGAAGGTGATGGCTGACCCATTTCCAGCCACACCGATCACGCCACCTCCACCAACACCCCCGCCCGCCGTGATCGTGCTGGCGTTCAATGTGACCACAGAACCACCAGTGGAACTAATGCCAACCGTTCCAGCATTGCCACCATTGTTATTCGCTAGCGTGGAGGCCCCACCCGAAGTACTGATATTCGCCAAGGCAATGGTTCCAGTAGTGCTAGTGATTGCAACCGCTCCTCCCGCACTACCTACACCTAGGCTGTTTGCCGCGCCCGTCGTAACTAAATCTCCGCTCAGATTGATCGTGCCTACACCAGTCGCCGTGATGGCAACCGCCCCAGAGGCCGTCCCACTATTGGCTGCCGCCGCCGTGTTGATCGTCTGTGCTACCGCCAAATCCACTCCACCGATTCCACCCGTCAAGGTCACCGCCCCGCCCGCCGTATCAATCCCCGCATTTAGATCCAAGGTGGCTCCCTGCAGGGTCACGCTGGTCGTTGCCCCAGTGGCGCTAATCAATCCGTCAACCTGCACCTCACCCAAAGTCCCGCTCGACCGAATGGTGACAGGATCCCGGAATGCAGATGTATCCACCGTGACTAAGCCCGTCTGTGACGCTTGACCAATCGTTATCGATGTTGCTCCATCCGCAATCGCCGCCAAGTCCGTGTCACTAATATCAAGGGTCCCCGCTCCTCCCCCTACCCCGATCGTGGTGGCCGCCGTCGCCCCCTGAAGGAGAACAGCTCCCGTAGCCGTGATCGATCCGGCACCACCGGTAAAATTTATCTCATCCGCAGTAACCGTCATGTCGGCGACATTGGCAGTGCCTGCTCCCAGAATCACCGTGCCAGCAGTGCCGGCCACCAAGGCCAAGTTTTGTCCGCCCAAGGCCCCTGCCAAGGTCAGGTTCGCCCCGGCCGGCACCCCTCCGTTGTTAGTGGTGTCGATTGTGGTGGCCGCCGTGAAGGTTACCGTTCCCAAATTTACCACTCCCCCAGCAGTCCTCACGAAGCCAGCACCAAATCCGGCCGAAGGAGTCGTGGCGGTTAATCCGCCCGTGAAGACGGTGATATCCGTGGCCGCATTTCCGATGGTGAGCGAACCCCCGTTATTAAAAGTAGTGTTACCCGCGATGGAATTACTGCTTCCGGTAATCAGAATATCATAGGCTGCCGTCCCAGCAGCCACCGTCATCGCCGTATTCGCAGTGAGATTCCCTTGGAAGGCTACGTCCGCTCCGACTGTGGAGTTACTGATGGTTACCGTGTTGGCCGTCACTGTGCTTTGGAAAGCCACCCCACCGGATTGGGTGATGGTGATGGTTCCTATGTCTGTATTGACCGCCCCAGCTACCGTCACCGCCCCGGTTGTGTCAAGAGTGAGGTTACTAACTGCTCCGGATGCGGTGCCGGTGATCGACCCCAAGGTGATCGCGTTGGCGATACCCGTGCCCAACGTGAGAAGCACGCTGTCCGCCAAGGTGGCGTTGCCCAAGGTGATCGCTCCGGTCGCCGCCCCACCTACCGTCGCGCTGGCTGACACAGAGACCGGCGTGTTGGCGTCACCCAGGGTGATGGTGGAAGTCCCTACAGATGCAGCGACTGTGCCGGCGATCGTTACGAAGGAAGGAGCCGTCGCTACCACCCCGCTGGAAAAGGTGGTGCTGTCCGCGAGATTGTCACCGATCGTCAACTGTCCGTTGTTGGCGAAGAGTGTAGTTCCGGCGATCGTATTGTTGGCCCCGGTGATCGCAACTTTGTAGGCCCCGTTGGCGCCGATGGTCATGCCCGTGGTCACGTTGAGATTTCCCCCAAAGGATACTGTTGCGTTGTCAGCCGTATCGGTCACCACCACATTGGCTGCACTTACAGCCGCGAAGGTCGCCCCGCCGGATTGGGTTAGCGTCAGGGTTCCAATATCCGTTCCGATCGCCCCTACCGTCACCACTCCCGTGGTGTTGATCGTTAGATTACTGGTTGTGCCAGCCGCCGTCCCAGTGACGGTTCCCAATGTGATGGCGTTGGCAATGCCCGTACCCACGGTGAGAGTCACCCCGTCGGCAAGAGTGGCATTACCGACTGTGATCGCCCCCGTGCTAGTGCCACCAACTGTGGAGCTTCCCCCCACGGCCACCGCTGCCGCCCCGAGATTAATGACCCCGGTTCCGGCTGCAGTGATGTTACCATTCAGATTGATGGTGGAGGGTGCGGTGGCCGTGACGCCGCCCGTGAAGGCAATAGCATCTCCTCCGTTGCCCAAGGTGAGCGTGCCTGTGTTAGCAAAGGTAGTCGCCCCAGTGATAGTGTTCGCCGCCCCGGTGATCGAGACATTATAAGCATTCGCCGTACCTGCAGCGTTCATGCTGGTGGCGGTTAAATTACCCAGGAATGAGATGGTAGCTCCGGCGGTCGAGTCAGAGATAGTGACCGATGTGGCGCTCACCGTGCTACTAAAAGTGACTCCTGAAGTACTCTGCGTCACGGTCACTGCCCCAGCGGTGGTGTTTCCGAGAGTCCCAATCGTGGCCAAACCTCCCGCGTCCCGAATCGTCAATCCCCCGGCCAGATTAGCCATGGAGGTCAAACTCATCGTCGCCCCGACCGTGCTGCCTGAATCCAACGTCAGGCTATTCCCTCCGCTCGTGACCGCACCCACGTTCAAAACACCGGCGGCATTGTTTCCCGTGTCTAATGTTGTGGCCGCCGTTAGAGTCACCGCTCCTAGGTCCATCTGAGTATCGGTGGTGTTAATCGTACCAGCCAAACTAACACCGGACGGATTGGTAAGATTGCCGGTTGTTCCTAACCCACCGACAAAAGTCAGCACATCCAAGGCGTCGTTCCCCAAAACCAAGGCCCCTTGATTAAGAAAATTCGTGTCCCCAGCGATTGAGTTGGAAGCTCCTGTAATAGAAAAGCCATAATTTCCGGCGATCGTCGTTAGGCTCGTTGACAAAGTCAGCCCCCCCGAAAAGGTGACACTTGTGGAGGGGGCGGCGGCCAAGACAAATTGTGCAGCCTCAAAAGTTGAACTAGAGAGAAAGGCGCTGACGGAGTTGACGGTTACGATTCCAAGGGGATCCAATACTCCCGATCCAACGGCACCGGCAAAGGTGATATCCCCATTACCCGCAGCCATAGTTAGATCGAAGGTACCACTCACCGTGTTATTGAAAGCAATATCACCTCCAGTATTTCCTGTGGTGGTGATGGTCGAAGCCCCCGTCGCCAGAATCACCGGGTTGTTAAAGTCTATATTGGCCCCATCCCCGGCCAGCCCGCTACCCCCACCCGCCGACCCGCCGGAAGCGCTGATCGTGCTGTTGTTAAGGGTAACGGATAATCCGCCGCTGGAGTTGATGGTGATAGATCCAGCGTCCCCACCGTCGGAGTTATTCAGAGAGCTAGCTCCGCCCGAGGTATTGATGTTGGCCACGGCAATGGTTCCAGTAGTGCTAGTGATTGCAACCGCTCCTCCCGCACTACCCGCACCCAAGCTGTTTGCCGCGCCCGTCGTAACTAAATTTCCAGTAAGATTGATCGTGCCTACGCCAGACGCCGTAATGGCAACCGCCCCAGAGTCCGTACCACTATCGGCCGCCGCTGCCGTGTTAATCGTCTGTGCTACCGCCAAATCCACCCCACCGATTCCCCCCGTCAAGGTCACCGCCCCGCCCGCCGTATCAATCCCCGCATTTAGATCCAAGGTGGCTCCCTGCAGGGTCACGCTGGTCGTTGCCCCAGTGGCCGTGATCAATCCATCGACCTGCACCTCACCCAAGGTCCCGCTCGACCGAATGGTGACAGGATCCCGGAATGCAGATGTATCCACCGTGACTAAGCCCGTCTGTGACGCTTGACCAATCGTTATCGATGTTGCTCCATCGGCAATCGCCGCCAGATCCGTGTCATTGAGATCCAAGGTCCCCGCCCCTCCCCCCACCCCGATCGTGGTGGCCGCCGTCGCCCCTTGAAGAAGAACGGCTCCCGTCGATGTGATCGTGCTGGCCCCACCGGTAAAATTAATTTCGTCTGCCGTTACCGTTAGATTTGCCACCGTCGCACCCGCCAAACTCACCGCGCCTGCGGTTCCACCGATTAGGGTGAGATTCTGTCCGCCCAAGGCCCCTACCAAGGTCAGGTTCGCACCGGCCGGCACCGCTCCGTCGTTGGTCGTGTCAATCGTGGTAGCCGCCGTTAAGGTCACTGCTCCCAAATTCACCACTCCCCCAGAGGTTCTCACAAAGCCCGCCCCAAATCCGGCCGACTGGGTTATCGCAGTTAATCCACCTGTGAACACCGACACATCATCAAACGCATTTCCGATCGTCAGCTGTCCGGTGTTGGCGAAGATGGTGGCTCCAGCGATGGAGTTATTGCTTCCGGTGATGAGAACGTCGTAGGCCGCAGTCCCTGTAGCCACCGTCAACGCCGTGTTCACGGTAAGATTCCCTAGGAACGCTACGTCCGCCCCAGCGGCAGAGTCCGTGATGGCTACCGTGTTGGCCGTCATCGCCCCGTTAAAAGTAGTTCCTCCGGATTGAGTGATCGTCACGGTCCCTAATAGAGCCGTGCTACCCACAGCACCTGTCACGGCAACGGTTCCACCGGTTCCCGAATTTAAGGTCAAATTCCTAGGCGTGGCCGAGCTAGCACTGTTAATCGTTCCCGCTCCTGCAAAACTTAAGCTATTATCGGTGGCGCCGTCCGTGTCGATGGCCACATTTGCGCCCAAAACCGTTGCCCCTGTGAAGATAACGGTGTTGCCGCCTTGATCATCGACTGTGATATTTCCGTTCAGATTGATCGTGCCCGCCGACACGTCCATATCTGCCAAGGCCTGAGTTGCTCCCACAATCCCGCCGAATGTAGTTGTCCCCGTACCCGCGGTGACCGTCAGAGTGCGGTTCTGCGTGGTTGCGTTATCAGCGTTAATCGTACTGGTGAAGTTAACATTATTGTCCACCGCACCGTCCGTATTAATCGTTACGTTGGCTCCCAATACCGCGTCCCCCGTAAAGGTAGCGGTGTTACCTCCCTGATCATTGACCGTGATACCCGTGGTGTTGAGGTTGATCGTCGCAGCCGTCACGTCTAGGTCCGCCAACGCCTCGGTTGCCCCGAGGATCCCGCCGAAGGTGGCCGTGCCAGTTCCAGAGGTTACAGTCAGGGTCCTGTTTTGGGTAGTGGCGTTATCGGCATTGACCGTGCCGGCAAAATTTACGTTGTTATCACTCGTACCGTCCGTGTCGATGGTGACATTCGCACCTAGAACGGTCGCTCCCGTAAAGGTGATCGTATTGCCCCCGGCTCCACCATCTACCGTCAGGGCTGTAGAGTTAAGATTGATCGTGGTGCCCGTTACCTGAAGACCCGTTAAGCCCGTCGTGCCCCCAATTATAGCTGCCGAGGCGAATGTGACGTTACCCGCGCCTGCGTTGACAGTTAAAGTTTGACCACCATTAATAATATTATTGATATTAATATTACCGCCAGCGGAGGTGAGGGTCTGATCCCCAAGCAAAACCGTACTGGAATCGAGTGTGATGAGATCAGCTGTAGTAGTGATATTGCCGTCAAGATTAATTACCCCACCCGTGGCGCTAACGGAAACCGCCCCGTCGGCAACAATGTTGCCGGTGATACCGTTATTCCCAGCTGTCGAACCGATCGTAACGGTACCCCCGTTAAGGGTCGTCATGTTGCCCGTAAGGGCAACAGTTCCGGCTGAAACACTCACGTTACCATCCAGGTTGGAGGTAGTTGAAAAGGTGGTGATTCCTGCTCCCGCACTTTGCGTTAAGGCGTTGGCGAACAAGGTGCTTGTGAAAAGCACATCAGACGCGGAAACGATGCTGACATCGCCCAAGCGGTTGACCCCGGCGGCGCCTCCGACAGCGCCGGTGAAGGTGATGTTGCCCGTGCCAGTTGTCAGTGTGAGGTTACTCTCATTGTTTGAACCTAGGGTCGAACTAAAGGCGACCGTACCACCAGATACCGTGTTCACCGCCACGTTACCATTCAAGGTGGTGGCACTGCTGTAAGTCACATTATCACCCGTTGTGCTGACGTCCCCTGCTGTGACGATTCCGGTCGACCCAGTCAATGACACATTTCCTCCAGAAGTAATATCCCCAGCCGCCAAGATGGTTAAGGCTCCACCTGACGCCGCTAGAGTTACAGTTCCGCTACCTACATTTGCTACCGAGGTGATGGCCGACCCGCCCAAGGAAAGAGTTCCGGTAGTTGCCGTAATCCCAATATTCCCTGCGGTGGAAGTAATTCCAGCAGTCGTGGTGACTCCGTTGTTACCGGTAATCGTGACAGCACCACTACTGGAAATTGACCCGCCAACGGAAACCGCTCCTGCCCCCGAAGTAAGGCCGGTTGTTCCAGCTGTAGAAGTAATTCCAGCAGTCGTGGTAACCCCGGTGTTACCAGAGATCGTCACATTACTATTACTGGAAATTGCCTGTCCGATTGTGACTGACCCAGCAGTAGCAGTTACTCCCGTGGTTCCCCCAGTAGTGGTTATCGCACCATTTAAGATTATATTTCCTGTTGAAGATGTTAGCGAGGTGGCTCCACCCACAGCGGCACTGCTTCCAGTAGCATAATTAATCCCGCCATTGGCTATTACGGTAAGAGCCCCTGAAAAAGTCTGAACTCCTTCAAATTGTGCGGTTCCCGTTGAGGCGGTGTAGATTAACGACGTCGCATTCACGCCACCCGTGAAAAGCGTGTTTGCCGCACTGGTCACGGCAATCGCGCCCAGTGCCGTGCTTGCTCCCACCGCATCAGTAAAAGTAACCGATCCGGTTCCGGCAACTAAAGTAAGGGTGCGAGCCGTGCCGGTTGCGCTATTCAAAGCTCCCAAGGTGATACTCCCATTGGATGTTTGCAGCGTTACGCCAGCTGCGGACGTCGTTAGCACCGTACTTCCGTTAAGGGATAGATCGCCGGCGGCCAAAGTAATGTTCGCATTGAGCTGAATCTGCCCGCCTCCAGACGTGTTCAACACCAGATCGCCAGCGGCTGCATTGCTAAGAAGGCCATTGACCACGATATTCCCGCCAGATGCGGCCGTAAAAGTCAGGGTGTTAGCATTATTCCAAGAGGAGGATGGACCAATCGTGATGGTACCAGTTTGCCCGGTAGTATTCGGGCTTTCGCTGGTCGTGACAAAAACATTCCCACCTCCAAGAGCCGTATTAATCGTTGCCCAAGTGAGTGTACTTCCCGAACTGCTGGAGGCCAAGGGCGCGAAAGGGTTAACAGATGTTCCTGTTCCTGTAGTATTGGCATCAGCGGTGGTTGTGATAGCCATGTCCGTCGGATCTAGGAGCAACGCACCGTTCACGCCATTCGGCGCCAAGGTGTTGACCGATCCCAAGTAATCCAAAAAGTCGCGCCCAGAGACTTCAACAAAACCACCGTTCCCGCTCACTGCCCCGCCCTTGGCGGTGGCAGTGCCATAAAATTGCGTCCCGTTGTCCGACCATGTGATGATCTTACCGCCGTCACCAAGGACCGTGGCATCAGCTCGAATCTCAGCATCCTGGCTCACGTAAGTCCGCGATGCGTTCCGCACTAGCGGGTTCACCCCCTGGTAATCCCCGCCCAAAAGCACCTCACCACCACCCGTGCCACCGGACGCATCCACCTTGCCTGCAAACAGACCGACCCGTTCACCTGTCACGACCAATCGACCCCCCTTGGCTCCGTCACCGGCCGAAACGTCCAGCCGACCACTCAGAATTGCGTCGTTCTCCGCTGAAATTTCAATCTGACCGCCCATAGCCAAATCACTCACCCCAGTCCCGGCCGCAGTCATGATGGAAGAAACATCCGTCATAATATCCCCGCCCGATACGGAAAGCCGTCCGCCCGATCCATCCCGATTCAGCGCTAACATCGTCCCCGTGTTGCGGATCATTCCTCCCGGGGCACTCAGCACAATCGTCCCACTCGCATCTCGGCTGACGCCAGTCGCCCGAATGATTCCGCTCTGATTGATCGCCAATGCGTAGACATTCCCCTGAGCTTCCAGTTGGGCCTGCAACGCCTCGATCGTTCCGCTGTTAGCCACTCCAACTCCGGTGGCAGAGCCTTCGGAAGAGGCCGCCAACTTCACCTTCACCGCACCTGTCTCATCCTTCTTCAAAAAGAACTGTGTCCCTGCCATCAATCCGACTGTTCCTTGGGCTGCCTGAATCGTTCCGCTGTTTTCAACCGTCTTGGCTAGAAGAAATACATCCCCGTGATTCGCCGTGATCGTCCCGCGGTTCACGATTCCCGCGCCCGTCGCTTCGGCAAAAGTCAGGTTGCCGCCCCGGACAAAAGATTCGTCGGTCACATTTGCAGTGCTCGCTAGGAAGGATCCGACATTGATCGTCGCCCCGTTGCCAATGAAGACTCCGTTCGGATTGATCAGGTAGACCTGCCCATTGGCCTGCAACGCCCCCATGATTTGCGAGGCATCGCCCGAGGTCACGCGATTGAGGACCGAGGCGTTGGCCGTGGGTTGGATAAACTGCGTGGTTTCTCCCGCGCCAATGGAAAATCCCTGCCAGTTAATGATCGAACGGTCGGAGACAGTGATCGCCAGTGTGTTGCCGGTGGTTTGCATATTCACCGCGCCATTCACCACAGACGCCCCTACAGGATTGGCGAATAAGGGGTGGGCATAAAAAGCAAATTGGATTGCAGTCGCCAGCATCACCCAACGAACGCACAAATGTAGAACGGATTTCCCCCGCCAGTATGGCATGCCATCAATGCGTTTTTTCCGATTAGAAAAAAATCCAACCCTTGATTTAAACCCTCGAATTAAGACTATAACTTGTGGCACTCCCCAAGAAATATATCTATAGCTTGTGGTGTCAATAGATTTTTGGGCTATTTTATACCATATTTAGAGTAATTAGTAAAAAGTCTAATTTGAGTTCCCACGCCCTATGTGAGACCCCAACCTTCACGTAAAAAAATTCCTTCCGCCTAAATAAACTGACTGAAACCAATCCCATAACTGAAAACAGACCTCGAGAATGCAAGACTGCGAATCGTCCAAATGAATCCCGTCGATACTCCCGCCTGAACCTTACATCGAAAGGCCTGTCGCTTGCCCGCCTATGGCCAATCTTGGCAATTAAACATCCAAAATCATCCCCCCCTGCATCCCTTCCCTTTAATACGCGATCGTCGCGCTCAACTCGGCCCGGTCGTTCGCCTTGCTTCCCGCGGGGGTCTGCTTCAACTGAAAGCCCCAGTCAAACTGCACACTGACGAATCGATCAATATTATACCGCAACCCTGGTCCAATACCCATCAGATAGGTCGCCACCTGACCTGGTGCTGCGTTATTGAATCCCACCCATCCATAATCCCAGAACGCCAAAAATTGAATCCGGTCATCCACCTCCTGATTTCCAAACATTTTGAAAATGCTTCCTGGGGGTGTCCGCAGCTCAACATTGGTTACCCAGGCATTATCCCCGTTCGCCACCCGTTCGTCGTAGCCTCTCACCGTGTTATATCCCCCCAAGCCATACTGCTCCGTAGGCATCAGATTGCTCGTCGTGATCTGCCCATTAAACGCACCTGTCAGACTAAAATTTAGCGGCAAAATAAAACCTCTCTTAAAATTCAGTTTGCCATAACCATAATCCGGATCTGCATTGTTCCGAATATTCGTGTACGTAGACTGATTATTCAGATTCCCTACTCCGCCTGGACTGTAAAAGCCCGCCACCTCAAAACTCGTAGACCCGATCGGATCAGGGATATTCCCACTATATCCCGCCGTTAACTGAAACACGTCGTACGTACCAAACCCTCCCCCATCTCCGATCGCAGTGTTGAAAATCAAAAGAGAGTTCGATGCTTGCTTGAAATCAAAACCTCCATACAGCTCATGCGTATATTCAAACACCATCGGCATCGGCGCATTGTATCTCGCACTAACCTGCCAACTGGATCCATTCAAACTGCTGTTCGAGTCGATTGCTGCCTCCGAGCCCGCATACGCTCCGTAAATCGTCAGATAATTCCTCCAAGGAAACGGAATAATCCAACTGCCCGAATACGCATTCAAACTGTTAAAGATACTTTGCGTGGATGTCGTGTACTGAAAGTTCACCTGCTGATCCATGTTAAACAGATTCCCAAAGTTAAACCCCGTCGATAAACGATTCTTTCCCGTTAAATCGATTCCATAATTGTCATACGTGAAAAAGAAACGCACAGGCATCCGATCGTTCACCTCCAAAATCACGTCAGTAGATCCCGCCGCCTCCCCAGGTTGAAATGCCAGATCGGTCGACCGAAACGGATTTGTGTTCAACCAACGGATATCCTCCTGCAACTGATCCCCATCCACCTTGTCCCCCTCCCTTAAGCTCACCTCATCCTTAAACTTATCCGGATTAAACCACTTCGCACCTTCGACGATTACCTTCCCGACCCTTGCCTCTGTTACAACAAATTGCACAACACCATCCCGGACCGTTTGCTTCGGAACGACCACGTTCACAACTGGGAAACCTTCCCTACGATAATACTCAATCACATCTCGTGAAATCTTGTTTAAGGTTCCCATCGTGGCTGGCTTTCCTAAAAATACATTCATCTTATCCTGAAAATCCTTTTCCTTAAGCATGTCAATCGCTGTGACGATTCCACTTAACCCGGGAACTCCATCCGGTTTTACTTGCTCCACGACCTGAACGAAAACCAATGCATGTATCTCCGCAGTCACAACAGAATCTCTCCCCTTTGCACCATCAGAAGATTCTACTTTGGGCTCCACCTTAATCCGACCGTCCGCAGGTCTCGGCATGCTCGGCGCGACAGCCTGAAAACCTTGTCCAAACTGGACACTTGGGCCCTGACTCCTTGTCGGGTACGGCACCGCATAATCCTCCGGTGCCCCCTCTTGAGCTTGAGCAGAAAATACGCCCAAAAGCGTCCACCCCACAAGGATACACCATGCCCTTCTCATTCCTTATAAGGCTCGTTTCCATCTCACTACCCTCAAGGTTTCTGCCCCTTCAGCATTAACAACTTGTCGAAAAATCCCCAAGAAGTGCCAACAGTAGAGGCCTAACTCAAAAAGGTACGGATGACCGTCTCGGTCATCCTAGGACGAGCGAGACGCTCGTCCGTACCCCCTTGCTTTTTTCAGAATCCCTTCTTACTTATTAATTATAAGGTTTCTGTTGCATCCATATTGTGAATAACTATGAATCAGTCATGAACCACAAGATAACCATCCCACTTTGGCTACCCCTTGTATTCCTAGTTCCCAACCTTTTTTCAGAGGTTAAACCTACCTCGCCGCGCCTTGCTGAACCCCTATCAGCCGTCGAACTTGTAACCAACACTTCTATGGTTCCTGCCAATGAAGAAGCTGCGGCTCAATTCGACGAAACTTTCTCAAAGCCGATCCAGATCAACGACGGACGGAAACGCTCCTACGTCCTGGCTGTGGACGAACTGTATCAGCCCACCCCCGATGGAGTCGGGCAAATCATCCCGATCAAAGAATCCAGCAAACCCTCCACCCTCGCGTCCGTGGCCAACATTCTGGCATTGGAAAAAAATCAGGAAACCCGACTCATCCTCTACCCCGTCGGCGCTCCCCACAACGACCAAACCCGCGAGCTAGCATCAATGACCATCACCATCAAAACCGATGATCTCGAGAAATGTCTCAAGGACGCGTTACTGGCTGGATTTGAGTTGAAATCAAAGCCCTCATATGCTCCAAACCATATTGTTCTAAAGGCCAACAGTCCGGCACAACTTTTGAGCGCATCAACGACGATGATGGCTCTAGGTTACAGTGCCAACATAGAACTATGCCCTAAATACTCTCCAGCTTTCTTACCAAATGATCCCCTTTTCGCTAACGAGTGGCACATCCGTGGCCGAGGTCAAAACGGAGCCAAAAAAGCATCTGATGCAAAAATCACGCCTGTGTGGGAACAACGAGATTCATCTGGAAACCTAATCCGTGGAACAGGAATCACGATCGGCATCGTGGACGATGGAGTACAAATGGACCATCCCGATTTAGCCGCCAACATTTCCCCGACCTATCGCTACAGTTGGGTCGGCGCCGATTCCGAAGACCCTAGCCCGGGTGCTGGCGATAACCACGGCACCGCCGTGGCTGGGGTTGCCGCTGCAGTAGGTTTCAACGGGTTGGGCACAACAGGAACCGCCCCTTCCGCCAAAATTGCACCCCTGCGGTTTTTGGGAACAACTGACAGCGACGCTCTCATGGAGAGCCTTGCCTACGGAGGATCCGCAATCCGCGTAAAAAACAACAGTTGGGTATGGCTGGCCGTTCAGCCCAACGCCATGACCAGTGCACAAAGATCTGCCTTAGCCTCCGCTGCCGATGCGGGGGTCGTCACCTTGTTCTGCGCTGGCAACGCTCAAAATGTGGTCTCCACGCTTCCCACCAACGGGCGCCCCACCTCCGATAACGTCAACCTCCACGAGACCCACAACTCCATCTACTCTATTCCGGTAGCAGCTTTGAATGATCAAGCTATCCAGTGCACTTACAGTACGCCCGGTTCTCCAATTGTTATCAGCGCGCCGTCAGGACTAGATGCTGTCCGCCCACAAGGAACAACCACCACCGACCGCACAAGCTCCGATGGCTATAATACGGGGACCGGGAAAAATATTTACGGACAAAAAGATTATTTGGATGCCGACTACACCCAGAATTTTAACGGAACCTCCTCCGCCTGTCCGGTAGCCGCAGGGGTCACCGCACTCGTTCTACAGGCCAACCCCTCCCTCAACTGGCGGGACGTGAAGGAAATCTATATCCGCTCCGCCACAAAAAACGACTCCGGCGACTCGGACTGGGCCCGCAACGGGGCTGGCTTCTGGTTTAACCACAAGTACGGGGCAGGCCTGATCAACGCCTCCGATGCCGTCCGACTCGCTAAAAACTGGTCCAAACTAGGCACGATGACCTCTTTCCCCGTCTCCCTCTCCTCTCTTCCCGCCACCATTCGGGACAACAAATCCTCTGGGCTGGTGAAATACTTCGACACTCGCTCCCTGTCAGCCCTTCGAGTCGAACACGCCACGGTGACCGTTGACATCACTCATCAGGATCGCGGGGAACTACAAGTTCAGGTGACCAGCCCCTCCGGAACCACCAGTCGCCTAGCCGAACTTCATGAACCTGGTCGCCTCAGTGCCTCGGGCGGTCCTTTGACTCCTTTTGCGGGATCCGCTCGCGCTAATTATTCCAACTGGACCTTCTCTACCGTCCACAACTGGGGCGAAGACTCTCGCGGCCTCTGGAAACTCAAGATCGCTGACCGTGTGTCCGGCAATACTGGCACTCTCAACTCTGCCACCCTCACCCTCTACGGCACCGCGAAATAATTGAAGAATGGTACGGATGCCCGTCCCGGGCATCCTAGGACTCACTTTCCGAGGTACGGATGACCGTCCCGGTCATCCTAGGACGAGCGAGACGCTCGTCAGTACCTATTCAATTCGCTTATACTTTCATCACACCCCGAATCCTTTCACCTAAAATCCAGTTATATTCTGTGTGCAAATCTGGCTAAAACACGAAACCCCTAGCTGGGTGGAATATCCCGAATTTTTCATCACCATCTGCACCCGACCCAAATATCTTAACCAACTCTGTCTGACAGAGAAATCCAACTTCATTCTACGAAGTGCGGAGAGATATCATCACCTACATCGCTGGCACTGCTCCCTGATTCTTCTCATGCCGGATCATCTGCACGCTCTGATTCAGATTCCGGAAAGATACAAACTCACCCATGTGATCGCTTCCTGGAAAGGATACTTGGCAAGAAACCTGCGCATCCACTGGCATCGGGGCTTCTTTGACCATCGGATTCGTCGATGTGAATCCCTGAATGAGAAATGGAACTATATCGTGATGAATCCCGTTCGTGCCGGCTTCATTACCCAACCTAAAGACTGGCCCCATCGCTGGTCACCAGAAGGTACGGATCACCGTCCCAGTCATCCTAGGACTCACTTCCCGAGGTACGGATGACCGTCTCGGTCATCCTATGACGAGCGAGACGCTCGTCCGTACCATCCCTAAATTCCCCCCCTCACCTCCCCGCTGCAATCGGAGGAGCAATCCCCACTTCCGCACTCGCCCGCTCCTGCTCGATGACACTCTTTGCATCTAGCTTTAACGACTGCGCTGAAGCTTCACTGATATTCCCACTCTGAGAAGGCTCGGCAGGACGAAGCTGAGCAACCGACCGAATCGGACCCGATCTCAAAATCGGCCCATTCGACCCCTGCTTCACACTTTGAGTCTTCCTAACCTGGGGGCCAACACCAGCAGACTCCCGACTCCCGACCTCCGCCTTTTGCATTCCGTCCTCTGACCTCTGGCCTCTGGCGTCTGCCTGCGGTTTCCCCCCATCGATCACCTGTGCTGGAACCTCTGCGCTTTCCTGTTTATCTACTTCATCCTCCAGCGCATCAAAGCTGGTCCGCTCAAGAATCGCTCCGCTTCGAACCATCGCCGCTTCCCGGACCGCCACTTCTCTCGCCTGAATCTCTTCCAAGGTAGGTGGCCTACCCAACTCACGCTCGAGCTGACCCAGTGTTGCCGCGGGCAAGGTCTTCGTCTCGGGTTCCACTCTCTGTGGGTAGAGGATATAGTCCATCCCACTCGGCTTCACTGTTGGCATATCAAACCTGCCGAAATCAGAAATCATCCAATTTAGATTGTCGCTCCCCGTGAGGAAGGTGTTGATCTGACCACCCCCCGTCTGTATTCCACCCAGATCGACTTCAGGAATACCGGCAATAAAGGTTCCCGAAGGGGCAAACATTGTGAGGGGGGAGACAGCATAAATCATCGCACGGTTTCCCCCGGGGTTTCTCCCATTAT
The DNA here is from genome assembly GCA_044358595.1 of Methylacidiphilales bacterium. Classification (GTDB taxonomy): domain Bacteria; phylum Verrucomicrobiota; class Verrucomicrobiia; order Methylacidiphilales; family Verrucolacustridaceae; genus Verrucolacustris. The sequence goes on from JBIKNP010000006.1 coordinate 37,016, forward strand.
ACCCCACGGAAAAACCCGCCAAGCCAGAGATGCGATTGGGCAGGCCCGCCGCTAGGGAAAGAGATCGGACAGTCACGCTGCCTGTCGTACCTCCAAAGGGCGTGGCCAAACCGCTTTGATTGTAAAACTGTCCCGCCACCCGCAAATCTACGTTACCCGTCACGGTAACCGGCGCCGTGATGGAGAGCCCTTGACCGTTTCTAAAGGAGAATCCCCCTACCCCAACGTCCACCGCACCAATGGTAGACACTTGATTCACGGCCGAGAAATTCGCGCTGCCCCCTGCCGTCAGGGAAAGCCCATTTACGCCAATGACACCATTGCCATCGATGTTTCCGGCCGCCACGAGCTCAACCGAGGGGGTCCCAGGCAAGGCGGAAAAATCGCCAAGATAAATGTCAGCCCCCGAGGCAACGACTAACGATCCCACGGAAAGATTTTGGAGTTGGCTGAACATAATATCGACATCCCCTCCCCCGCCTCCGGCCCGATTCAAATAGATGGGGTCCAAGCTGGCTAAAGTGAAGGTTTCGGCGGCTTGGATGGCCCCCAGAACCCCACCTTCTCCACCTGCCAAAATCACATCCACGTTACCCGTGGAACTGATGGTGACGGAGCCGGCACTGTTACCTGGAGCCGTGTTGTCCCAAAATACATTTCCTCCTGCATTAACTGAAAGTGTACCCGCAATCGCGGACCCATCTGGACTAAACGAGAGGCCCGTCCGGTCGACCAGTGTCACATTGTTGCCAATGACCTGGACGTTGCCGAAATCATTGCCGGTATTATTCAGCGTGATGTTGCCGGTTCCGGAGTTGAAGCTGGCGTTGCCGGTCAAAACTAGAGTGCCGGTTTGATTGATATTCCCATTGGCGGCGGCGGTGCTCACCGCGAGGCTTCCCGAGCCCATGGTCACCGTCCCTAATCTCAAGTTGGCCGCATTCACCAAATTGACTGTCCCTGCGCCGCTGGTGATAAGGCTTACGGGACCGGAAAACTGGTTAGCAAAACCTGAAAGATTAATGTTGGCGTTGGCGGTTTGAAACGTCGCCGCTCCACCCCCGGTCACGGCCAGAATGCCCGTCTGGCTGATATTCCCACCGGTTTCGATGTTCATGCTGGTGGCAGAAAGCCCTGGGATAGCATAACCACCGGTGTAGCCGGAGCCGTTGTAAATGATCGTGAGGTTTTGCAGGTTAGGAAGCACCGCACTTGTGAGGTTGACGATGGGAGATAATGGTGTCCCGGAAGGCGCCGGAACGTAAGTATTGCGAAGCGCGAAATCCCCAATTCTTGCTCCTGCAACCCCCGTATTATCTATCGTAATCGTACCTGATATGACGTTGCCTTGCGTGGATAGATCGATATTGGAAAGCCCCGCTCCCGCTGTGTTGGCTAGCAATGTTAGATTTCCGGAGGTTAGCACCCCAGTTTGACTAAGCCCTGCGGTTCCAATGCGCCCAAAACTAACCGTGACGGCCCCGCCACCGGCCGCTGTTACGGTGCCTAAAATAAGTTTGTTAGCATCGGTGATCAAAATTGGATTACCCCCGCTGTTGCTTAGGCTCAAAGTCCCTTGAAAATCATTGTTTTGAGTGAGGGTAATAGATGCGGTCCCAGCGGAAATTGAGGCCGTCGAGGTCACCGTTAAGCTCGCGCTTTGCGAGATGGCTCCTCCATTGGAGTTGGCGGTCAAGGTTCCGGTCACGGCTCCCCCTCCCAGATTTAAAGCGCCCCCAGCGGCGGTGGTGGTAGCCGTTAAATTCCCAGTAATGACGTTCCCAAGGGTAAGCCCCCCCACCCCATCGGTGATCTGGGTGGTACCTCCGGTCAGATTCACCGTCCCAGCAAAGTTGTTGTTCCCTGCTCCGACCAAGGTGAGTACTCCAGCGCCTGCGTTCAGGGTGACTGTGCCACCCGCTGCCAGAGTAGTCCCAGAAGCCTGAGTGATTCCAACGGCCGTAAGATTGACGGCACCGCTACCCAGCAAAGAACTCCCAAGAGTTAAACCGTTTTGATCTGTCAGCGTGATGCTGCCCGTGGTCTGGTTCAGGCTTACTGTGCCCTTAAAGTCATTAGCCGTATTCCCCAAATTGATCGCGCCTCCGGCGGTGGAGGTAAAGGTGGCGTTCCCCCCTACAGTCAGAGAGGTGCCGCCCGCCTGAGTGATGGCGTTGGCGGGGTCACCTCCGGAAAGCGTCAGAGCACCACCATAGGATCCACTTCCATTCATGTTGGTGGATCCTCCGGCGGTAACCGCGCTACTTCCGGTTCCGGAAACCGTTACCCCTAGCAAGGTGACATCACCACCCCCAACCACGCTGAGGGGACCGGTCAGGTTAACCGCACCGGTAAGTGTAACATCTTGAGCCGCATTTAACGCCACGGAACCCGTCCCGCTGAATCCAGCCATGGTGATAGTGCCGAGACCTAGTGTATCAGCCGCTGCGGACGCGGTCAGGCTTTGACTGGCTACCATCGTCCCTAAATCCAAATTCCCTGTAACTCGAATCGTGATGCGGGTACCTTCAGCCGTAATCAATCCACCAAAGTCGTTGCGGGAGTTATTCAAAGTCACCACCCCACTGGGCGTCCCTCCCGTGGCAGCGGTAGTGGTGGCATAAAATTGCGAGGTGCCCCCAACGACGAGTGCCGAGCCAGTACTCACCTGATAAATATTACCTTTAGACCCAAGCGTCAGATTTCCCCCGACGGTAAAGTCTCCCAAGACCAGAGAATTGGCGTTCTTAATCGTCGTGTCACTTGAGGAAGTTGCCTGGATCGCCCCTACTAGGTTGTTATTCATGGAATCCAGATTGATAGATCCAGCCTTGGAGTTCAGCTTGGTCGTTCCCGCCACGCTCAACCCACTACCACCCGTGATGCTTCCTGACGCCGTGGTGATGTCTAAATCACCAGCAATCCCACCCAACACCGTAGTCGACCCGGATGCCACATATCCGCCTGTTCCTCCGATCGAGGATGTTGCCGTGGCTCCGCTCCCACCACCTCCTCCTGAAAAGGTAATCGTCGGGGTCGATGTATACCCACTTCCCGGATTGTTCACATTGAGACCCTGAATCGCTAAGATTACCGTACCAGCTGTGGCCACCTGTGTTGCACCGCCTCCGCTTAGCGTTGCAGTCACCGTTCCCGTATATCCCGTGCCGGCGTTCGTCACCATGATGCTTAGAACCTGCCCATAAGTGGAGCTCAGCGGGTTGGAGTCCACAATCGCTACCGCTTTTGCCCCAACTCCGGTCCCACCTCCATCCGTTAGTGTAACGACGGGTGCCGACTGATACCCAGCTCCTCCACTACTTACCGCAATCGAATTACTTAACCCCATCACCGCCGAAACCAAACCAGACGCCCCATTCACGAGGACATTCGGAGCCGTAGTCCATCCTGACCCCGTCGCCGTCAAATCCGCCACCAACACTCCAGCAGAACCTAAGAGAAGGCTCCCATTATTCACTAAAGTTAGATTGGAAATATTTCCCAAGGTGCCGTTTGCTTTAAGTGCCGCTATCACTGGACTGTTCCCTAAGTCATTCAGCGTGCTGTTTAAAAGCACATCCGACCCGTCCAAAACTGTTGCCAGAAAACTGCTCGTTGCCGTGATCTTCGCTAAATCCGATTGCTGTAAATCCCCACCCGCTACGAGAGTTACATTGCTACCCGTGATTCCAGCTACGCCCGCAGGTTGACCCCCTGGTTGGCCTGATCCAAAAATCGAAACCGACATCGGACCACTAGTTCGCAAGTAAATCGGTTGATTGGCAGTGCCGTTGTTTGCATAAGCCGCTACCAGATTGAAATCGTTCAACTGATCCAACCGGATCGAACCGGTGGATTGCAAGGAAACTCCGCCCCCAGTGGCTTGAATTGTCGCTCCCGATGCCTGCGCAATTCCCCCCGTCACATCTAAATAAAATGTATTGGCAAGAACTCCACTGACCTCATCGACCACCCCAATCGATACTCCACCCAGCAAATCGATAAACCGGACGTTACTATTGGCGCCGGCATCGATCGCAACCAAGCTTACATCCGCCTGTACAGCTACCGCTCCTAAGCTATCCACCGCGAGTCCGCCCGAACCAACGACCCCATCCAAATTCATCGTGATCGTATTAGGCGTGCCTCCTGCCGCCATCATTCCGGTGTCCTCCACCGAACCTCCTGAGATGATGTGAAGCGCCTCGAGAAGCGTCGACATCAAATTGCCCGTGGAACCGATATCAGACGTAATGGAAATTTTTCCTGAAGCAGTCCCAGAATCCGCATTCCGTCCGATTTCCAAGACATTGGCTCGAATTGCGCCACCTTCCAAAGTCGAACTCGCCATAAAGATTGTGTCTAAACTGGCATTTAAAAAGGTAGGGGTGAAATCGGGAACGGAAGCGCCCGTCTGCGCAGAGGTTGTTCCTAAATTCATTTCAACAGGCACCCCGGCCAAAGGACTGTTTTGCAGATTCGGATCATAAGCCCCACTTCCCGCACGATTCTGAAACCCGTTTTGCCCCGTTGCCGGACGAATGACTACTCTGGCTCCAGACGGCGCAACCGCCGAAGCTGAGTCACTGGTGGATGCTCCAGTCGTATCAATGGTGATAGTATTTCCGCCTACCCCTCGGTCAACGCTAGTGGCTATTTCAATCGCATTTCCTTCCAGTGTGACCTGCCCGCCGTTGGTTAAAATTCCGGCCTCGGCAACAATAGGGGGCAATCCAGGCACGAACTGAGTGGTCAAGTCGTTAACCGACAAACCCCTCGCCGCAGCAGCCCAAACGGTATTCGCTCCAGTTGTGCCAAGTGCACTTTGAATCACATTGATCGCCAAGCCGCTCGTCGGGTCCCCTACCAACCCTATTTGGTTGCCCACCTGAGCGTACCCATTCGCGCCATTCGCCAGAGCACGCGGATTCGAGGCAACGTGACCGATATAACCCAATCCAGTCACACCGGTCGGCACCGTCTCATAAATAGAAACCGAACCACTCGCCGTGATAGAAAGTGCACGAGCCACCACCAAGCCTACCCCTGTAGACAAAAATGGAGTGGTTATTGTTCGAGTATAGCTCTGATCCCACTGCTGCTGGATCCGCGCCACCTCACCCCCATTCCCACCTATCAAACCTTTTTGATTAACCAACAGAAGATCGCCCGAGGGAGCCCCAGAGGCAGTAGCAAGACCCAAGGCGACTGCCAAATAATCGATCTCGTTAAAGGCTCCACCTAGAACATAGTCGGTCGTCGCAGCAAACGGATTTCCGACCACAAAAAGTCCACCCACTTGAATTCCTGCTTCTGAAGCCTGACTTAACGCATAGCCCGTCGGGTTCGTGCGATCCCCAGAAGTCACCAAGGCCAAAGTATTAAAGGAAAGGTTAGAAATCAAATCCGTGACGGTAATCGGGCCAGCATCATTGGCCTGAATGAAATTCTTCCAAAGCGGATCTGTTCCTGTGATGGAAGATCCAGTAAATGGATTAACAGGTTCGAGCACCGCAGGCCGACGTTCAATATCCCCGATTTGGACCGTACCCGCTGTGATCAATGCAAGTTCAGTTCGCAGGATACCTAAGGTATTTTCGTCCACTTTGGTGCCAAGGCTGATGGGAGTGACGCCAGTTCCAGGATTTGCTGCCGTAGGCCCCTGCCCCGGGAAGATGGCCACCAAGCCCAAACCATCGGTGAAGTTGGGATTGTTAGCGTTGACTGCCGCATTAATATTCACGTTTTGTCCCTGAAGCCCGATTTGCCCCCCATAGGAACGTAGGCCGCTATTCACATTAACAAATCCGCCACTGCTCTGATCCACAGCGGAAGCCGATAGAAAAATATCCATCGGCAGCTGGTTCACGTCGGAAGAAATACCTCCACTTACCTGAACATTCCCTCTTGCCCCGCCTCCAGCATCCCCGCCATAGGCAATAAGTTCCAACCGATTCACGCCAGGATTTGTTGGAAATATGGTTTCGGTACCCGATGGCGATACCGCCCTTACCGTGTCATATAATCCATAGAGGTTGAGGGGAGTTCGCACATCCACAGCAAAATCTGTCGCTGAGGTATATCCCGAATCGATCTGCAACCGGCTTGTATTGATTCTTCGTAGTTCAGCTTGGGAAAGTTGAAGCTGCCCTGGATCAAGAGTGACATCATAATCCGCCTTGGGAGTGACAATGAATGCCTGCCTTTGAACAGTAAAAGGCAGCAAAGCTGTGGAAGAAGCATAGTTTATCGTGCCCGCTTCGTTGACGTTTCCGGTCATGATCAAACCGTGCATGGCCAAATCTGGACGAGTGTCCGAACCGATAGTCATGTTATCGGCCTGGATGATGGCGTTTCCACTAGTTCCGAAATTCGTCAGTTCTGGCCCCATACCCGCAAAGAGATGAATCCCCTCTTGTAGAGTAAACCGATTCGCTTCGGTCGTGCCCACCCCTCCATCGCCATCCTCAACGGTGATAGTAACGTTACCGCTCGCTTCGATATGCCCAGGAGCAGAAGTACTCGTGGTGAAGGTTGAAAGAAGATCATACTGGTTACCGCTATCGATGGTCCTGGCCGTAACTCCTGTCGCTGAATCAGGAACGAAAACTCTGCCGGTTGAGGTTAGTTGAATGCCGGAAAACTCCACTCCGGCTTGGGATGTTAAAGCCAGGTTTCCTGTTAAATATATGTCGGATCCCGCCACCCCCTCACCTTCGAGTCGAATTCCGGGTATAAATACATCATTGGATATCCCTGAAGGGTTGAAGTTTACAAAAAATACCTGAAAACCATCTTCATCTAAATAGGAGAGATCAGCAGCCGTGGTGAGATTCGCAGCGAGGGTTGTAATATTATTGGCTGATGCACCTCCTCCAACACCTCCGGTTGCAGTATCTAAAAGAAAATTCGCATCCCCAAGAAGTCCTAAGTTTGATCCAATAATAGCACCATCAACAGTAGTGTCTTGAGTTACATCAGCCCTAATTGAGTCAGCCGAAAGACCGCCTTGGAGGACAATTGATCCACCCCTTAGCAAATTAGCTGGATCTTCTAAAGGTCGAAGTGTGCGTACGGCTCCAGCAAGCAGAGTATTCAGCCCATCCAACGCCACGATTCCCATGGCAGCTGTTTGGCCGATCGCGAATCCACTCTCCTCGCCGAAACGAATATAAGCCGCGCTCGCAGCTGACCCAGTGGCATCCAGTGTTTGCAAGCTAATGGTGCGCACAGCATTTTCTGAGTTCGTAAGGATTATATCGTGGCCGCTATTGCTAGGCCCCAGCGTAACCGCACAGAAATCCCCACCGCCCATATTCAGTCTAGCAGTCTGAGTGATCGGTCCGTCTGTCACCGTCAAATTGACCGTGCCGGAGGAAATTATTCCCTCAACAGTAGTCCGCTCAATCACCGTACCTGTACTTGGCAGGCTGGTGTAACCCGCAACCGACCCAGCAGTTACGGAGCTAATGACAAGACCATTTTGACCGTCAAATCCGCCTTGGTCCCTCAAGGATACAGTGCCTCCCAAAGAATTCCCCGCGATACGATTAATATAATTGACCCCATTCATCAAGGAGACCCCGCCCGCGTTACTAATATTATTCAACACTAAGGATCCCACTCTAATTTCCCCGCTATTCTGAGTAACAGTACCTCCAGTCTGACTGTAAAGCTCTAGTGTTCCGCTGCCTCCACCGTTCAATATACCATCAATAATAATATCGCTGGTTGCTCTAAGTCGGAGCGTGGTGTCCGTCCACACTAGGTTTGCCAATGGATCTACTGTAATAGTTCCCGTCTCTCCAAGGGCGTTGTTTGGGGTGGTGATTACCGCCACATTCCCAGTGGACAAAGCACTTTGGAGTGTTGCAACGCTAATTTGGGCTGGGCTTGCAGTTGTGTAATAAATATTTCCTTCGGGCCTATCCCCAAAGCTATCAGGAGGAGATCCTTCGTTGTTCATGCCTGAATCACTTAAAGCTGTAATTGTCACATTTGTGGGATCTAACAGCCAGGCACCTGGGTCTCCTAGTGGCGAACCTATATTTCCCCAACCGAAAGCTTGGAGATTAATTTTGGAGGAGGTTTCCACGAAGCCTCCATCGCCACCCAAAAACCCTCCTTGCGCGGAAATGTATCCGTAGAACCCGGTGTACTCATCAGACCAGACGATGACCCGGCCGCCGTCCCCGGCTACCGTCGCATCTGCGAAGATCTTCGCCTCAGTCATCATCACCGTGGCTTTGGCGTTGGGTATCTCGGGGTTCAGACCGAGGTAATCTCCGCCTACCAGTACCTCGCCCCCACCCGCTCCACCGCTCGCATCCACTTTCGTACTTTCAAACAAACCCACCCTTTCGCCAAGGAGTTGCACCTTTCCACCCTTCGAACTTTCTGAAGCTCCCACCACACTAATCTCCCCCCGAAGTTCCGTCGTGTAACCAGAGCGTAACTGGACTGTTCCACCCCCATCCCGTCCCGCAGCCGTAATGGTCGATCCAAGATCAGAGGTCACATTCTTAGCCGTCATCATGATCGATCCACCGGTTTCTTTTTGCCCGTCCAAACTCCTCTGCAATGCCGCCACCACTCCAGTGTTGAGAATGTCGCCCTCACCTCCGATTAACGACACGCTGCCATCCCCGTTTTCGACCAACCCCGTCGCCTCGATCACCCCCGTGTTCTTGATCGCCATCGGCAAATAACTTCCTTTGGCCTCGAGCACCGCATTCGCGGCCTGAATCACCCCCTCATTCACAATCTCCGCAGAACCCTTCGAAGCACCGCCCTCGCCCTGCGAGGTTCGGGGCGAAGTAGGGTCGGTTTCTGCCGCCATCAGTCTCACCTTAAAATTCCCCTGACCCACCGCCTGTAAAGATACCTCCGTTCCGCTCACCATTCCGACTGTGCCATCCTTCGCCATCAGCTGTCCTTCGTTCTTCACCTCCTTGGCGATCAGAAACACGTCCCCCTCTCTGGCTGTGATATTTCCCTGATTGACCACCGATGCGTCTGAATTTCCCTTAAAGTTCAACTGTCCACCCCTCATGAACTCCTCCGTGCTGATATCGTGCGTGCTCGCCACAAAAGAAGCTGTGTTAACCACCCCGCCTGCCCCCACCAAAACCCCGCCTGGATTGATGAGATAAACATTCCCGTTCGCCTGCAACGTTCCATAGATCGCCGAAGGATTGGCGGTGACCACTCGGTTTAACACCGCTGAACTCGAACTCGGCTGAACAAACTTCGTTAGCTCGCCATTCGCAATTGAAAAACTATTCCAATTGATCACGGCTCGGTCGGTATTCTGATTCACAATCAAAGTTGCCGCATCTGGCCTATTAAATCCCGCCGCCCCACCGACGACCTGCTCACCGGTCGGGTTGGCATAAAGGGCCGACGGGACCAAAGCAATCCGAACCAAGGCCAAAACTAATACAATCTGGATCCAAAACCGGACAGTTCTACCCTTTGAAAAAAAGATCGGGCTCTTCATGAGAAGGTATTTTTTGGATGAATCAACCTTTGGAACCGTCTTAGGGGCGACTATACTCCAGGCGGTTGTCAGCAGTAATGTCATACCACAATGGATAGTGCCCATGAATTAAAGAACTACCGGCAGGGTGCATAGGGTCAAGTAAAACACTGCCCATAGTATATTACTTGTGAATAATTTGTATTTTATATTTACAACTAAAGAGGGAATTGGCACACAGGTGCTATGCAAACCTTGAGAGCCCCATTCACACAATTAGTAATGACCACTTTTTTTCTTTCTGCTTTTTGGTCGGAAACTGCCTCAGCCCAGTGGATCGTTTATAATTTCAGCCCGCAGGCTGCCTATCAGGCTAGTTACGGTTTAACAACCCGTGCCAATTCATCATCCAGCAGCATTCTAACAAACGGATGGTCAACCAACTGGAGCAGTAGCACGACCAACAATCGCGGTATTCTGGCTGTTAGATTCTCCACCAACACCAACACACCCAATGTCATGACTTGCCTGCAACCGTTAATCTACACCTACTCCACGAACACAAATGCACTAACGACAAGTAACTATTTTACCAACGCCCCTCAAATCTCCCTGACCAACACCAACGTGACCATGGTCAGCAGTAACTCCAACGCTTGCTATATTTTGAGGGCCTTTTTTGCAAACTCCGTTTACATGGCAGGGCAATACTCTCTTGTTGTGACGAATGCTACCAATCCGGCAACGAACACAGTCGGAACGTTTAACTCCATCTGCGTGGGATACACAACCTCTAGCATTGGAACCAATGGCGTTCCAACCAATGCCACTGTCTTTTCGGCCAACGGCAGCAACAACTTCTACCCCGCGATTCTCCAGCTCAAAATCTCGAGCACTTCCGGCACGAATACGTCCACAAATGGGTCTGCTGCGGTTTTGAATCAACAACTAGTTTTGCCGTTAAGCATCAATACAGCCTTAACCAAATTACTGAACACTAGCACGAACGCCAATCTCACTAATGCAAACATCGGTCTCACCAATACCGGTTCTGTCTACACTAACCTCGTGAATTTCATCCGCTCCAATAGCACCTATACGAATTACTAAACCGGTCGACGTTTTGGAGACAGTCAGGCAGCAAGCTAGAGTATTTACGTTTGACCCATTGCTGTTGGGTGCACTGTTGATGTTTTCGGTCTTGCTAACCCTATTGGGGTGCGGGCGACCTACGAATCAACAGCCAGCCAGCCCACCCCCGGATTCGATCCCTCGTAAAATTGCCCAGCCGGATTATGCCCCCCTGCAGTTGAATTTTTCCCCGGCATGCCGTATTCGCGTTAATCCAACGTCAAGTCTGTCCCCTACCCCCACCGCTCCAACACCTATTCCAACAACGCTCACGGACGATGCATCAGATGCACTCATCAACATGACTCTCGCTCCGCAAGATGTGGAAAATGGGTGGAATTGGGCCATGGATGTGTTTCAACAGCTTCCTGAGCGGGATCGAGCCCCCTTCATCGATCAGGTAGCCATGCTGACTCCTCTATCTATGTGGAGCCGACTTGACCCAATCCTTGAACAGCCCAGCTGTGGAGCCGAGGTGCAGGATCGCCTCTTTCACCGCCTTCTCGAACTCCCCCTCTCCATGCAACTTCCCCGCCTCATTCGCTTAGCGATGAATCTTCAGCACCCATCCTCAAGGAGAGCCAATGCCCTTCTCCAATCTTACTTTCCAGACATCAGCCCCCAAGACTACCCCGCGTACTTTGGGCGTATGTCCCAACCCTAGGAACCTCTATATATTCTTTTTTAACTCTTGAACGAGAACTTTGCTGGAAGGATCTTAAATTAAGGCCTGCCCGCTTCGGCTGAAACTGGTGCAGCGACCCCGCCCCAAGCACTCTCGTTCGGATCCTGATTTCCTTTCAACCGATACACCTTGGCTTTTGCGCTGGGTTGTTTGTCAGGGAGTCCCAGGACAGCACAAAAAGCCGACTTTACGGCATCACCTGCCTTTTCCATGCTTTTATCATCAGACTGCCCACTTAACAAAGATCCGGGGCCAGCACCGGTTGGATTGGACGGTTTGGCCAAAATTGCGACCTCACGCTCCTGATTTGCCAATCGACTTACCCGACTACCTGTGGCTCCTGCTCCCTCAATGTAGTAGACTTGACCACAAACTGAAGGCTCATAAAAAATTTCATCCTTCTCACCCATCGTCGCCAGCAACGAAGCCTCAGGCGAAAGAACCGCCTTTCTCCCAAAAACATCCAAGGTGATCGGCTTTTGCATGGACGGCCCTGCCCGAACCAATACCGAGCGCCGACCCATATCATCCTTTCCAAAGCTCAGCCGATACTCTTGCCCCGCCACATCCACCGCTTTGCCTGCAGTTCCAAGTACAATTTCATCAACTAAACTCCCAGCCTCGTCCCTTACTTCAAGCCTTCCGGTTTTCTCGCTAAACACTAATTTACCCCCTACACCACTCTCCACTTCCGCCAGAATTCCCGCAGCTTGCTGGCCGGCAAGGTCAGGCGCAGAGGCCATACCAGTAGCCATAAGGTTAAGACAAAGTGTTGTTGCCAACAACAAGTAGTGCACTCGCATAAATCTGGTCTGCTCGAACAAAACTCGCCCGTCCACAATTATTTTTCGCTGAATCGAAAGTTTTTTGAATAAGTGGCAATCCGCTTAATTGGTTCGAGGCACATCCTTCAATCTCTGCTCCTTCAACTTCTCCACCTCACCATTCACTTGCAAAATCTCGTCAGGTGTAATGGATCCTGGGGGAAGCAGGATCGATCCATTTGTGATCACGGTGTCGATCCTCGGGGCATAGACAACCCGTCCATTCACAAGAACTACTAAAATCATGCCTCTGCCAGTACTCGTCCCGACCTCCAGCTTTGTCCGGCCAAAATCATTAAACTCCACCAGCACCGTTCCATCCACACGGGTCGAAACCTTGCGAATCTCTTTTTCCGTAACCTCAGGAAGACTCTGGATGGCGATTGTTTCGCTCGGCTGAAAAAGGGTTACAGGAACAGAAACCATCCCTTTCGCGCCCTCCGTCGCCTGTAAATGAATCCTCAGCAAAAAAGGGGGTTTCTGCGCTGCCCCTATCCACAACGCATAACCCACTACGAGGAGTAGGAACCTATAGCCTGTCTTCATAAGGCTATATCTTATCCCAACCTCCCCAAGGAAACGACCTGATTTGTTATTTTCCGTAAACCTCGCTATCTTCGTCTTATGAAAGGTCTCCTATCCGTTATCGCCTTACTGATTGCTTTTCTCGCTGTTTCTCCCCTGTCTTCCCTTGCGGCCGACATTTCAGACACCGCCTCCCGCACCAGCCAACCTGATAAATTCCTCTCAGCCCCTGGACTCATCAAAGGCGGACTCTTTATGCAGGGCTCAAAAAAACGATTTGAGGGCGCCAACGAACTCAATCTCGATTCATATCAAGCGCGGTTGGAAGTCTCTCCGACCGAACTGACTCTTCAGAGAATTCGCGATCCTCAACCCAATGACCAGATCGTGATCAAATTTACTTTAAAAAATGAGTCCGATAAAGGATCCACCCTCTACTTTCCCACCGCTCAACGCTGCGAGGCCGTTATCCGCGATGCGGAAGGAAAAACAGTATACACTTGGTCAGAGGATTACGACTTTGCGCAAGACGCAGGGTACAGTTACTTAAACGCTGGAGAACACCTGAACTACCAGTTGACGATCCCCTACCAAGCTCTTCGCGGAAAAATCCCGGTCGGCGAATCCACCATTATGGCGAGCTTGGTGAACTACCCGCAACTACGGGCTGAAATGCCCCTGCAGATCCAGCCCTAATTTCTCCCTTCACAGGAGAGGGTCGATGGGGATCGGTTGTCCGCCCCTTTGCTTCAAGGAGTCTCTGAACCTCATTCGGACTAAACATCTCTTTTCTACCTTCTCCTAAATCCCGTTTGCCCAAGGAATCATCTCTCACGACGGACTCCCGCACTCGAGTGAGCCTTCCCTCATACATCACTACCCCTCCTTCATGATTATGGAACTTAGGACTCGTTCGTGAAATCCAATCTGGTCCGTCTTTGCTGGCCACGCTCCTCATTTCAAGTTCTTCTTTCTTCTGCCAAGAGGATATTTGCCCACCTCCATATTTCTGATTACGCCTCTCATCCAATCCCGAGGTTTGGCGACCCGACCAGGAGGATTCTTTACCCCCCATCTTTGAGCTCCTCTGCTCCCACAGAGGTGTGGAAGCTAAACTCGACTCTTTCCGATCTCCATAAAGTCGTGCCTCATGAAATGATTTTCCCTTCTCATAATTTTTCATGTCGATCTGCTTGAAATCGGTCATTTTGCCTGAAAACTGGCTTTCTTGATTCCCTGGTTTCTTGGGCCAAGACTGCTCTCCAATTCCCTCTTGAGCCCGAGCTAGGTTTTCGGCACTTCCTTGCGCCCAACCCATCGAAATAAGTCCCAAAAAGAGTAGTAAAACAGTCCGTAACAGCATGGACTGATAACACACACAAAGAGGCGCCTCTTCCGCCAAAATCTTTTATCCGTTTTGCAAACCTGCCCACAACTGGTGAATGAATTTCACCCAAACCCGGCCTAGTGATATGTAAAATAGTGGGTCCACCTGGATTTGAACCAGGAACCAAGGGATTATGAGTCCCCTGCTCTAACCGTTGAGCTATGGACCCGCGCCCTCCATCTTGTATCTCTGAACGAAAGAACTCAAACGGCCGCAATCTCCCGCAACAAAGCCTGATTCATTTTCGCGCCACGCTCTAAGTATTCGATCGGAAAGGTTTCGTCCGGACCATGCGCACGGCAGTCTGGCAAACTTAACCCAACCAGTAAGGTCTCCACACCTAGAACCTTCTTGATCACACTCACGATTGGAATCGTCCCACCCTCTAAAAGGTAATCTACCCTTTTTCCTCCCCATGCCAGACTCAAGGCTTTGGATGCAGCAGGGCCAAAGCCTTTTGTGGGATCACAAAAATAGGGAAACCCACCATGATGCCGCGTCACTTTTAACTTCACCGTTTTCGGACAACGCTTTTTAAGATCCTTTTCCACGAGATCCGCAATCTCCTTGGGATCTTGGTGCGGCACCAAACGAAACGTCAACTTAGCCGAGGCCTTACTGGGCAAAACCGTTTTAGGTCCGGGACCCTGATATCCCCCCGTAATTCCGTTGATCTCCGCCGTCGGTCTCATTCCGATTCTTTCGATTGCGGAAAATCCAGACTCCCCACCCAATGCCGGACTTCCTGCCTGACGCCTCACCTCCGCATCAGGAACTCCCAAGGCTTTTGCGGCTTTTCTTTCCCAGGCAGCCACCTTCCTCACCTTTTTGTAAAATCCAGGAACCGCCACCTGGCCCGTTTCGTGATGAAGCCCCGCCAGCAGACGGGTCAGCACAGTAATCGGATTTACAACCGCTCCCCCATAAACACCGGAGTGAAGATCGTGCGACGGACCCGTGAGTTCCACTTCCAAAGCGCTGATTCCACGCAAACCGTATGTCAGAGTGGGTTTGTCAGGCCCCGCCATATTCGTGTCGGAAATGACGGCGACATCACACGCCAGCTCCTCTTTCCTGTCACGCAAAACACCCTCGAGATTGTCACTGCCCACCTCTTCCTCTCCCTCCACGACAAAGATCACATCGGTCTCCGGGCCACCCGCCTTGATTTTCTCCGCCACTCCGATCATATGGGCAAAAATCTGACCTTTATTGTCGGTCGAACCTCTCGCGACCACCATTCCGCCCACCAGGCGAGGCTCAAAAGGATCTCCCGTCCACCCATCCCCCATCTCCGCAGGCTGCACATCGTAGTGGCCATAGATCAAAACGGTACGCCGGTTGGCCGAACCACCTTTCCTCCAAAAAGCCAAAACGACCGGTGCCCCTGCCGTGGGCACAATCTCCGACTTCATTCCCATTCCCTTGAACTTTCCCGCCAACCAACTGGCACAATCTCTCATTGTCTGCGCACGGGCGGGATCCGCCGAGACAGTTGCGAAACGTAGGAAATCGAAATATTCCTCTTTTGCGCTGTTCAGAAGAGCCATCGTCATATTTTGCACAAGCCCCGCCTTGTAAGCCAGCCCCGCGGAAATGTTTTATCCGTGATTTGCTAGGGATAAAAACAACGCTAGGATCGTCAGATGTCTACATCTTCACTTGCGATTCCAACCTCATTTCCATCCTTCGACCTCGTGCGCCTTCTTCGCACCGTTTTCG
Source organism: Methylacidiphilales bacterium (assembly GCA_044358595.1). Lineage (GTDB taxonomy): Bacteria > Verrucomicrobiota > Verrucomicrobiia > Methylacidiphilales > Verrucolacustridaceae > Verrucolacustris. The sequence goes on from JBIKNP010000006.1 coordinate 52,768, forward strand.
AACCATCGAAAGGGGAAAAAACATGCGTCTTGATTGATCTAGATGATCCTACGCAGGTTAAAGACTTCTCGTTCCTCAAAAATCCCGCTTTGACCGTCCAGAAGTACGCCCACGACATCTTCTACCAAGGAATCAACAATGGAGCCGGCAAAGAGCTAGGGCTCACAGGAGGCGACATGTACGCATACAAAAAAACGGGGGGTAGCAATCTGGATATGGATGACCTTGCTGTGGACACCCAAGGAAATCGCCTCTCATTTGAAAAAGATATCTATCCAAAATATGACATCATCCTTTGCATCTCGACCTACTCGGCAACGGCTCCCCTCACAGCCTCCGCCAAGAAACACGGATTCCGCGGAGCTACTCTCCACGGCCTCAACGATATCATTCTCAAAACCGGCCTCGCCGTGGACTACAACGAGGTCAGCAAGCAGGCGGAAAAGCTCCGTCTTGGCCTAACAAAATCCGACTGGGTCGAAATCGATTACAAAGTCGCCGATAAGTCCTGCGCGCTCCACCTCGATCTTGGAAAGCAGGAAGCCCAAAAGTCCCACGGTTTGTGCCGCGGGAAAACCCCAGACGTGGCGAATCTGCCCGCTGGCGAAGTCTATTTTGTGCCCACAGACGCCCATGGACAAATGCCCATGAAGTTTGAGGACGGAACCCTTGCCATCCTCGATGTAAAAAAAGGCAGGCAGGTGGGTGGAACCTTCCTATCAGGCAACCCCAAGACCTTCGAACATCACGTTGCCAAGCTCCAGCGCGATCCCGTGGTCGGAGAGTTGGGCGAACTTGGTTTCGGCACCCAACTTCTCCCCTTCAGCGGTCGGGATATTCAAGATGAGAAGATTTTGGGTACGATCCATGTTGCAACAGGACGATCCGATCATTTGGGCGGTCATCTGACCCCCGATAAGTTCGCTGAGAGGATTAACGCTACTCATGATGATATTCTTTACGCCCCCCACAAGACTCCTGAGATTCAACTTCAGCAGGTACGAATGCACCGTGACGGAAAGACCGAGGTGGTGATCGAGGCGTATCAACCTGCTCCCTACCTCCAAAAACTGCTCGCCTGAAATCTTCGACCTACGAGAAGTCCTCCGTCTTGGCGGAGTATTTGGCGTTTCACTATCACGACCCGTCACAGCTACTTCCCAAGGGCGTTACTCCCCCCAAAGGTGTGCGTAATTTTCCCTACACCTGCGCCCATCTTCTCCTTTCAAAGGCAAAAGGCTCACATTCGAGGGCCCTGGATCTTGGCTGTGCCGTTGGGCGCTCCACTTTCGAACTCGCCCGTCGATGCACTGAAGTGGTTGGAATCGACTACTCTCGATCTTTTATCCATTCGGCAAATCAGCTCAAAAAACGTGGCCACCTAAAGTTTCAACTTTGCGAGGAGGGCAACCGCGTTACCCCATCCCTCGCTAAAGTCGATGCCCGTATCGAAAGAAATAACGTCCATTTTCAGGTTGGTGACGCCCTTCACCTACCAAGAAACCTCGGAACTTTTGACCTCGTATTAGCTGCCAACTTAATCGATCGCTTGCCCAACCCAACTTTCTTTGCCTCAAAAGTGGCCCCAGGCTTGATAAGACCAAATGGGTTTCTTCTTCTTACATCCCCTTACACCTGGTCCAAAGAATACACCCCTGAAAGCAAATGGTGGAGAAACTCATTTTCGACCCTAAAAAAACTTCTCCAACCCCACTTTCGACTCATTCATCGACAAGATCTCCCATTTCTTATCCGCGAGCACCGGCGCAAATTTCAGTACACCTTTGCCGACGCCACTCTGTGGAAACGATCTGTAAATTAAGCTGATCTCCTATTCCCACGGTTTGCCTGTCTGTTTCAAATCCGTTATAATCAACACTTATGGGCAAAACCCTCTTTCATAAGGTTTGGGATCGGCATGCCGTCGAAAAACTTCCCGACGGGTCGACTCAACTTTTTATTGGTACCCATCTGATCCATGAGGTCACCAGTCCTCAAGCATTCGGCATGCTTCGGGATCTCGGACTCAAAGTCGCCTTTCCAAAACGCACCTTTGCCACGGTCGATCACATCGTGCCGACAGACCAACGTGTGGAACCTTTTAAGGACACCCTCGCAGACGCCATGATCAAGGAGCTGCGCAAAAACTGCTCTGATTTCGGAGTGACCTTTTTTGATATCCCATCTGGAAAGCAGGGCATCGTCCATATCGTCGGACCTGAACAGGGCATCACCCAACCTGGCACCACCATCGCGTGCGGAGACTCCCACACCTCAACCCACGGTGCCTTTGGTGCCGTGGCATTTGGAATCGGCACAAGCCAAGTCCGCGACGTCCTTGCGACACAGACGATGGCTCTCTCTCCCTTGAAAGTTCGAAAGATCGAAGTACGGGGAAAATTAGGCCCTGGGGTCTACGCAAAGGACATCATCCTCCACATCATTCGCACCCTCGGGGTCAACGGCGGAACTGGTTACGCTTACGAATATGCGGGTCCGACGATCGAAGGCCTCTCGATCGAGGAGCGGATGACCATCTGCAACATGTCGATTGAAGGCGGTGCCCGCGTGGGTTACGTCAATCCAGACGAAAAAACCTTCGAATATCTGAAAGGCCGCCCCTACTGCCCCAAAGGAAAGGACTGGGATGCCGCGGTGACCGAATGGCGAAAGGTAGCCTCCGATCCTGACGCCGTGTACGACGATGTGAAGGTTTTTGAAGCTTCAGAAATCCGTCCGACCGTCACCTGGGGCATCAATCCCGGTCAGGGTATCTTCATAGATGAGGCCATCCCCTCCCCCGAACAGCTTCCCGAGGCCGACCGCTCCTCCGCCAAAGAGGCTCTTGAATTCATGAAGTTTAAGGCGGGGCAAAAACTTGCAGGTCAAAAGATTCAGGTCGCCTTTTTCGGATCCTGCACGAACGCTCGAGTCTCCGATTTTGTCGAGGCCTCGAAATTTCTAAAAGGCCGGAAGGTAGCAAAAGGAATTCGTGCGATTGCCGTTCCTGGCTCACAGGGTGTAAGTAAAATCTGTGCTGAGATGGGCATCGATAAAATCTTCCGCGAAGCAGGATTCGACTGGCGCGAAGCAGGATGCTCCATGTGTCTTGGAATGAATCCTGATCAGCTGGTAGGCGACGAAATCTGCGCATCCTCCTCAAACCGAAACTTCAAAGGCCGACAAGGAAGCCCCACAGGACGCACACTCCTCATGAGCCCTGTGATGGTTGCGGCGGCTGCTGTGACAGGTGAAGTCAGCGACGCACGCAAGGTCTTCGCCCAAAACTGATATGTCTCTCTCCCCAATCAAGAAAGTAACAGGTCGAGCCGTACCCGTTGAGGGGGACGATATCGACACGGACCGGATTATTCCCGCCCGCTATATGCGGTGTGTGACTTTCGACGGGCTTGGTGAATTTCTTTTTCGCGATATTCGCCAAACTCCCGACGGTAAACCCACGAATCACCCGATCGATCAGGCCCAATTCAAGGGCTCAACGATTCTTGTTTCAGGAATGAATTTTGGATGTGGGAGTTCCCGAGAGCATGCGCCCCAAGCAATCGTAAGGGCGGGATTCAAGGCCGTGATTGCAGGCAATTTTGCAGAAATCTTTTTCGGAAATAGCACGACCCTCGGTCTGCCATGTGTGACCGCAAAGAAAGAGGATCTCGAAGCCCTGACTCAACTGATTAAGAAAGAACCATCGACTGAAGTGCAGATTGATTTAGAAAACCTCAAGGTTTCAGCTGGCAAACTCTCCTTTCCGGTCACCATGAAGGCAAGCGCCCATCAAGGGCTCCTATCGGGCAGTTACGACGCAATTGCCGATCTTCTGGCCAACCTGCCGAAGGTCAAAGAGCTGGCCGCGCATTTGCCATAACTCCAAAAAAACACGCCCCGCTTGGGCGCTAGGAGAACTTTTTTCGACCCTGGAATGCTCCAGAAATTGAGACTCCCGCCTCCGCGTCCGCCTTCCTAGAAAGGCATGACGTATTCGGATTAAGGTTTGGCCTCTTTTTTTAATTTTATCGGTTGAAAAAAATTGATCCGTCACACGCGTCAAGCAGGGCGCGAAGACTAAAACCAATCACTCAAAGAACTGTCCGGAGCTTGGCTTCGCACCGGGAAGCTAGGGACTGGAGAATCGCTTTCTCCCAGCCCCCAACCTCTACTTCTGTCAACGTGCGCGCAGAGGAGCGAAATTGCAAGCGACAACCAAGTGACAAAAATCCTTTCGGAACCTTCTTTCCTGATGCGTCCACGAACCGGTCGAAAACAACGAGACTCTCCATTTCAGAAGGCGCCACAGCTCGAATCGCTTTTTCAACATCTGCAAAAGACACCTTCTCAGGGAGCACGAGAGCCATATCCCGTTGGATACCAGGATAAGAGCTAACAGATGTGAACGGGGTAATCCTTGCCTTGGACACTGATACTTTTCCCTCGGCCATCCAAACGGTTGACTTCACCCCTACAGACTTTTTTTCGCTTGGACTCATCTCCTTCAAGGCCAAAGGCTGTCCAAGGCCTGAGAAACGCTTCCCAAGCTCATGCCAAATTCCTTGCAGGCTAAATCGATCCGCATCCACCTCAGGCTCTTGCCAGTGAACAGGTCGTTCGCGACCTGAAACCAGCAAGCCCAACCTCATCTCTTCCCTGCCCCCTTCCACAGACACACGGCCTATCTCAAACAGTTTGAGATCCGAAACTCCACGAGAAATATTTCGCCCAGCCGCTCTACTTAAATTAGGCAAAAGACTTTGCCTGTAGCCCGCGGCATCAGGACCAGCGGAAAGGGTGAGTCGAGCCGATCCTGCTTCATCCGATCGAACAAGAGCCCCAGATAAGACCTCAAAATATCCGCGTTCGACAAGAAAAGTACGGATCTGCCTTCGAAGCTGATCCTCACGATCCTCCCCAGACTCCCCATCCACCAAGGAGTCAAGGGAAGTGGGAACTTTTGACAAATCGGAAAGCCGTACCAACTCCTCAAAAAGATCAATCTCCTCCCGAACATCCCGACGCCATGAGGGGGCAACCCATCCGCCTTTTCCCTCATGAAAACCGAGAGCCCCTAGTCTTTGGGTTAAATCTTCTCGGTCGATTTTGTAACCTAGAACTTTCTCCGCCTTCTCCCAACGCAAGGGTACGGGCTCAACCTTCAGGTTGCCGGCAGCCCCCACAGAACATAATCCAAGGTATTTTTCCAAGGCGCCTGTCTCCTTGAGCAACTGGACAACTCGTGAACGCGCTCTTTCGACCAATTCAGGATCTAACCCACCTCTGGCAAATCGTTTGGATGATTCCGTGTTGATCGAAAGACGTCGTGCCGTTTTTCGAACCGTTCCTGCATCAAATGAGGCTACCTCCAGTAAGACTTTCTGTGTCGCAGGTTGAACCGCCGAATCGGCACCGCCGACTATTCCAGCCAACGCAACCACCCCTTTCCCATCTGCCACAACCAGGTCGTTCGGCGTTAGTGTATGTTTGCCTCCATCTAGGCCCGTCACACTTTCTCCCGCTTTTGCCTTTCGAACTTCCAAGGCAGATCCCTGCACACGGGTGGCATCAAATACGTGAACGGGTTGACCCGTCTCAAGAAGAACATAGTTCGTTACATCCACCAAAAGCCCCAGCGAGCGTAGCCCCGCTTCTACCAATCTCTTTTTCATCCAATCGGGCGAATCAATCCCCGTTTTTACTTCCAACCCCGTCAATGTGTAGTGAGGGCAAAGCTTAGCATCCTCCGTAGATACCTTCCAATTCTTGAGCCCCTCCTGATCTGCAGCTGGGACTGCCTCCTTTTTTTTCAAAGGAACTCCCAAGGCAGATAGCTCCCTAGCTAATCCACAGATCGAAGCTAGGTCTGGTCGGTTTGATGTTATCTCGACTTCAATCACCACTTCTCCAGGAAACAGTTTCTCCAACGGCAACCCCAATGCCGTGGTAGGAGGCAGAATAAGAAGCCCCTCACTATCCTCAGCCAAACCTAACTCTTTGGATGAACAAAGCATTCCCTCAGAATTCTCACCTCGTAACTTGGCCGATTTGATAGTCATTCCATCCTGAAAAACTGTCCCAGGTTTCGCGAGAGGCACAATATCACCAGCTTGATGATTTTTCGCACCGCAAACCACCTGTCGCGACCCCGTCCCATCATCCACAACACAGACGCTCAACCGATCCGCGTTGGGATGAGGTTTTTTCTCGAGAATCTTTGCCGAAACAATGCCCCTCACCTGGCAACCGGTTGAATGTATGGCCACCACCTCTGTACCGCTCTGGGTCAGTTTCTCCGCAAGCTCCTGAGGAGATCCTTTCCACTGCGACCACTCTCCCAACCACTCCAAAGGGACTTTCATTATTTTTTTGTTCGGCGCGAGATTGACACTTTTTTTGCAGCTATTTGATCTCGCAAACGGGCTGCTCCTTCAAAATCCTCGATCGCAATCAACTGCTTCAGATCCGCTTCTAAAGCTTGGGGGTCAGCAAGGCGTCGTACGGGTCTTTTCCCCCGGTGTACTAATCCTTTTTGCGTTTCCACTAGTGCCTCACTCAGGGAGGCCGAAAAGCGCTCGTAACAGGTGGCACATCCCAGCCTTCCAGTTTTTTGCAAACTGTCCAAAGGATACCCGCACTGGGAACACTGGAGTTTTGTCTCAGGAGCTTGTGGGAATTCTTGCAGAAGCACCTCCTCCGCCAAGAAACCAGAGGGGTGAATGGCCCCAGCTTTGCGGGCACACTCCTCACAAAGATCGAGACGCTTCAAATCATCTCCCACAACCGTCGTCATGAAGACCGTCGCGGGTCGTAGATTGCACTTCTGGCAGTCCACAGTTTTCTAAGACGGAATCTTAGTCCCCGTCGAAGTGACAAGCTTATGGTACCGCTTCATCAGATCAGCTGTCTTTTTGCCAGGACGACCATCTCCTATGAGCCGACCATCCACTTCAACGACAGGCACAATCTCTGCCCCAGTCCCTGTCAGGAACATCTCCTCGCAGGTAAAAAGATCATAGCGCCGAACATCATCCTCTCGGGCCTCCCAGCCCGCCTCTCGGGCAATTTCAAGAACCGTTGCCCGGGTAATTCCGTTCAGCGCTCCAGATGAGAGTTTTGGGGTCACCAACACGCCATGACGAATAAAGAATATGTTGTCACCCGAGCACTCGGAAACGAGGCCCTGCGGATTCATGAGGATCACCTCTTGGGCGCCAGCCTGCTGACCTTCGATTTTCGCCAAGATATTATTGAGATAGTTGAGGGATTTAATCCCTGGGTCCAGCGCGGCAGGCGATTGGCGCCACGTGGCCCCCGTCACGACTTTTAGCCCCTCGCGATAATACTTCTCAGGATACAACTCAAGGTCACTCGCGATAATAATGATGGTGGGTTTTTTGCAGCGATCTGGAGACAGGCCGAGGTACCCTTTCCCACGCGTAACGACTAAACGCAAGTATCCCGACTTCATTTTATTTTTCTGGCAGGTCTCCAAAACGGCTTTCTGAATCTCCTCTCGGGTCCAAGGCAACTTAAGCAGAATCGCCTTGGCCGAATCCTCCAGCCGAGCCAAGTGCTCCTCTAACTTAAAAACTCTCCCCTCATAGGCACGGATGCCCTCAAAAACACCATCTCCGTACAGTAACCCATGGTCAAAGACCGAGATCTTTGCCTCCTCCTCTGGATAAAATTTTCCGTCGATGTAGATGATCATAATTTAGCCAGCCACTCTACCATCCAGTAGCCGCAGGGGAACTCCCACCTTTGCGGCCACCGTTGCGTCATGGGTGACAAGCAGAAGAGATTTTTGCCTCTCTTTGACCATGGGAACAAGCAAATCAAGCACCGCGTTGGCAGACGCGGCGTCCAGGTTTCCCGTAGGCTCGTCCGCTAAAATGAGGTCCGGATCAAGAACCAAGGCGCGTGCCACGGCGACTCTCTGCTGCTCTCCACCCGAAAGCTCCCCAGGGAGATGATCCCGACGCAGGGTCATTCCCACCTGATCGATCAGATCCTCCCAGCGCTCTCCGACGGATACCCCTGCCAACATAGCGGGAAGCCGCACGTTCTCTTCCACCGTCAACTCTGGCAAGAGGTGATACGACTGAAAAATAAAACCCACCGCACGACGACGCCACTGGGCCCACTGGCTTCGTGTCTGCCCGCTAATTTTTTCTCCCTTCCAAAAGATTTCTCCTCCGTCGGCCTCTTCCAGTCCTCCTAAAATATGCAGCAGAGTCGACTTTCCCGCTCCTGATGGCCCACATACAGGCCGACACTCCCCTGGAGCCAAAGAGAGATCGATTCCGTGCAGGATCTCAAGCGGAGGCCTACCTTGGAGTTGATAGCCTTTGCGCAACTGACGAGCTTCAAGAAGTGGATGGCTCATGTTCGTCTCAGGTTAGCTGCAGGCTCGCTGTGGGACGCCACCCAGGCGGGCACCAGAGCCGCCAATACACTTAAAGCCAATCCAGCAAAGGCAACTCCCAGAAAAACAGCCACGTCATAGCGCGCGGGAATTCCTGTAAAATGGTAGATTTCTGCAGGAAAAAGATCCTGTCCCGTTACCTTCCCAATCCATTGACTAAGACTGTTTCGGTTGATCAAAACAATCCAAGCCCCCACAACCCCTGCCACAGCACCCAGAACACCTACTACGACTCCATACATCGTAAAGACAGTCGCAATCTGGACGGGTGTCGCACCAACTGCAGCAAGGATTCCGATCGATTTGGCACGCTGAACCGTCACGGTAATCAAGGTCCCGCTCAAGCCCAGCGCCGCCACCGCCATAATAAAGAATAGAAGAAAACTCATGACACGTCGCTCAACAGCAACGGCCGCAAAGAGACGCTGGTTGTGATCCATCCAAGAGAGAACTCGGATCCCCCCACCCAATCGGGTTTTTAGTCTTTCCGCAATCCGTGCCGCCTGTCGCGGATCCTGTAATTTAATTGCGATCCCATGAACCTTTTGGGGAACAGAATAAAGCTCTTGTGCAGTCACTAAGTCCGTAATGACGTACTCTGAATCATATTCAAACATCCCCGTGGTAAAGATTCCCGCGACTCGGAATGTTCTAGGGAGAGGTATTTTTTTCGGAACTGCGCCCGTAGATTTTCCAGCCAAGGCATCTTTAAACTGCTGCGGAGCCAATAGATTGACCTCCGAACCGATCCCTGCCTGGTTTGCTCGTGCCCACTCGGATCCCACTACTAGTTGCTCGGGTCCTGGCGACCAACTGCCCTCTACAATGCACTCGGGCAGTGGAATGACAGAGGGCGCCGTTTCCGCATCCCATCCCTTGATTCTTGGAGTCGAGATCCGACTTCCGCATTCTGCCAGAACCGGCCCCAAAACTGACCCCGTAGCCCCTATTACCCCTGGCTCTTCACGAATGATTTGGATCAGTCCTACAGGGTCAGGCAACGGAGACTGCCCTGCCACAGTCAAATGGGACTGAAACCCAATCACCTTTCTCGTTAACTCATCCTCAAACCCACTCATGACCGATTGGACGACAATCAAGACCAGCACCCCTGCGACGACACCCAACCAACTCAGCAAGGTAATCATCGAGACAAACGTTCTCTGCGGACGCAAAAAGCGAAGTGCAAGAAACAGCTCAGGCCAGCGGGGCATATTCCCTAACGTGCCTTCTTCCCTTCCATCTCTCAAGCCTTCATGCGGGTTGCCCAACGCCTGCAGGTCGCATATTCTTTTCCTTTATGGCTAAGACACGCCCTGTTCAGCAAGCACGTCGGGTCCTCGATATTGAAATCGCGGCCTTGCGACGAGTTCGGACCCGGATTGGCTCCTCATTCCAACAAGCCGTTCGGTTGATGCAACAGCGGCTAGAGAACGGAGGAAAAATTATCGTCACGGGAATCGGAAAATCGGGCCACATTGGTCACAAAATTGCCTCCACTCTAGCCAGCACTGGAACAACTTCAGTCACGCTGGATCCAGTGGACGCCGCTCATGGAGACTTGGGCGTGGTTTCCCGAAAAGATCTGATTCTTGTCCTCAGCTATAGTGGCAACACAGACGAACTTCTTCGGGTTGTGCCTCTGATCAAACGCCAAGGGGTCCCTATCTTGGTCATGACGGGAAACCCCCGCTCCCACCTTGCACGCCAATCGGACGTCATTCTCGACGTGTCAGTAGAGCAGGAGGCATGCCCCCTAAACCTCGCCCCTACCTCCAGCACCACCGCCATGCTCGCCCTTGGAGATGCCCTGGCAATGGTGCTTCTTCAAAATCGGGGATTTCAACGCAAAGACTTCGCTCAACTCCACCCTGCTGGAGCGATCGGTCGGGACCTCCTTTTACCCGTCCAAGAGATTATGCGCCCGAAAAAACAAATCCCCATTTGCACAGAAAAAACTCTCGTCACCCAAGCCCTGCGCCAAATTACGGCGAAACGTTGTGGTGCGGCTATCGTAATCAATGCCCGAGGAAAACTGGCGGGCATCTACACCCATGGGGATTTCGTTCGTGGGTTTCAAAAGGATCCTGCAATCGGCAAACGCAATCTCGCTTCGGTCATGACCCGGCGACCCATCACAATCTCTTTTGGCAGTTTGGCGGCGAAAGCCCTTCACATCTTTGAAACTCACCGAATCGAGGACCTGGTGGTGGTAGATGCTGCCCATCGTCCTGTGGGTTTGGTAGATTCACAGGATCTGACTCGTTTCAGATTGCTTTAAACCAGAAACAAAAGGAGAAATCAGTTATGTCAGTAATTGCAAATGATTTAAAAAAAGGCATGGCCGTTCGCAAGGATGGAGACATCTACGTAGTGCTTGGGATCACCCATCGCACTCCGGGAAATAAAAGGGCCTTCGTGCAAGCTATGTTCCGGTCTCTTCGTTCAGGACAATCTTCCGATCATCGTCTTGCCTCGGACGAGCGACTTGAATCAGTGAATGTCTCCCGAGATAAGTGGGAATTCAGCTACAGCGACAACACGGGCTACACCTTCATGAACCCAGAAAATTATGAAAATCTTACCCTGACACCCGAACTGGTTGAAGATGTGAAGGAATTCCTATCCGAAAACATGGCTTGCGAGATCCTCTTTATTGAGGGCAAAGCCGTTTCGGTTGAACCCCCTGCCAGCGTCACTCTCAAGGTGATCGAATCTCCCGAAGGGATCCGAGGCGACTCCGCCAACAACGTCATGAAAATGGCGAAAATGGAAACCGGACTCCAACTTCAGGTCCCGCTCTTCATCAAGGAAGGCGAACTCATCAAGGTCGATACACGGGAAAAGAAGTATATGGGCCGGGCGTAAAGCCCTACCCGCCAAAGGTCAGATTTTTGACCCGCTCTGCGCCGCAAGCGTTGAGAACATCGATGATTCTTTGGTAAGGCGCTTTTTCATTGGGTCGGATAATGACCGACTGATCTGGTGAGGCCTCGATCAAGGCTTTCAATCTCCCCCTCAATTTAGGCATATCATGATCATCCCGCCCATCAACGGTGCTGTCGTTAAAAGTGACGACTCCATCAGGGCTTACTCGTAAAGTCACAGGGCTCTTTGCCGTGCTTGTTGCCGTGGAAGCACCTGGCACCTGAACCCCTAGTTCGGCCTCTTTGACCTGCTTCCCCGCCATGACCATAAAGAACAGAAGGAGAACGAACATCACGTCCAACATGGGCGCAATCTGCAACCCATAATCCCCGTCGCTGGATCCTCCGCCCGCCATCGCTTATCCTTTGCCGCCCTTGGTCGTAGCAAATACCACGTTCGCCACACCCGCTGCAGCAGTTGCCTTCAATACCACTTTCGTTTTTTCCCACCCAAGATCCTTGTCCGCCCGCACCAAAACGCGATAACTGGCATTGGGATTGAGTTTCTTTATCTGCCCATAATCGTCTTTGATGAGTTTCGATAAGGCCACTTCGTCCAGACCCGTTCGCCCTTGAGCCTCTAATCCACCCATTTTATTTATATTCACCGTAAATTGCCCCTCACCCTTTTCCCTATCCTTGGCGTCCTGTGCATCAGGTAATGTCAGATCCGCCATTTGGCTCTTAATTTCTGTTGTCGTCGTTGCAGTGAAAAACATCAGGAGAACGAGCAAAACGTCCACCATCGGCGCAACTTGAAATTCAGGATCTTCGTCCCCCCCCGAGGTGTGAACGCTAAACTTTTTTCCGTGCCCAGACATGGCACGCGACCTCAGCCTAAGCCACGGGGGCGGGGGCTGCCGCCGCCGCACCCAAATAATCACTAACCCGATACCCCGTCAGCTGCTCGAACGGAATATCTTCAAGCAAAAGGTTAACTTCAGAGTCTACAGCAACAGACACGGTCTGGATTCGGTTCCGAAATACGTAGTAAAGAATAAATCCCGGAATAGCGACGAAGAGACCAGCTCCCGTGGCCACCAAAACCTCAGAAATATTTCCCGCCAACTTACTGGGATCCGCCGCACCCGAGGAACCTAAAGTTTCGAAAGCCTTGATCATCCCCATCACGGTACCCGTTAACCCAACCATGGGGCTTACGACCCCAATGACGGATAAATACTGAATATTGGCCTTAATCCCATTCAACTCCTTGGCTGTGGTATCCCCTACCGCTTGCTCGACCGCCTCGCGACCACGCCCAAGACGATCGAGACCTGCCTGGACGATCCGGCCTAAATAACACTGATTCGCTGTACAAACCTGATAGGCCAAAGGGTAGTTGCCCGAAACAATCGCGTCCTTGAGTTGGGCGAGAACAGCCGCCGGAGCCAACCGCCCTACACGAATCTTGATAAAAGCCTCAATCGTAAAAGCCATGATCAAGATGGAGGCAATCAGGAGGATCCACATAACAATTCCACCCTCGTGAAAGATTTGCCATGCCGTTTTGGGGGCCTTTCCCGCCTCACCCTCTGAGGCCAAAAGAGTGGGAACTACAAACAAGCAACTGATGAGGAATGCTTGGATTTTTGCGAAACGAAAAGTGCTCATGGATATAGATTATTCAAAAGACCTATTCGGTGACGAGGTCTTTATTTGATTTTCTTAGCACCTCCGCTTTTTGCTCCGCTCGTTGCCCCAAGGAGGGGGGCTCCGGATACAGGGCCCCAACGCGTAAGTAGTCCTCCAAAGCTTTTTTCGTCTCCCCTTTTTTCTCGAATGCACCCCCGCGCGCAAAGTAGTACTCCGCTAGAGCCTCGCGATCCGCTCGCAAGGGCCGTAAACTCTCTTTGAGTTGCCCTTCTAACTCCTTTAATTTTTCAAGAAGAACCCCTGCATCCCGACCCGACGTGGCCTCTGCCAATCCCACAGACGCACGAAGGGCCGCCGGGCCTTGAGTATAAAATTTTTTCATTTTCCCAAAAAGAGTCTCCGCATCCGCAACTTTCCCTAACGCCAAATAGGCTTGGCCCAGCCCACCCGCGCACTCGAGCACCCAAGGACAATCCACCCCGACCAGTGTGTCCACTGTAGTCTTCCAGTGCGTCACAACCTCCTCCCAATTCCCTTTCGAAAAGGCCTCTCGCCCCTGCGCAATCCCCGGCCTCTCCTCTAAAGTCACCTCTGCCAGGTCTGCCGAGGGATACCCTAAAGTCCCCTGCGCAAACTTAAAGGTTAATGTCATCGATCCCTCATCAAACTTGATCGCTTGCCCCTTCAAAATCTCACCATTTTTCAACCGAAGCACATCCTCACCTTGAACTTTCAGGGTGACCAACATCAGACCTAGTAAAATACCCACAAAGATCGTTCGCATCTTTATGATTTTGCGCTTCCCTCCTACCCCCCTAGCAAGCCAAAAAGGATCATGATCACTTTCCTACACGATAAGTTAAAGGGCCTTCTCCTGCTTCTTCTCGCCATCGTTGGTATTTCCTTCATCTTTTTTGGAAATTGGACCCCACAAGGGGGCCAGGATCCCGCGTCTCAAATCGTTGGAAAGATCGGGGGCGACTCCATGAATGTAAATGAATTCGTTGCCGCCCAACGTCTAGCTCTCCTCGAGATCACGCTTCAGAGTGGCCGTATTCCGTCCGCAGATCAAAACGAGTTCCTTAATTTCCAAACCTGGATTCGCCTGCTTCAGATTCAAGCCGCCGATCAGGCAAAGATTGACGCCCAACCCGACCAACTGGTCTCCACCATCAAAAAGAATCCTCTATTCCAAAAAGACAACATCTACGATCCAGAGATCTTTCAGCGATTTAATTCCAACTTCTTATCTCCCCAAGGGTTTAGTGCAGAACGGTTCAATCAAGCCGTTCTCGATTCAGTCCGCACCGATACTCTCCTTCGAGCTCTTGCCTCCACCACTTTCGTGTCTCCGGAAGAAGGAGAGAAAAGACTTCAGCGCCTTTTTGGACCCGTTCACGCCCAAATCGTGCGGTGGGATCCATCCAAACTAAACCCTACAGAACCCAAGCCTGAAGATCTGGAAAGTTTCTACAAAGCGAACATTGCTGAATTTGCTCTTCCACCACGCCGTACGGTCGAAGTCGTCGAGTTCCTAGCCGCTGGTCCCTCTGAGGAACAGAGAACCAAAGCAGGGGAAACTGCCTTCGCCTTTACATCTCAGTTTTTTAATATTCCCGAAGGAAAATCTCGTCCTTCATTCTCTAATCAAGTCGCACAAGCCAAGCTTTCGGTTCGTACCTTCGGTCCCTTCTCACCCACAGAAACTCCCTTCCCTGGTGAAACAGACCCAAAACTCACCGCTGCCGCTTTTGCACTCTCTTCTGACGAACCGATAAGCGACTATCTGCCCTCTAAAAATGGGTTTCTCGTCCTCAACCTCAAGGATGAACAGCCTGGCCGTACTCGTCCTTTGTCCGAGGTGACGACTGAGATCCGCACCCGCTGGCTTGAACAAGCTCGCCTTCAAATGACGGCCCAATCCGCACAATCTTTCACGCAATACGCAAATGTTGCACTCGCCCAAGGACAAAAATGGGAGGATATCGTCAAATCGGCAGGACTCACCTCCACCCCCTTGCCGATTTTCACGCCTGCGGATGATAAGCCGCTCACGTTTCCGAACGCAGATCGTATACGCCCTGCCGTAACCCAACTCGACCCAGCACGAGTCAGCCCCCCACTTCGCACAGAACGAGATTTCATCGCGGTGTACCTGTCCCAAAGAGATCCCGTTCCAGCCGCTACGGCCACTTCTACTCTTCCAAGAATTCTCGCCCAACTCCAAAACCAACGCCGCGGTGAAATTATCCGAGATTGGTTGACCGGTCGCGCCACTCTTCCTGAAAATCAGCTGCCACCCGAAGTGCTTACGCAACTCCGCGGATCGCTCTGACTTTCTTCTCTCCTTCCCTTTCCGTACTTCATGGTCACCTTTACTAATCTGACTCGTGCGCCCGAAATTGGGGCGAACTCCTACCTGCTCCGCGCAGGAGAGCACTCCGTGCTTCTGGATGCGGGAATGCACCCCCGCCTCGACGGCTGGGACGCGACTCCTCTGCTGGACGAGATCCCGGAAGACCTTGAAACGATTCTTATTTCTCACGCCCATCACGATCACATTGGCTCCCTCCCCCTCGTCACCGCCGCTCACCCAGGGGCCAAGGTCCTCATGACTTCAGGAACCGCGGCCCTTACTGAACCTCTTCTCCACAACTCGGTCAATGTAATGACCCGTCAAAGACGCGAACTTGGTCGAACCGATTATCCACTCTACACCCACCGTGGTGTGGACGACAGTGCCGTCACTTGGGAACTCGCAAACTTAAATCGGCCGATCCAAGTCGACTCCTCCGCTTTCGAATTCGTACTTCATGATGCAGGACACGTGGCGGGCTCCGTCATGACTGAAATTCGTGCGGAGAATCAACGGGCTCTCTACACAGGCGATTTTAATCTTCAGCGCCAAACTCTCATGCTCCCCTGCCAACACCCCCCAGGCCCCTTTGACACTCTCATTATGGAAACCACCCGAGGTGCCCAACCCGCCATTCCCGGACAAGATCGCGCCTTTTTTGAGGAATCACTTCTAGCAGGAATACGGCAAACTTTTGAACGAGGCGGGGCCGTCCTCATTCCCGTTTTTGCCATGGGAAAAACACAGGAAGTCCTCGCCCTGCTGCACCATGCACGACTCGAGGGGAAAATACCCAAAGCTCCTATTTACATCGGTGGCCTAGGTCGCGTGATGACGGAGGTCTACGACCGGCAACGAACATTAAATCCCAGACAACACGGAGGACTTCGACTGATTCCCGAAGCGCAGCCCGAAACCTTCGACCCCCGACGCCTTCCCAGCCTCCGCCTCCGGGCTGGCCACATTTACCTTCTCAGTTCTGGCATGATGACCCCGAACACCACGAGCCACACAATTGCCCGCCTATTTTTCCCAAGGGAACACGATTCAATCTTTTTTGTTGGTTATACCGATCCAGCCTCTCCATCGGGTCTTCTGCGAAAAGCGGGCCAAGGAGGCGAAGTGCCTTGGGGCGATACCGGCTCTGTCCCCGTTCGTTGTGAGGTCCGTTATTTTGATCTCACCGCCCACGCCACCCGCGAGGACATCCTGCGCTGGGCCTGTGATGAAATTCAGCCATCCCGAGTGTTGCTCGTCCATGGCGATCCCGACGCTCAAGCTTGGTTCGCATCCCAAATCCTACTTCAACGACCCAAAACAGAGGTGATTCAACCTCCACCAGGACAACCCATCCCCCTGTTCCCCCATCTTTCCTAGTTTCACTTTTTTCATCTTCGTTGCATTCTCTCCCTATGCCTGCACGTATTTTAGATGGAGAAGCTTTTGCCAGTCAGATTCATCTCGAAACGGCAAGCCGTGTCGCAGCCCTAACGAAACGCGGAGTCACACCACGCCTTGTCTTTATTCGTGTTGGGGAAGACCCTGCGTCCCGCGCTTACGTATCCCGTAAGGAAAGCCGGGCAAAGGAGGTCGGCATCTCCAGCACCACCCTAGTTCTTCCCGAGACCACTTCTCTCCCCGATCTGCTCCGCCAGATCGACACGCTGAACGCCGACCCAAAAGTTCACGGAATCCTGATTCAATCCCCTCTTCCGCAAGGATTGCCCAACGATCAGGTCTACGCTCGTGTCACTCCATCCAAAGATGTGGACGGATTTCACCCGGTAAACTTTGGAAAACTTCTCTTAGGAGATCCCACAGGATTTCTCCCCTGCACCCCTGCAGGAATTCTTGAAATTCTCCGCTTAGGAAAGATTCCTACCCGCGGAAAACATGCTGTCATTGTTGGGCGGGGCCAGATTGTGGGTAGACCCCTCGCAGTTCTCCTTGCTCAGAAATCCCCTCACGCCGACTGCACGGTCACTCTCGCCCACTCCAGCACACCCAATCTATCTTCCATCACACGGCAGGCCGATATCTTGGTCGGTGCACTGGGTCGTCCTCTTTTTTTAACGAAAGAACATGTTCAAGCGGGCGCCACGGTTATCGATGTCGGCGTGAACCGCGTTCCCGATCCAGCCTCACCTCGTGGATACCGACTTGTGGGTGATGTGGATTTTTCTTCCGTCCAACCTGTCGCAGGTGCCATCACGCCCAATCCGGGAGGCGTCGGCCCCATGACTATTGCACTTCTTCTTTCCAACACAGTCCGAGCCGCCGAGGATGCTTCCTCATGACTTCAGCCCGCATCGACGGTCGATCCCCAAAAGATCTTCGCCCCCTCTCCTGTACATGGGATATCGCCCCACAAGCCGTTGGATCCGTTCTACTGAAATGCGGTAAGACGGAGGTGATCTGTACCGCAAGTGTGGACGAAGCTGTTCCTCGCTGGATGAAAGAACAAGGGGTAGCGGGTGGATGGCTAACAGCCGAGTACTCCATGCTTCCCGCCTCAACTTCGAGCCGTAAACCCCGCGACTCCTCCCGAGGAAAGGTCGACGGACGCTCCACCGAAATTCAGCGACTCCTCGGGCGTAGTCTTCGAGCTGTAACGGATCTCACCGCACTAGGCCCGCGAAGCCTCTGGATCGATTGCGATGTTCTCTCCGCGGATGGAGGCACCCGCACCACTGCGATCACTGGGGCGTGCCTCGCCCTTCGTCGCGCCATCGAACGCCTACAACTCTCCGGAAAAATGACCTCTGACCCTCTACGCACCCCGGTCGCTGCGATTAGCGTGGGTCTCGTCGATCAAGTGCCCCTTCTCGATCTGAACTACCCCGAGGATCGGGATGCCCAGGTCGATATGAATGTCGTGATGACTGGAGCAGGTCGCCTCGTGGAAGTCCAAGCGGGCGGGGAAGAGCACGATTTCAGCAGTGAAGAATTTCACTCTCTACTCACTTTAGCTCAGGAAGGTCTTAAAAAGGTTTTCTCTTTTCAGGAGTCCTCTTGGAAGTCACGCCCCAAGGCCGAACCCCTCTCATCTTCGCCAGCCTAATCTAGCTTGCCAAAGGCTCTCGTTACTGGCATTCCGATACGCTTGCCTTTCACTCATGCCTACAAAATCTAAATCCTCCAAAGCTAAAAAGGCCTCTAGTAAGGCACCAAAATACGTTTACTCCTTCGGGAACGGCAAAGCCGATGGGAATGGCACAATGAAATCCCTCTTGGGGGGTAAAGGCGCCAACTTGGCAGAAATGACCCGAATCCGGCTCCCTGTCCCCCCCGGATTCACCATCAGCACAGAGGTCTGTACCTACTACTACGACCATAAACGCACTTACCCACCTGCCCTTGAAAAACAGATCGACGAGGCCATCCACAAACTCGAGACCGCCATGGGCAAGAAATTCGGCGATCAAAAGGATCCCCTGCTCGTCGCCGTCCGCTCCGGGGCCCGTGACTCCATGCCTGGAATGATGGACACCATCCTCAACCTCGGCCTCAATGATCGAACCGTCCGCGCATTGGCCGAACGCAGTAAAAACGAGCGCTTTGCTTACGACTGCTACCGCCGCTTCCTCCAGATGTATGGTGACGTTGTCATGGGCGTTCAGAAGCGCGCGGGCGAGGATCATGAACCTTTCGAAGTTGTGATTGAGGAACTCAAGAAGGAGCTCTTTCCCAAAGATCCTCACGTGTCAGACACCAAATTGGACGCGACTGCCCTCCGCACATTGACCGACCGTTTCCGCAAGTTAATCCGCGAACGCACGGGGAAAGATTTCCCTGAAGATCCCCGCGAACAGCTCCGCGGTGCTGTAGGGGCAGTCTTCGGTTCGTGGAACAACGAACGGGCAATTATTTATCGGCGGAAATACAACATCCCGCACGAGTGGGGCACCGCAGTGAATGTTCAGGCCATGGTCTTTGGAAATACTGGAAACGATAGCGGTTCCGGCGTCTCTTTCACACGGGATCCCGCCACAGGCGAAAAAGTTCTCTACGGCGAGTTTCTCCTCAACGCGCAGGGTGAAGACGTTGTAGCCGGAGTACGCACACCCGAGCCTGTCATCCAGCTTCAGGTCGAAATGCCTGAAGTCTATCGCCAGCTTCAAGACGTGCGTCATACCCTAGAGAGCCACTTTCACGACATGCAGGATTTCGAATTTACGGTGGAACAAGGTCGCCTCTTCATGCTTCAAACCCGCAACGGAAAGCGGACTGGATTTGCTGCCGTCCGAATCGCTGTGGAGATGGTGAAAGAAAAACTCATCAAGCCTGATGACGCTATTCGCCGCATCCCTGCAGATTCCCTCAGCCAACTCCTTGCACCTGTTTTTGATTCCCGTGCTCGCAAAACCACACAGGTGATTGCCAAAGGCCTTCCTGCGGGCCCTGGTGCCGCCTCAGGCAAGATCTACTTCTCCGCCAACGAGGCCGAAGCGGCTGCCCATAGAGGCGAAAAAGTCCTTCTCGTCCGTGTCGAAACCAGCCCAGAGGATATTCGGGGCATGCTGGCGGCTGAAGGTATTCTCACCGCTAGAGGAGGTGTTTCTTCTCACGCAGCCCTCGTGGCGCGCCAGATGGGTAAAGTCTGTGTCTGCGGCGCCTCCGAGCTTCAGATCGACTACTCAACAAACACCCTACATGTCCGCGGACAAAACTTTCGCAAAGGCGATTACCTTTCGATTGACGGAACCTCAGGCGAAATTTTCCCCGGTGAAGTCAAAACATCCCCTTCCGATGTCGTTCGCGTCCTCATCGACAAGGATCTAACCCCTGCGGAAAGCCCCATCTACCGCGTCTTTGCCCAACTTATGCAGTGGGCAGATCAACGAAGGACCATGGACGTACGCGCCAACGCCGACCAACCCGATCAAGTAGCTCATGCTGTTGCCTTCGGCGCTCAAGGAGTGGGTCTCTGCCGAACAGAACATATGTTTTTTGAAGGAGACCGAATTGATCACGTTCGAGAAATGATCCTCGCTGAAAACGCAGATGAGCGTGGCAAAGCCCTTGCCAAACTTCTACCCGCCCAGCGCTCCGACTTTGCTGGCATCTTTAAAGCCCTCAAAGGTCTGCCCGCTACGATCCGTTTCCTTGACCCGCCCTTGCACGAGTTCATCCCGCACGACGAGGCCTCCCAAAAAGACTTAGCTGAAAAGCTCGGAATTTCCGTAGATCGCGTTGCACGACGTGTCAAAGAGCTTCATGAGTTCAATCCTATGCTTGGACATCGCGGTTGTCGTCTGGGCATCGTCTATCCTGAAATCTCAGAAATGCAGGCACGCGCGGTATTCGAGGCAGCGGCCGAGGTCCAAGCCACTGGCATCAAAGTTCGTCCCGAAATCATGATTCCTCTCGTGGGCTTCCCAAAGGAGCTCGAACTCCAAATCGACCTTGTTCACCGCGTGGCGACTCAGGTTCAAAAAGAGCAAAATACGAAGCTTTCTTACTTGGTTGGAACAATGATCGAAATTCCGCGCGCCTGCGTGGTTGCAGATGAAATCGCGAAGTCAGCGCAGTTCTTTAGTTTCGGCACCAATGATTTGACCCAGACAACCCTCGGTATGAGCCGGGACGACGCGGGAACATTCCTTCCCCGATACCAAGAGGAGGAAATCGTCCGTCAAAATCCTTTTGCAGTACTGGATCAAGGGGGTGTGGGCAAACTCATGGAAACTGCAGTCAGACTGGGTCGTACAACCCGAAAAGACATTAAGCTGGGCATCTGTGGCGAACACGGGGGAGAACCCGATTCCGTAAAGTTTTGTCACCGGCTGGGTCTAGCCTATGTATCCTGCTCACCTTTCCGGCTTCCGATCGCCCGCCTTGCAGCAGCTCAGGCCGCGCTGAAGAGTTAATTCCCCTTTAAGGGAATTAAATACTCTACCAGTTCCCCTTTCCCTTTCGTTAGAAAAGGCTCATTCTTTACCTATGACCGATTTCCGTGACGGTGCTCTCGGTGCCTATCTTCGCGAAATTGGGGATATTCCCCTTCTAACTCGTGCGGATGAGCAGCGCCTTGGGAAACGCATTAAACGTGGCGATCGAGCGGCTCGAGAGCAGATGATCCGCGCCAACCTCCGCCTCGTGGTAAAGATCGCCCACGACTATGCGGGGCTTGGCCTTCCTCTTCTCGACCTTATTAGCGAGGGAAACATTGGCCTTATGAAAGGCGTCGAACGATTTGACCCAAGCCGAGGTACAAAGTTCAGCACCTACGGAGCTTGGTGGATTAAACAGTCGGTCCGTCGTGCACTTGCCAACCAGTCCAAAACCATCCGCCTACCCGTTCACTTGGTCGATAAACTTGCCAAAATGAGGAGGATCGCGATCCAACTCTTCGATGAGCTAGGACGTGAACCTACTGATGAGGAGTTGGCGAAAGAGTGCGGGGTCTCCGCGGCGAAGATTAGTCAACTTCGTCGCGTTTCCATGCGTCCAACCTCTCTGAACGCCTTTGTGGGGGATGAAGCGGATGCCGAGCTGGGAGATCTCATCGCCGATGAGACGGCGGTGATGCCCGGCCAAGACTTGGAAAGTCGCAATCTTATTAAACAACTTCGTAGCGTCCTCCATGTTCTCGACGAGCGGGAACGGGCCATTCTTTCCCTCCGCTTTCCCTTAACTGACGAAACTCCTCCGACACTCGAACAGATTGGCAAGAAGTTCAAAGTAACGCGTGAACGTATCCGACAAATTCAGAATGTAGCCCTCAAAAAACTCAGGACGGCACTTGAAACTCTTCCTCAAGGAGGAGAACAACCCGAAGGTGAGGACAAGGATTGAAATCTCCAGCTCTTCGAAGTACACGGGATCGGCTTCTCGGTTCCATTCGAACAATTGAAAGTGCAAGACGGGCTGGCGAACCGAACTACATCACAGATGGCATTTATCAGGACGGGCAGCTGTTCCGCTTTGCTTGTGCCGATATCAATGAGAGGTACCAACGTCGCCGAATCGAAAAGGTCATCGCGTACGATTCCGCCGCCCTTCCCCTTGCCGCCCCCCTCGCCTACTTCGCGGGTTGTGGACTAAATGTGATTCAACCGACAGGCCGTGGTCCCATTTTAGACTTGGAAAGTATTCCTCAGGGTTGCCGCCTTCTACTCGTGGCCGATGTACTCCATCGTGGATCTCAACTGGCTTCAGCCGCAACCATCCTGCGCCAAAGCAAGGGAGAGCTGATCGAAATCGTGACTCTTTTGGAAATTGCCTCGGCAAAAGGTTCCGAGCTTCTCTCTCCTATTTCGACCTACTCAGTTTGCTCTTTGCGCTAACTCTCTTTGGCTTTGTGTACTGGACCCGCTGAGCGACCGGACTCTTGGCATCCTGAACGCCACCCAGTTGGTGAGCTTTTTTCCAATCCTCAATCTGATCCCGTAGCAGGGCCGCCCGCTCATATTCAAGTTTTTCTGAGGCCTCCCACATCTCCTCCTCCAGTTGTTTGAGAACCTCCTGGGCATCCGCTGATTCCGAACCCCCGCCGACTTTATCGTTGATACCCCGGGCGGTCCGAACAATCGTCTGAAGACTCTCCTGCACGCCCCGGAGCACCGATCGCGGAACAAGATTATGCTCCCGGTTATAGGCTTCCTGCTTCGCGCGCCTTTTTTCCGTAACGTCTAAGAGCGCCTTCATCGATTTTGTAATCCGGTCTCCAAACAAAACGACCTCTCCGTTCAGATGCCGTGCCGCGCGGCCTGCCGTCTGGATCAAGGAAGTCTCAGATCTCAAGTACCCCTCCTTATCGGCATCCAAGATGCAGACTAGGGATACCTCGGGCAGATCTAAGCCCTCTCTCAAAAGGTTAATGCCTACCAGAACATCAATCTCACCCGACCGCAACTCCCGTAGGATCTCGACCCGCTCGATCGCATCCACCTCCGCATGCAAATAGCGCGACTTCAATCCCGCCTCCTTCAAATAGTCAGACAGATCCTCAGCTGTTCTGCGTGTCAAGGTTGTCACAAGAACTCTCTCCTGACGTGCTATCCTTTCACGGCAGAGTGCGATCGTCTCGTCTACTTGGCCCTTCAAAGGAAGGACTCGAACCGGCGGATCGAGTAGCCCCGTCGGGCGAACCACCTGCTCCACAACCTGACCTCGAACTTTTCCTAACTCAAAGTCCGCAGGAGTTGCAGAAACATAGATCACTTGATGCAGCATCGCCTGGAACTCCTCCGCTTTCAGAGGACGATTATCTAATGCCGAGGGAAGACGAAATCCGTGCTCCACCAATACCGTTTTACGACTGCGGTCCCCCGCGTACATACCGCCGACTTGCGGCACAGTCGCATGGCTCTCATCCATCACGACAAGAAACTCATCAGGGAAGAAATCAATCAAAGTTCCGGGTTTCTCTCCAGGTTTTCTCCCGCTGAGCGGACGACTATAGTTTTCGATTCCGCTACAGGTGCCCATCTCCTCCATCAAATCCAGGTCGTACTCAGTACGCATCTTAAGTCTTTGAGCCTCCAGCAGCTTTCCCGCCGATTCAAACTGAGCAATTCGCTCCGCTAACTCAGCCCGAATCGCAGTGATACCCCGCTTAAGTTTGTCCTCTGAAGTCACATAGTGCCGTGCTGGGGTCAGAATCTCTCGCGGCAACCTCCCAAGCTCAACACCCGTTCCCACTTCAAATCGAGTCAGACGCTCCAAGGTGTCTCCCAAGAGCTCGACCCGTATTCCGACATCTTCATGGGCTAAAAGAATCTCTATCGCATCCCCGCGGACCCTGAACTGCCCACGCTCGGGAGCCATGTCGTTTCTCTCATACTGAATCTCAACCAACTTGGCCAGGAGCTCCTCACGCGGGATCTTCATTCCAGGCTCAAGGATCATAAACATCTTCTCGTAGTCCTCCGGAGATCCTAATCCGTAGATGCAAGATACACTGGCTACCACGATGACATCTTTTCGCGTGAGAAGGCTGGTGGTTGCCGAAAGTCGCAATCGTTCGATCTCCTGATTGATGGAGGAATCTTTCTCAATGTAGGTATCGGTTCGGGGAATGTAAGCTTCAGGCTGATAGTAGTCGAAATAGCTAACAAAATATTCAACCGCATTTTTCGGAAAGAAACCCTTCAGTTCACTATACAGTTGTGCAGCGAGGGTTTTGTTGTGACTCATCACCAGTGTGGGCAATCCCATTTCTTGAATTACATTCGCGACGGTAAAGGTCTTTCCAGAGCCCGTCACCCCCAACAGAACGTTATGCTTTTCTCCAGCCCTCAGCCTTTGCAAAAGAGCGGCAATCGCTGCGGGCTGATCCCCTGCAGGAGGATACGGGGATTCTAGTTGGAATTTCATTGAGAGATTGGGTCGTGTAGGACTCGAACCTACAACCTACTCCTTAAAAGGGAGCAGCTCTACCATTGAGCTAACGACCCCGCTTTGAAAGGGTAGCGATTCTGGGGAATTCGTCCATCCCCCCTTATAGCGGGCAACCGAAGGTCTCTATTTATCCTTCATGATCCAAACGCCGTCCCAATTATCCCCAGGAGGACTTTTTTGGAAATAATCGCAACGATCGATATAAATCTTACTGAGTTTATCTCCGGGATGAGCCTTAAGAGCCTCAGTAAAAGCCATCTTAGCTTTATCCCAATCCTGCTTTCGATATTTAGCTAACCCATCTTTAAAGTGATTAATCACCTCCATAGGATTCGGGAAAGAAGCTTCTGTGTGATAATCCAAACACTCAAAGATCACGACAGGCTCTGTCTTCCCTTTGACCACCACTCGATCAGCTTCGCGCATACGGTAAGTTCCTTTGAGCTTTTTTACTGTTGCATCACTCACCAGCATCTTCGCCCCATACTGCTTACAGGCACTCTCCAAGCGGGCTGCTAGATTCACACCGTCCCCGATCACCGTGTAGTTCATACGCTTCGGGGACCCAATGTTACCGCTAACAATCTCATCCGTGTTGATTCCCAATCCCATGTCGATGGCCATCATTCCCCTCTCCTTACGCGCCGCGTTGAACCGGTCCAACTCCACCAACATCCCGATACCTGCCCGAACCGAACGATCCGCATCATCCTCCCGAGGCAAGGGCAACCCAAAGATCGCCATAATTGCGTCCCCGATAAACTTATCCAACATTCCGCCCTCTTTTTGAAGGCAATCCACCATGAGTGTGAAGTATTCGTTGAGCAGTCCCACCGTACCTTGCGCCCCAAGACTCTCCGTGAGAGTCGTGAAACTTCGAACATCGGAAAATAACACCGAGGCTTCACTAATATTTCCACCCAAGACCTCTTTCCCTGTTGCCATCAACTGATCGGCAATCGCTGGGTCCATGTAACGAGCCATCGTTCCCTTCATCCTTTTCTCGTCACTAATATCTTCAATCATCAGCAACGACCCTAAGGGCTTGTCCTTAACGCTGATGAGCGGAAGCACGCTGACATTGGCCGAAGCTTTCTCACCACCCCACTCCATTTCTGCATCCATAACCAGAGCGGGCTCTTTAGAGGCAGAGGTAGAGCGAATCTTTTCCTCAATCCATGTATTTTTTCCGACAAAGAACTCAGCCGCCTTTTTCTTAAGTACCTCCTTGGAACTGGTTTTTAGAATCCGATAGCCGGCCTTATTACAGGTCTGAATCACTCCCTCCTCATTGAGGGTCACCACAGCGTTCGACATACTCTCCAACATCGACTCCGCATAATTCTTCATGTTTTGAACGTCATCGAAGAGTTTTGCATTTTCTAAAGCGACGGATACTTGGGCCGTGAATGCCTTCAACTTCGCCTCATCCTCGTGGGTGAAGGCCCCGCCCCGCTTGTTGAGAACCTGCGTCGCACCGATCACTTTTCCCGCCTTGTTGATCACGGGGGTGCAAAGAATCGATCGGGTAAAGAACCCTGTTTTCTTGTCAAAACCTGGATTGAATCTCAGGTCCGCATAGGCGTGCTGGATATTGACCGTCTGCCCACTCGTGAAAACCGCTCCGGCGATACCCAGATGGTTCGGAAAGCGAATCTGCGTTGCACCCAACCCCTCCCCTACTTCGGTATACAACTCCTGTGTCTTCTCATCGTTAATGAAAAGGGTAGAACGCTCAGCGTGAAGAAGTCGCGTAATAGTACGAATGATCTTGGCTAACAGATTCCCAAGCTGAATTTCGCCAGAGATCTCCGATACCACGCTCAAAAACTCAGCTTCCTTAGCCTTTTCTTTTTCACCCAACTCCATGAGTAGGCTTCTTTGAAGAGAAACCGAGGCCTGCATCGCCATCGCCTCGAGAAGTTTCAGATCCTTGGACGTGAAGTGGGCCGACTTCCCCCCTTTTCGATTCAATACCTCGACCACACCGATCAACTCCCCACGAACGGTCCTGATGGGAGCACAAGCAATCGACCGCGTCCGATACCCTGTCTGTTCATCCACTGTTTTGTTAAAACGGGAATCCTTGTAGACGTCCTTTACCAAAAGCCCCTTTCCAGTTTGAAAAACAGAACCAGCGATACCCGTTGTGTTCAGGATTCGAATCTCTCTTTTTAATCCACCCACGGTAACCCGGCTATAGAGCTCTTGAGTTGAGGGATCATTAACAAAAAGAGTACCACGGTCTGCACCCGTCGCTTCTGTCACCAAGGTCACCAGAGTTTCTAATTGGTCATCTAAAGTCTGGCCATCCGCTACCTTACGGGCGACCTCGAGCAAAATCTTGGCCTCGGCCAAACTCAACGTGTCGATGGGGCTTTTACTTTTGGCCACGGCACGCCTCCAATTCCCCGCGGATTCTCTGAATCGTTTTCTCTAACTCCGCCGTCTCGTCCCGGTGGGTTCTTCGCTTGAGCTGTTCCGCCTCACTATGCCTCGCCTTTTCCATCTCCAACTGATCTCGCAATGCCTGAATGGAGGATTGGAGCTGTCGACTTTCCTCGGCCGATTGAGCAACGACTTTCTGCACCCCCTCTTCTCCTGCGGCTTTGCGCCGCTCAAGTTCATCTCTCATCTCAGCAATGGTTCCCTTAAGATCTCGAACTTCGTTATGAGCCTCGGCAACGGCCAAAGCCACCTCTTGGGCGGTGCCCGCCTTCTGTTTTTCCAAGGCATCCCTCAGTGCTGACACGGTCTCCTTTAAGTTTCGGATCTCGTGCTCTCTTTCGATCTCCTCTGAAAGTCTCTCCTCATGCCCCCCTTTACACGTCACCATGAAATCATCCTAAGTAATGACCTGCTAAAAACAAGGCCACGAACCAACTTTCCTTTACCAGATAAATGATTTTTTCTGAGCAACAATTTTCCCATCTCTCACGATCGAAATTCGCCAAGAGTGAACTACTCCGCCACGGAGATATTCGTCACCCGTGACTTTGATGACAGTCTTTTCATAACCATCAAAGTTTTTGTACTCCTGGGTCTGTGTCATCACTCTCTCTCGGGTCATCGCTTGCCGATAATCGAGCCGAACAGTGAAGTCACCCGGTTGCCCATCGTTCTGCCAATTGATCACAAAGATATTTCCACGACGATCCAACTTGTCTTTAGCCGAAATGGCGCCGTGATCCCAATACTTGGGCTCATACATCATCATCCCATTTCCGAGGGCTGGTTTGTTGCGTGTTGGGTCATTTAAGTACGTATAAATTTTATTCAAACTAACGGACTCGTCCTGCTCGACAGGCAGGTCGACCTTCATCCCATCTGGAACTCGCACAACATCCGCCGCAGGGGCCTCGGCTCCAACGGTTGTCGGTTCCACCTTCGCTGGCCGAAAATCAGGAACGCCCGAACTATCCTCGGCTTGAAGCGAATCGCTCAGTAAGCCGAAAATAGCCAGAATCAACAATTTACGCATAAGAACGTATTTAATACCAACCATCTCCCTAGTCAAGCTACCGCCTCATAGACCAAAAAACTGACCTTGGATATTCAACTTAATCCCTTACAATCAAACCCTTATGCTTGATCCTGAACGCACGATTGAATTCGAATTTGTTCGAGCCACTGAAAACGCGGCCCTTAACGCAATGCGGTTCATTGGGCAGGGAGATAAAAACGCTGCTGATGCGGCCGCATGCGATGCGATTCAAGGTGTATTTGACCTCGTGGATATTCGCGGCGAGGTAGTCATCGGGGAGGGAATCAAAGATCAGGCCCCTGGAATTTTTTTAGGCGATCGACTCGGAAAATGGGGGCCTACGGCACCCCGCTTTAATATCGCCCTCGATCCAGTGGACGGAACCACGAATCTCTCCAAAGGATCCCCTAACGCAATCTCCGTCATGGCAGCTACAGAGGTCTCCTCCGACAGCAAACAACCAGCCATGCGAAATATTCCTAGCTACTACTCCCACAAAATCGCCTATGGGCCCGCAGTGTCACAGGCTCTCTCCAAACAAGACCCCCATGCGAACTTCCTGGATGCCCCGCTCGAGGATACGCTCCAACGGCTTGCAAAGATTCTTCACAAAAGGATAGGCGAACTCGTTGTCCTCGTCCTCGATCGCCCCCGCAACCAAGCCTTCATTGAGTCCATTCGACGTGCAGGGGCCTCCCTTCGAACGATTGCGGATGGAGACATCACAGCCGCCGTCGCCCCCTCCCTTCCGGATTCAGGTATCGACCTCTATGTTGGAATTGGTGGATCTCCCGAAGGAGTTCTCACCGCCACGGCTCTTCACTCATTGGGAGGAGAAATCCAGCTCCGCATGTGGTTTCCCAATCCCGAGGCGAAAGCCCGCGAAGTCCATGGCGTTTCTGAAAAAGAGATTCAAACCATATTTCGCTCTGCTGATATTGTAACAGGAAAGAGTGCGATCTTTTGCGCGACAGGAATTATCGAAAGCCCTCTTTTACCCGGGGTCAAACTCATCGGTCACAAAGCCATCACCCATTCAATCCTCATGCGCGCCCGCAGCCGTACCGTCCGCTACATACGTGCAGTTCACGATCTCGAACACAAAACCATCCACCTTCGTAGTTCCTCACGCGAGCGATCCGTTTAGCTGATTTTTTCTTCTACCTCGGAGGAGCTACCCTCCCTCCCTCTTTTCCCCGGGCTCATCCGGCCATATCGCATAGATCAGCCCATACCCAGCAACTGAAACGACCACCCCAATCACGGTACACCCCACCATCAACGGAACCGCCACCATAGCCAACTCCCCCGCCAACATCCTCAACTTCGCTTGAATCCCCTCCGTCTCATCTAGTTTCTTAATCTTTTCCGCAATGTGAGTCTCATATTTTGCAGGTCTACCCAACAAAACTTCCCCTACTTGATACGCCATTGTGTAGTAGATAGGAATCGTCAAAGGGTTATTTGCCGCTTGGAGCACCACCACCGTGGGCACATTTGCTCGTAGAAGCACTGCGAGCACAACCGCTAAAATATGATGTAACCCCAGGAAAGGACTCGTGGCAGGCAACAACCCCGCCACCATGGCCCTCGCTACTGGACCCCTACGAAAACTCCATAGGTCTGGATTCACCCCGTGCTTTCCCAACCACTTCCCCACCTTCCCTGCCTGGATATGTTCCGGACTCAGCCTCATCCGGTGAAGCAGCTTTTTAAGCCGATGTTGCACGGATCCGTTATAAACTTTCTTCAACGAATACCAACTCTCTCATTTGTTATCGCGCCAGATAGGGCTAATCTACGCACCCCATGCATGCATCAGGTTTCATTCGAGTCGAAGGCGCTACCCAGAATAATCTCAAAAACTTAACCTTCGACCTGCCTCTGGGGATGTTTCATGTCCTTACGGGCCCGTCCGGATCAGGAAAGTCCTCCCTCGCCTTCGACACCCTCTACGCCGAAGGCCAACGCCGTTATGCGGAAACCTTCAGCCCCTACACCCGACAGTTCCTCGAGCGAATGGATCGACCCCGCGTCGATCGAATCGAAGGCATTCCACCCGCCATCGCCCTTGGCCAAAGCAACCAGGTTCGCTCTTCCCGCAGCACCGTCGGTACTGTCACAGAAATTGCAGACCATCTTAAACTCATCTTTCCGCGACTAGCTCAGCTCACCTGCCCCGACTGCTCTGAACCCATCAAGCCTTGGACTCCACACTCCATCCTGAGTGAACTCCTCAAAATCCACCCCAATCAAGAGGCTTGGTTTCTCTTTCGTATTCCTTTTCCACAAAAAACGCCTGCAGACGAAGCCGCCGCCTTCCTCGCTCGCCAAGGATTCCGCCGAGCTCTCTTGAATGGAAAACCCCATCGCCTCGACGAACCCACGGGCCTTGAAGCCCTCGCCCAAGCCTTCAAACAAACTCCTCCAGAACAAAATCTGATCGTCCACGTCATTCAAGATCGCTTAACCCTCTCCCGCTCCTCTCAATCCCGACTCATCGAAGCGATTACCTCCAGCCTCAAATACGGACGGGGTGTGGCCGCAATATCCCTCACTCAAGACTCCTCCCACGTTCATCTCTTCTCGGATCGCTACTACTGCCCACGCGATCAACGTGATTTTCACCAGCCTACGCCCGCCCTCTTTTCTTTCAATCATCCCCTCGGCGCTTGTCCAGCTTGCCGCGGATTCGGTCGAATCATCGAAATTGATGAATCTCTGGCTCTCCCCGACCGCACTCTTACTATCGCCGGGGGCGTCGTAAAACCTTGGCAAACGGCCAGCTTCGAAGAGTGCCAGCAGGATCTCGAAAAAGCCTGCCGCAAAAATCGCATTCCCTTGGAAGTTCCTTTTTGCGAACTCTCGCCCGCTCACCAGAAATTTGTCCTCGAAGGCCAAGATGGCTCGAGTCGTGAACTTTCTGAATTGTGGGATTCAGGCGACTGGTACGGCGTTCGCGGTTTTTTCCGCTGGCTGGAAACAAAAACCTACAAAATGCATGTCCGTATCCTCCTTGCACGCTACCGCGCCTATCGCCCCTGCCCAACCTGTAGCGGCCAGCGCTACCGCCCTGAAACCACGTACTGGCAGCTCTCAGGCAAAACACTTCCCGAACTTAACTCCCTATCCTTAACCGAGCTATCCACTCTTCTTCAGAAAATCAAAACCAACGATGTCTCAGCACAAACCCCGCTCGAAAACATCCGTCACCGACTTCGCTTTCTTTTAAGCGTCGGACTTGGCTACCTCACGCTGGATCGCCCCACACGCACTCTCTCAGGGGGAGAACTCCAGCGCGTCAACCTAACCGGCTGCTTGGGCACAGGCCTTACAGGCACCTTGTTTGTTCTGGATGAACCCAGTATTGGCCTTCACCCGCGGGATACCGGACGCCTCCTCGATCTCTTGCGGGAGCTTCGTGCCGCAGGAAACACCGTTCTGGTCGTCGAACACGATGAAACGGTCATTCGATCTGCCGAAAACATCTTAGAACTCGGGCCAGGCTCAGGAGGTGAAGGGGGTCAACTCCTCTATGCAGGACCACCTGCAGGTCTCCTCAAAGTGAAAAACTCACCTACAGGCGCCTACCTCTCAGGCCGTCGTACAATTCCACTGCCTACCACTCGTCGTCCATGCCCACCTAAAGGTCACCCTTGGCTCCGTGTCCAAGGAGCCGATTGCCATAATCTGAAAAATCTAACCGCCTCTTTTCCTCTGCGCCGTCTTGTCGCCGTTTCTGGAGTCAGCGGTTCAGGCAAAAGCACCCTCGTCCACGAGGTCATTTACAAAACCCTTCTCCATCAAATGGGGCGGGCTGTTGAAAATCTACCTTCCGTCAAATCCATCACGGGACACGACACCATCTCCGATGTTCTCCTTGTGGACCAATCCCCCCTCTCCCAAACCCCTCGCTCAACCCCCCTACTCTATCTCGATATTCACGATCTCGTTCGCGAACTTTACGCCTCAACCGAGGAAGCCCAAAGCGCAGGACTTGCCGCATCCGCCTTCTCCTTCAATGCGGGCGGAGGTCGATGCGAGCGTTGCGGAGGTATGGGGTACGAGAAAGTTTCCATGCAATTTCTCTCGGATGTCTTCGTTACATGCCCAACCTGCGAAGGCCACCGCTTCCAACCCCACGTTCTCGCCGCTCCCTACCGAGGAAAGTCGATCAGCCAACTCCTCGAAATGAGTGCCGCCGAGGCTCTGCTCCACTTTGCCCCTCACGAATCTCTCACCCCCAGAGCACGAGAATGCCACCAAAGAATCTGCCAAGCCCTCTCTCTTTTAAGCGAGGTCGGCCTCGGATACCTACGCTGTGGCCAACCCTTGAGCCAACT
This sequence comes from Methylacidiphilales bacterium, assembly GCA_044358595.1. GTDB lineage: Bacteria > Verrucomicrobiota > Verrucomicrobiia > Methylacidiphilales > Verrucolacustridaceae > Verrucolacustris. Next base: position 85,250 of record JBIKNP010000006.1, read on the forward strand.
TTCAGGAGGAGAGGCCCAGCGACTTAAACTGGTTGCCCACCTTGCTCCGCAGAATCAAACCGACGAAACTCCACGCAAAGGCAAAAAGAAAAGCACTTCCACCCCGCCTAACACATCACCTCTTCTCATCTTAGATGAACCCACAACTGGGTTACACCTGGACGATGTTGCCCTCCTCATCCGCCTCTTGCACCGCCTTGTGGATCAAGGAGCCTCTCTCCTCGTCATTGAGCACCACATGGATGTCCTGAAGAATGCCGACTGGGTTCTCGATCTCGGTCCTGAAGCAGGATCTGCAGGCGGCAAACTCATCGCATCAGGAATTCCTGAGGAGGTCGCCCAAACTCCGAAAAGCCATACCGCCACTTTCCTTGCCCCTCTCCTTTCCAAGAAAAATACCCCATCCCTCCGCCTTCATGAAGTTGCACCGCAATCCTCAAAAAAGATCTCATCAGAAGAAATGGTCGTCCGTGGTGCTCGTCACCATAACTTAAAGAATTTCGACCTAAGTATTCCTCGCCACAAAATGGTCGTAGTCACAGGTCTGTCTGGGTCGGGAAAAAGCACTCTTGCCTTTGACCTTCTGTTTAGCGAAGGCCAACGCCGATACCTCGATTGCCTCAATACCTATGCACGACAGTTTGTCGAACAGCTGGAAAAACCTGATGTCGATTCGATCCTAGGTTTACCCCCCTCCGTCGCAATCGAACAGCGCACGACTCGAGGAGGCCGCAAATCCACCGTCGCTACGGTTACGGAGCTTTATCAGTTTCTTCGTCTTCTCTATGCAAAACTTGGAGTTCAGCACGATCCCGACACAGGCGAGGCCGCCATCCGACAAAACACCTCTGACATCATCCTACGGATTCAAAAACAGTTAAAGAAATCCAAGCGCCTTGATCTCCTCGCACCTCTCATTCGGGGGCGAAAAGGTTTTCACACGGAAATCGCACGCTGGGCCGTGAAAAAAGGTTACAAACTTCTCCGGGTGGATGGAAAATGGGTTGAGCCAGATAAGTTTCAACCTCTCGACCGCTACAAAGAGCATCACATCGAGGTTCTTGTTGCCCAGCTCGCACCCAAACAAAAGGATCTCCCCATCCTCGTATCCCAGGCTTTGTCCCTAGGCAAAGGCACCTTGTATGCCATCGATCGCCAAGGAAAATCCACAATCCACAGCCACCACCTTTTCTGCCCAGCCACAGGCCGTTCCTTTGACGAACTCGATCCCCGACTATTCTCTTTTAATAGCCCTCACGGATGGTGCTCCGACTGCCAAGGATACGGAACCATAGTGGCAAAACCTCCCGAACCCGATTCCGAGGATGAGGCTGAACGAGAACAGCAGCTGGAACTTGCGCGTGAAGAGATTCCTGATGGTGATCTTCTTCCCTGCCCATCCTGCCAAGGGGCTCGCCTGAATCCCATCGCACGCTCTGTCCGCTTTGCTGGAAAAACCATTCCAGAAATCAACTCCCTATCCGTTCGCAACTTCGAGACCTTCTTCTCAAAGGTAAAGTTTTCAGGCCGGGAAGCCGCCATCGTTCGGGATATCCAACCAGAGATTCTTCAACGTCTCGCCTTCCTGCGTAAGGTTGGACTCGATTACCTGAATCTCGATCGCTCCGCCCCGACCCTATCCGGTGGCGAATCTCAACGAATCCGACTTGCCGCCCAACTTGGCTCAAATCTCCAGGGTGTCTTGTATGTTCTCGATGAACCCACAATCGGGCTTCATCCCCGAGACAATCAGAAACTTTTAGGCATTCTTCGAGATTTGCGGGACCGTGGAAACTCCCTCGTCGTCGTCGAGCACGATGAGGACACCATGCGAGCCGCCGACCACATCATCGATCTTGGCCCAGGAGCAGGAATTCATGGCGGAGAAATTGTGGCCCAAGGAACCTGGAAAGAGATCGACTCCAAAGGTCGCTCGGCCACCGCCCGCCTTCTGGGCGAACCGATTCAACATCCCGCCCGTGGACACCGACGCCCGATCGATTCCTCGACCTCTTGGATTAAGATTAAAGGCGCTAAGGCGCGAAATATCTCCGGAATGGATGTCTCGATCCCCCTACATCGCCTCACAGCACTTTCAGGTGTTAGTGGATCAGGAAAAAGCACCTTAGCTCGGGAAATTCTAATTCCTGCAACATCTCCTGAACGAAGCCGAAAGGATCCTAGGTGGGAATCAGTCCGTGGAGCCGATTCGATTGACCGCGTGGTTGAGGTCGACCAGTCCCCCATCGGAAAAACACCCCGCTCCACCGTGGCAACTTACTTGGGGCTAATGGACGATCTTCGAACCCTCTTTGCGGCTTTGCCCATATCAAAACAGTCTGGCTTTACCGCATCCCACTTCTCGCACAATGCAGGTCCTGGCCGGTGCCCTGCGTGTGATGGTGCGGGCACGATTCGGGTGCAAATGAGTTTCCTTCCCCCCGCGGACGTACGTTGCGAGGAGTGTAATGGTATGCGCTGGAAACCCGAAATTCTTGCCATTCGCTACCGAGACATATCGATTCAGCAGGCTCTAGCACTCTCCGCAGAAAAAGCGGCCGAGTTTTTTGCCCCTCACCCTCGGATTGCTACCCCATGCCGACTGATGAAAGAAACAGGCCTCGGGTATCTTCTGTTGGGTCAAACCAGCCCGACTCTCTCGGGTGGCGAAGCCCAACGTCTGAAATTAGTGACCGAACTAGCATCGGCCCAGATCGCGGCCGATCACGCTCACGCCAAAGGAAGAGCACGTCGCCCCGCACATCACCTTTTTCTTCTGGAGGAGCCTACCGTAGGCCTTCACTTGGAGGATGTTCGCCGCTTACTCGACCTCATGCACCGGCTTGTCGAATCAGGACACAGCGTGGTGGTCATCGAGCATCACCTCGATGTACTGGCAGAAGCCGACTATCTGATCGATATCGGCCCTGAAAGCGGCGAGGCCGGAGGAACCATTATGGCGCAAGGAACCCCCGAACAGGTAGCCACATCAAAAACTTCACGCACCGCCCCCTTCCTACGAACCCATCTAGGTCGGAAGGGTAAGACCTAAACTCATTTACGTCCGACTCCTGCCACCAGATAAACAAGGCCCCCGAAAAGATTCCACAGAAGAATCACCGCAAATCCCGTCAGGGAAAGAGCCACCGATTGTGCCGTAGCAATTCCAAAGGTTCCTAAAAAAGTTACAAAGGCAGCTTCCCGAAGGCCCAGCCCATTCCAAGTAATCGGCAACACAGTAATCATCGCAACCATCGGAAGAACCGAAGCCAACTGCCAATAACCAACATCCAGTCCCATCGCCTGAGATACGCAGTAGAAAAGGGAGACCAACAAAATCTGTGCTAATACACTCAGCCCCAATCCCGCCCCTGCCCCAACTGGATGCGTCAAACAAATGTGACACGCCTCTGCACCCTCACCAGCAACTCTTCTCCACCCAGACTTTTCTTTGCCCCTCAAAACCTTTCCGGATTGCGGATTTGCCAAAAGGAATAGGAGAACCAGAAGAACCCCTGAAACGACGACAAACGCGAACGCACCCGCTTTTGTGACAGGATGACTCACCAGATCGCTCCAGTGGGGCAAGATCAGGGTCGCACCCACTGCAACGGTCGCACTCAACCCCAACACTCGCTCCAATAAAATTGAGACCACAGCCGCGGGTCGGGCCTGCGGAGCATCCTGGGCCGCCCAGTACGCCCTCATGACATCACCCCCCATCATTCCCGGCAAAACGCTGTTGAAAAAAAGTCCCGCCATCGAAAGTTGTGCAGTTCGACCCCACCCAACGGCCACCCCTGCGACCTCCAAAAGCAGGTGCCACCTTACAATTGAGATCACCACCACTCCCCCATACGTCATTACAGCGAAGCCCAACCAACGGGGATCTGCCTGACGGACAATCTCCCAAAATTCACCCCAGTTAAGCTTGGTGGCCAAAAACCATACCGCCCCAAAGGTCAATACCACCCGTCCCGCCCATCCCAGCCACGCCTTGGTTATCGATTTCACTCATCCACCCTAACTCTCAAACCAACGAATCCGAGTCTTACTTCGACTAGAGCAAACCGCGTCGGCGCAAATCACGAACGTGATCCCCACCCGAAGCCAATACCATATCGAGCGCGAATTTGAGCAAGCAAACCTCCCAACCGTCATCCACACCTGTCAGAACCGCGGCTAAAGGATCCCCTTTTGCCTCCACTTCAGCCCTAACCTTATCAGAAACTTCAGCTAAAGCCCCTGACACCTCATACCGCCGCGTCTCATTCTTTCGAAAGGAAAACCCGTACTTCAGAATCGCAATCTGGGACGCAAACTCACTGACAGCATCCGCATATCTCTCCGCCTTCTCCCCAAAACCATCGAGGAGCAACTTCGCAAAACTATCCGGAGTCACCAGTTCAGGCTTCTGCGCATGAATTCGCCCTTCCCGAACCAGCATGCGATTCACAGCATCCATCTCCTCGGTAATTAAGTGGTAATTCAGAATCGTCGTACCAAAGGTTTCCAACCTCTTTTGCGGAGGAAGAATCACCTTCGTATTCTCAAGCGCATACTGAAAATCGTCGGCACGCATACACCAACCTTGGCTTATTTCCTGCGCAGAGCAAATGATCTGCATTTCGATGCCTCTTTTTTCTCGGTCCTTCGCCGTATCTTACCTTAATCTATCCCCATGGCTACCTACGTGTATGAAACAATCCCCTCGAAAGACGGCGAACTCCCCGTTCAGTTTGAAATTCAACACTCGATGAAGGATTCGCCCCTCACCCGCCATCCAAAAACAGGCCAACCCGTTCGAAGAATCATTTCTGGCGGACTGGGAATTCTCGGCTCAACAAAGGCATCCTCTCCATCGACCTCAACCCACGGGTGTGGCCCCGGTTCTTGTGGGTGCGGAAAGTTTTAGACCGAATACAGTACCGCTCGCATCACCGCTTCCTGAACCTCAGCAACCGACTTCGAAACTGCTCTTCCAATCAGATCCATCTTCGAAACCTCCGCAATTCTTGCACTGTATTTCAGAAGATCGGCATCCGTAAAGACAGACCTCAAAAGCTGACAAGCACTCCCCAAGCTCACTAAAACGACGTCACGAGGCTCTGGCACTTCCCCATCCACAACCACAGATCGAATCCGCTTCCGCACCTCTCTCTCTTCCTGATCATTGACCATCGGGTAGCGACGCCCCGGGATTACCCACAAAATCTTCTTCTCCTCCTGCTTTAAGACACCACGCTGAACCAGCCGGCGTAGCACCTTCTCGCGAATCTTCTCCCCATCGGCGGAAAAGACCCCCACCCAATACTTTGCATCCTTCTTATCTTTTGCCGTTACAATTTTCTCCAAAAGCGGGTCCAGCATTTCCTCCCCTGTCGGCTTGGGGTTTACCAAACTCAAATGGGTTAAATCGGTATCAATCCGATTTTGGAAAGCTAACTCCAGTAAGGCGGCACCCGCCAATGCCTGATCCATCGCCAAAGGCGGTAGATCCACAAATTTCCCCGTTTTGTCATCCAAAGCCAAAAGAACGATCTCCTCAGGAAATGTCAGCATTTCTCTATCATTCCCCGCTTATCCCTAAGAACAAGAAATCTCTTACCACAGCCTTGACGCACTCGGATTTCCTCTACCCTTGATCTATGCGCCTTATCTGGGTCCTAGGTGACCAACTCCTCCCTGACCACCCCCTTCTTCTCACCACCAGTCCCGATCTTCTCGTCGGTATGATTGAGTCTGCACCACGCGGTTCCCACATTCGGTACCATCAACAAAAATTAACCCTTCTCTACTCGGCTATGCGCCACTACGCCGCGGGATTAAAAAAGAAGAAGCACCACGTTCTCTATCACCACTTAACCGACCTTCCCAAAAATTCCGATTATACCTCCGTACTCGCTGATTGGATTCAAAAACATCGTATTCGCGAAATTCACCTTCTTGACCCCAACGAGTACGACACCTACCACTCCCTCCCTGCGCTATCCAAGAAACTGGGAATTCCCGTCCAAAGCCACCTAAGCCCACAGTTTCTCGTGCCCCGAGCAGAGTTTCAATCGTGGGCTCAGGGGAAGAAAAGCCTCTTAATGGAATCTCACTATCGTCGTCTACGAACAGAGCGAAAGATCCTGCTCGATTCCAACGGCAAACCCGAAGGCGGTGACTGGAACCTAGACGATCAAAACCGACGTACCTTTCGTGAATTCGCAAGGGAAAAACCCGTCATTCCTCCCCTTCCATCTCCAACCAAAGACCCACTCGTTGTCCGAGTTGCCAAAGAGGTGGCACAGTTCTTTCCCGATCACCCTGGAAAAGGAGCCGACCTCTGGATCCCTGCAACCCGAGAAGGCGCCCTGGAGTGGTTAAAGGTTTTCATTCGACAACGGCTCGAAAAGTTTGGCCCTTGGGAAGACACGATGGTGGAGGGACAGTCCGTCCTCTTTCACTCGGTCCTCTCCCCCTTTCTCAATCTCGGCCTCCTCTCTCCACAGGAGTGCATCGACGCCGCAGAAAAAGCGTATCGCGAGGGCAAAGCACCCCTGAACTCGGTAGAGGGATTCATCCGCCAAATCCTCGGCTGGCGGGAATTCATTCATGGAATCTACTGGCTCAAAATGCCCGAGTATCGAAACGTAAACTTTCTTGAAGCCACTCGCCCCCTCCCCCGTTGGGCCTATACGGGGGATACCGACATGCGCTGCGTTTCGCAGGCCATTCATGGCGCCGTTGACCACGCTTACAATCATCACATCCAGCGTCTCATGGTTTTAGGAAACTACTTTCTCTTGGGAGGCTACGAGCCCCAAGCCGTTCTTCGCTGGTACACGGAGATGTACCTCGATGCCTACGACTGGGTCATGGCCCCCAACGTGCTCGGGATGATCCTTTTTGCCGATGGCGGATTTTTTGCCACAAAACCTTACGCAGCAGGAGCCGCCTATCAGGAAAAGATGGGCAACCACTGTGCGTCATGCCGGTTCGACCCCAAAAAGAAAGAAGGCCCGGATGCCTGCCCTTTTCACTCCCTTTACTGGAACTTTTTCGGGCAACACGCAAAGCGCTTTGGCAAAAACCCGCGGATCGGTATGATGGTTAGTTTATGGGACAAAAAAACCCCCGCCGATCAGAAGCAGATCCGTCAAAACGCCCTCAGGTTTCTCGAAGCCCAAAAGTAGAGCACCCCGCTCGCTCTCTTTTTATTCCTGCAGCCCTCTTTGTTGGTTTTGTCATTGGAACTTTTTTTGGCCGTCCTCTTTTTTTCAGTCCTCTTGGGGAATCGACCAGCCCGACAGAACAGTCACCTGACTTAGACCCCACACCCAAGCCCCTCGAGAAAAAGGGTAAGTCGACACAACCCCAAGGTAATCTTGCCGCAAAGAGTCAGCCGAAATGGGACGAGAAGACGATTCGCTCCCTTTCTCTCTCAGAAGTACGAAGCCGGCTTTCCCAACTGCCCACCTGGTCTCCTGGAGCCGCCGCGGACCAGGTGGAGCACTGGCTTGTCCAGCGCTGGGCCAGCCTCGAACCTCAACTCGCCTGCCAATATGCGTATACAGCGGCACTTCAAGGAGCCGAGGAGAGCCTTCTTTTGGAAGCCCTATCCATTTGGGCAACGGGGGATCCTGCATCCGCCGGACGCTGGGCGGGAAACCTTGGTTCTCCCTCCCTTCGTGACTCCTCCATCAGCACTGTCTATAGCGTTTGGGCCAAGAAAGATTCCACGGCCGCTGCAAAAAGTATCGCCTCCCTTCGGCCTGCTTCGGCTCGCGGTATTGCCAGTGCCGCCACTGCCCCACCTCACGCCACAAAGAATTTTCAAACAGCTATGAAGTGGGCCAGATCGCTTTCTGGGCCGGTTCGAGAAAAGACTCTAGATGCAATTCTTGGTGAATGGACCAAAAGGGATCCGGCAGGTGCTGCTGCCTGGTTAATTCAACAGCCAGGAGATGTCCAGTGGGCCCTGATGGCAAAATTGGCCGGCGACTGGGTGAGAAAAGATCCGAACTCTGCTCTTGCTTGGGGGTTAGGACAATCCACTGAGGTCGCTCTCGGCTCCAAATTGGCCCAAGGGCCTATTCAGAGAAAGTTTTTCGAGGCTGCCTTAGGTTCTCTTATTGGAAGCGATCCCCAAGGGGCAGCGAACTGGCTCGCCAGCCCCATGGGACAACCCTTCTTTACCTCTCGCATTGGATCTGTCGCAGGACGCTGGACCTCCATGGATCCCATGGAAGCTGTCAGCTGGTCCCTCTCCCTGTCGAAGAAACCAGATCGAAACTCCGCCATTGGAGCCGTCGCAGGCACATGGGCCAGAACCGATCCCCAAGCCGCTGGCCAATGGATTCGGAGTTTAAACGACCCAGACCTGCGGGATACAGCCCTCAACGCCTACTGTGGCTCTCTCTCCCCATACGATGCAGGAGCCGCTGCGCAGTGGGCGGTCGATATTTCTTCCCCGAACGCACGAAAGAGTGCTGTAGAGGCGGCCGTCACGCGTTGGTTGCAGTACGATCCAGCCGCCGCCCGCCAATTTATCCTCAGCACCCCTACATTAGATCAAGCGACGAAAGAAAAGCTTCTCCGCTAGAATTTCGGATTTTCATGTGCTGATCGCATTCCATAAACCGTACGGAGTCCTTTCCCAGTTTACTCCCGATGGCTCCCCTAACCGTACCCTCGCCGAATTTGGCTTCCCCAAAAACATTTATCCACTAGGTCGACTCGATGCCGATTCTGAGGGCCTACTCCTCCTCAGCGACGAACCCGGCCTCAACACCCGCTTACTCGATCCTCAAAACGCCCACCCCCGTTGCTACTGGGCTCAAGTGGAAGGAATACCGACATCAAACGCCTTAGAAAAACTCTCCCACGGAGTCTCCATCGGCGAACATCAGACCCTTCCTTGCCGAGCCTGGCTTCTGGATCCCCAACCCCAACTCCCTCCACGAGATCCACCCATCCGTGTCCGTAAGACCATTCCTGACCGCTGGATCGCCATCGAATTAACGGAGGGCAAAAACCGGCAGGTTCGGAAAATGACCGCTGCCGTCGGTCATCCCACCCTGCGTTTACTGCGTGTCCGGATCGGTGCTCTGGAATTAGGAGACCTCAAACCTAGTCACTGGCGGGAACTATCTCCGGCTGACCGTCAGCTCCTTTTCTGATCCTTGCTTCATGCACCTGCTCGTGTATACACGAATGCATGAAGACAATCACCTTGGATGAACCTGCTTACGCCCGGTTGAAAGCCTGGAAAAAGGGTGGGAACGAATCCTTCTCGAGCGTGGTCAAACGGGTCGTGCCCGAACCCGGCACCCTCGGCTCCTTCCTCCGTTTTGTGGAAACCCACCAAACCGACCGTCTCCCGGGCAACGACAAGATGGAAAAAGCCATCACCCAGAAGTCAGCATCCAAACATAACCCATGGATCTGATTGCCGATACGACCCTGCTGGTGGGTCTCTGGAGAAAACAGTCCTGGGCTGAATCCTTCGCCAAACGGAACGCTGATCAATCAATCGGCCTCCCCTGGGTTGTTTTGGGTGAGTTCTGGCACGGCGCCGAGAAGGCCAAACACGATCCAGAACGAGTTCGGCAGTTCCTCCATATCGGGTTACCCATCCTGAACGCCGAGCCGGTCATCCCGTTTTACGCCCGCCTCTGCTCGTCGTTGCAGGATCAACCTTCCTACAAACTCGTGGGACAAAATGATCTTTGGATCGCCGCCACGGCATTAGCCCTCCAGAAACCCCTGATCACCCGGAATCGACGACATTTCGACAAGATCAAGGGTCTACGTTTTCAGGCCCTTCTGGACGAATAACTTCCCCTTCGGCACGCATCACTGCAGTACTTCACCTCGTCCCAAACACGTTCCCACTTTTTCCGCCAGGCAAACGGTCGCCCGCAGTGCAGGCAAGTTTTTTGGGGTAGATCGGCTTTGGCGACGGATCGTCCGGAACGGCGCACAACTAACGAACAGCCGCCCAGATCCGATGGACGTCATCGTGATCTTCCAGCGATTGCAAAAACGCTCCTACTTCCCCACGAGCTTCATCACTCAGCTCAGGATAGTTCTTCGGAACAAAACCCAATTCGCTCGTCACTACGGTCCACCCATTCTTTTTGAGCCAATCCGCCACCCCGTGCATCGCCGTACGATCGGTCAGAAATCGAGCCCCACAGGTCTCATCAGGAATATCATCATTTTGCTGATGGGATAAGGCCTCTACTTCGTTCGCCCCTGCCTCAATCGCCGCCGTTTCCCGATCCGTATCCGCTTTTGGATGATGCGCTTCCACAATTCCCACCTGATCAAAAAGGAAACGATTGCTTCCGGAAGAACCCAGAGATCCTGCCTTAAATAGCACCCGAATCTCAGGAGCCGTCCGGTTGTGATTATCTGTATACGCTTCCACGATCAGAGGAACTTTGTGTGGGGCGTAGCCCTCAAACACCATGTGCTCCAACGAATCTTTTCCCTCCCCCGTTCCAGATCCCTTCTGAATCGCACGTTCTATGATATCCCGGGATACACTTTCCTTGCGGGCTCGCTCTAATGCGGCTGCCAATCGGGCATTCAGTGTGGGATCGGCCCCCTGCCTAGCGGCAAGGCTGATCTCGCGAACAAACTTGCTGGTTGTCTTCGATTTTTTTAGGGAGGCAACCTCCCTCTTTGCATGTAACCACTGTCTTCCCATAAAAAGATACTACGCGATTTCCCCCACCCGACTCAATCCCGCAGGCAACCTTTGGCTACATCACCCCAGCGGCTGACCTTCCGCGCGCCGACTCCTAGCGCAATTCGCAAGGTCTTCTCCATCGTCCACCCGCGGGTCTCACCATAAGCAAGCGCGGCAGTGACCACATCGCCCGCACCGGTCGGATCCTTGACCTTTACCTTGGCTGCGGAAATCGAAAACATGGCTCCGTTCACCTCGGCTACCAACCCCTTTTTCCCCAAAGTCACCACCACACCCGTCGTTCCATTTCCTATCAGATTTGGGATACACCTCTCGACTCCCTTCATTCCCGTCGTCGCTTCCGCCTCAGCAAGATTGCATTTGATCCAATCCGCCCCCGCCTGCACCGCCTCCCGTAAAAGTGCCCCTCGGCTATCCACCACAACAGTGACTCCTTTTTTTTGCAGATCCCCGATCACTTTTTTCCACCAACCTTTCGGCCAGCCCGTCGCCGAACTTCCTGCCACCACCCACCAGTCCCCTGACTTACAATTCCGTATCCAGAAATCCCTAATCTTTCGCCAGCCACTTTTCCCGACTTTCAAATCTTCCGTAAAAAAATCGATCCGCTCTACACCTTCCTTCAACCAAGCCCACCCCTGCCTCATTCCAGCCCGAACCGGAATCTGCAGAGTTTTCACCCCCTCTTTCCTAGCATGATCCAACCATTCCTTTCCCTCAGCTCCACCGTTACATACCACAGAGATGGCCGGGACTCCCCACCGGTGAAGTTGCCTAGCGACGTTGTGACCTTTCCCTGCTGCAGATGAAACAACTTGTCCGCTAGGGGATTCGATCTTGGTTTCGAGAACGGGATTGGGCGTAAAGCACCAGACCCGAGCGTGGACACGGTCCCCGCGAATGGACATCAAGCGATGTCGATCTCCTTGGCGAGATAAACGTCCTGAATCGCGTTTAAAATCTCAACCCCATCCTTCAGAGGCTTTTGAAATGCTTTGCGACCGGAAATCAGTCCCATGCCACCCGCGCGTTTGTTGATGACAGCTGTCTTCACCGCTTCAGCAATGTCGTTCTTACCGGAAGCTCCACCGGAATTAATCAGACCCGCTCGGCCGGCAAAGCAGTTCAACACCTGGTATCGGCAAAGATCGATTGGATGATCCGAAGTCAGCTCGGAATAAATCCGCGGATCGGTCTTTCCATAATCACTTCCCGCCAACTTCAACGCATTGTAGCCCCCATTATTCTCCGGGAGCTTCTGTTTGATAATATCGGCTTGGATAGTCGATCCGATGTGGTTGGCCTGCGAGGTCAGATCGGCCGACAGATGATAATCCTTCTCCTTTGTCTTAAATGCAGGATTTCGAATATAACACCAAAGGATCGTGTACATGCCGAGCTCATGAGCAATCGCGAACGAACGGGAAATCTCCTCGATCTGCCGCCCCGATTCAGGTGATCCAAAGTAAATTGTGGCTCCCACACCAACCGCCCCCATATCAAATGCCTGTTTCACACCGGCAAACAGCTTCTGGTCAGCCACGTTCGGATAGGTCAGCAACTCGTTATGATTGATTTTTAAAACAAAAGGAATCCGGTGAGCATATTTTCGAGCTACCGCTCCCAATACCCCCAACGTCGACGTCACGGCATTGCAACCACCCTCAATCGCCAACTTAACGATATTTTCTGGGTCGAAATAGTCGGGATTCGGCGCAAAGGATGCCCCAGCCGAATGCTCAATCCCTTGATCCACAGGCAGGATCGACAAATAGCCCGTCCCCCCCAATCGCCCGTGACTGAAGGTCGTCTGCAGATTTCGTAAAACCGCGATCGATCGGTCGCTATCCCGCCAAACCCGACTTACAAAATCAGGCCCAGGTAAATGCAGGCGCGCCTTGGTTATCGTCTTACAAGTGTGCCCAAGTAGGCTCTTTGCCTCTCCCCCTAGCTGTTTCTCAATTTCCGAGAATTTCATCATCATCTACAATCCCTTTTTTTATCCCTCGGGTCAATCCTCCGCCTCTGTCCTATCTTGCCCCTCTTCTGGAACTGTTTACCTTGGATTTGCATGATTCGTTGGCTCTCTTTGGTCATTCTCGGCCTTCTCCTCAATGGAAGCGGTCTCTCCCTCCTCTGCTGGGCCGCCTACCAAAAATTCGTCACAGGCGGGGAGTGGTTTTGGTCAGGCGCCTTGGCTCTAGCCCTCAGCAACGCGGGAATCTGTTGCGTCGTGGGAGCAAAAAAACCCTGAAAATAAATTTCTGAACTCGCACCCCCACTCCCACTCCTCCCCACCCTCTTTGCCCAACTACGGAAAAGTCGACCTCGTTCCCTTCAACGATGCCGAATATCTCCGTTGGTCCGAAGGCTTTGCTTTTCGGCGTCGCCGGGAACGCCAACGGGAAGGCAAAGTTCGAATTGAACCTGCCGCCCTCTCGATCATCAGCTTTGCCGCAGAGTTCGGCGTTCGCTCCATTCTATCCCGCCACTTTCACCTTGGGGATCGCCGCATCTTGCGATACCAAGACCCCGAACACGACGACCATCATCGCGGACGTCACCGATTCCGAGAACTGGATGCCGTGGCCTTTACTGGAGATAAAGCCACCGCAGTATTTGAGTTCAAACTCAGCGGACTAGGCTCCGCTTCCGCCGTCTCCCGCGCCGCGAAACAACTCCGCTCCGCCGCAGAGATGATCCGACAGGGATATGGCCACACCCCAAAAGTTGCCGTCGTCCTCATTCATGCCGGCGAAGGCCATCCTGATCTCGGCAAACCCGGAGGTCGTTATGGAGTCCGTCCCGTTCCCTTGGAAAAAGTCCGTCTCGATCATCTGCCCGATCAACCCATCCCCTGCTTTATTTTTTCAATGAAAGAGGCGATTGAAGAAGCCCGCCGAATCGGACATCAGGTCGATCACGAGTTGGAACGACGGGCCGCTCGCGAGGGCAAACACGGCCTTAAATCCGCCAAGCCACGCGGACTTCGGCTGCCCAGCCTGCCGATTGGCGAGCTTCTCAGCGCTATCAGTTGGATGGCCCGTGGCCTGATCCAAGCAGTCGGTCACGTTACCCGAAAGGTGACGCGTCGGCGCACCTCAACCCATCATGCCCCTTACCGCCGTCGCCGTCGCAGCGGAAGAGGCTACCGCAGATAAATATTTCCTCTATTTCGTATTCACATTCGTGACAGGGATTCCCTGCCGCTTAAAAGAGTCCGGCTCTTCGGAGTTCACATCCTGCTGGCTGACAAGTCCCAGCTTTTCCCCACCCACCGAGACCACATCTACCTTCGTGATGCCATCCGCATGAGCTGAAGATGACACCCAAGGCGCAAAGGCGTGCCACCAAAGCCCCGCCGCAACAAGAGCGAGAAGAAGTTTCGTTATCGGATCCGTTTTTAGGGTTAATTGTTTGTGTTTCATTCACTTGGCTTACCTCCGATTCGGCAAAAATCACGACTCGATTTCACTCATCTCCTACCTACCATGGCAGTATGAATTACCTCCTCCTTGCCCTCTTCACCCTCTGGATACCATTTTGCCAAGCGCAGGATACCAACCCAACCGGTCGCCTTCCTGCTACCCCTCCCCCCGCACCCACTAACGCTCCTGTCGCTGCCTCGTCGGATGAAGAGATCATCACTGCACAAGGAATCCAAATCTGGAAAAAGGGTAAGCCAAAAAAAGCGTACCGCACCCTTGGATTCGATAAACTGGAGCGCCAAAAGGGTTTTCCTGCAGCCGAAAACAAAATCGCCCGTGGTGTCCTTGCCCGCAAAGGCAACGCAGCCATCGTGAGCACGATTCAAAATTCCATGCGGGCTAACTTCGATAACACCCAGGACGAACGCCTTGATGGCATCGATATCCGCTACGAAATTATTCTACTCCAGCCGTAACGTGCGGTCGGCCCTCCTCACTCTTTTCACTTTGGGCCTCCTGTTAGGCTCAACCGCTTGGACTCAAGTTGTTCCCGTCCAAGCGAACATGGATGCCCAAGCCCAACGCCGAATCCAGCAACAGGCAGAGCTGGCTCGTCGCCAGCGCCGGATCGAAGACTATCTTCAGAAAATCGTACCTGCACTAGATCCAAAAAACCTATCCGGCTCCCAAGGCGCCCGCACCAGAGACAAAGCCCTCGCTGCCCTTTACTCTTTGCAAACCGATGGGGTTTCCCCCCGTGATGCACTTCGCCGTGCGATCGACTGCTCCAATCTGCCAACCGAAACTACTCGCGCCCCCTTGAACTATCTCCTCCAAACCTGGGAGAGCGTTGCAGGAAAAATGAATCCCACTTTAGCCCAAAGCATGCGCACGGGAGATCCCGCGCCTTTCCCCATTCCTCCCTTCCAGCCGTGACCCCCCTCTCCTGCCCGAAAGGGTTTCAATTTCACACCCTTCCCACAGGCCCAGCTTGGGTTCGCCCCTCGATCCACAAACCCCTCCTCTCCACTTGGAAAAAACTTAACCCCCAAGCCCCCCTACGCCAGGCCGCACGTCGCCACCCCCAACACCGCCTTTTCTCTGGTCGCGCACCCGTAGTCCTTTTCCCCATCACCACCACCACTCAACTAGTCGTTCGCCCGTGCGTTCATGGCGGGATGTGGGGTAAGTTTTCAAGAGATCTATACACCAACACCAATCGCGCTCTGAAGGAGATCGAACGGAGCTCTCTCCTTACCACAAAAAAGATTCCTACCCCTCTTATCCAAGCCGCCCTCTTTTATCCTGCAGGTTCCCTTTGGCGTATCGACATCGTGACCTCCTACATACCCAACAGTCTAGATCTCGCCTCATTCCTCTCCACACGCCCATCCTCCCCCGCCCGCAGCCGTGCTTTCTCCTCTATCCGTAAGTTGTTTCACAAATGCCGCCAAAACGGGATCCTGCATCCCGATTGCAACGCACGGAATATTCTCCTCACCCAATCCCCTAGCCATGCGTGGCTTCTGGATGTCGACGCCATTCAGGTCGAACGCCAAAACCCGTCTCAGGTCGATATCGCCAACCGCAATCGCCTCCTTCGCTCTCTTCTTAAATTAGCAAAACTCGGTGCACTCGGATTTACTGAAATGGAAGTTCCCTCTCTGTGGCGGGAACTCTTTCCCTCCTCATGAAACTCTCCTCCAACCCACGAATCTGTATCGTTCTCCTCAGCGCAGTGGGCGATGTCACCCACGCCCTTCCCATCGTCAACGCGATTAAGAGGCATCGTCCCCAATCCCATATCACCTGGCTTCTTCAAGAAGCAGGCGCCGCCTTAATCCAAGGACATCCTGCGGTAGATGAAATTCTGCTTTTTCAACGAAAAGCAGGCCTCGCAGGATTCGTCAAAATGGCCATGGAACTGGCGGATCGGCCTTTCGACGTAGTGCTCGATCTCCAATGCTACTTCAAAGCCACCCTTCTCACCGCGCTCTGCCGTGCTCCTGTCAAAATCGGGCTCGATCCCAGTCGCGCTCGCGAGTTCAACTGGCTCGCCAATAACCACCATCTTCCCAAGAGGCCCATCCAACACGTTCAAGAACACTTTCTTGAATTTCTCGACTATCTGGAAATCCCCCGCGAACCGATCGAGTGGAATCTGGGGCCGTGGCCATCAGAGCAGGAGTGGCAAACCCACTTCTTCCGCCACTTCCCTTCCCCACGAGTTGCCCTTGTTGCAGGCACCAGCAATCCAAAAAAGGATTGGATTCCCGACTCTTGGGTACGGCTCAACGATGCCTTATACGAACAGTTCGGATTGCACACTATACTTGTCGGAGCCAACTCCCCGCGGGAAACCGCCTTGGGAAAGAAGATGCTTCAGGAGTGTCGTCATCCCCCCAAGGAGGCACTGGGCTGTGGTCTTCGTCGTCTCGTCGCCATTCTTGATGGGTGCGACCTGGTAATCTCGCCCGATACCGGCCCCCTGCATCTCGCCTGCGCACTCGGCAAACCTGTCATCGGCCTTTATGGATATAACAGCCCGGCTCGGGTCGGTCCTTGGCGCCAAGATTCACGCCTGCTCGTCGATGCATTCCATAATGCCGGAGAAGAGCCGAAGATAACCTTTCAACACCGACAGGGTCGAATGAGTCGAATCACTGTCGAGGATGTTCTGGCCAAGGTGGAGATCTGGAAAAAAGAGTCCGTTTAAAAGCGGTAGTAAACTTCTGTAGCCAAAGTCCAAAGCGAGTTCGAGGCGGGTGCGTAGAGATCCTGCTGCAGGCTTGTTTCAGTGGAGTTTACCGAGGCCGTTGTTCCTGCCCCCCAGGCGAACCTACCTTCTCCCCGCCAAACTAGTTCCTCTGTGATTTTCACCGCCAGCGTTAGCGTGTAGTCGTAGAAGTCTCCTCCACTACGGCGAGTGCTTATGGGCAAGACATAGTTGCTCGTGTGCACATACTCCGCCCGCCCAGTTAACGTCACCGGATCCATAAGAGTCCATGTAGAGTAAAGAGCCGTAGTTACATAAGTGGTGGGTGCCTCTACCTCCGCCTGTCCCGTCCCAGAGCCCCCCGTGACATTGAATGTCAGTTTCCAACGATCCTCCGCAAAAAGAGGGGACCAGTCCCCAATCAGATTCCAGGCATAGTAGGAGTTTTGGTCGAGAGCGACTCGCGCATTCGATCCATGGGTTCCCC